>NZ_JCAFRP010000002.1:0-358344 GCF_059368315.1 Stenotrophomonas sp. YJH_SMC_119 | reverse complement strand
TTACGCTGGCCTGAAGGCCAAGGGCAAAGCGAGCAAGGTGGCGCTCGTGGCGGTCATGCGCAAAATGCTGGTGATCCTCAACGCCCGTAAGCGAGACGCCGAGGTGGCCCTCGGCTGCCCCTGACAAGACAGTTGCTACTGGGTGCAGCTGTGGCATTTGACCTTGGGACCCGCCTTGAGCGAGCCGAGCACCGCAGGTCCGGCGAGGGCGAAGAGGTGCGGGTGTCTGAGCGCAGCGAGTTCCCGCACCGTCCCTCGGCGGGCCGAGGAGCGCAGGGTACCGATGCGCAGCATCGGCTCGCGCCCTGGCGGCGTGTTTCTTTGGTTACTTTCTTTGCACGAGCAAAGAAAGTGACAAGCACGATCACTGCGGATACGAAAACGGCACCTTCGCAGGTGCCGTCTCCATGAACCGCTTTACGCGAAACCTCAGAACTTCGCGTCGAACTCCGCCGCGTAGCCCGTGTTCACCAGCACCTTCTGCAGCGACTCGGCCACCTTCAGGTTGCCGGCAACGATCTGGTGGGTCTCCGGGCCACGGTTGTCCATCCGGCCCAGGGTCGCGCCCTTGAAGTCGCAGACCTTGCCACCCGCCTCGCGGACCAGCAGCAGCCCGGCAGCGATGTCCCACGCCTTCACGCCGGCTTCGAAATAGGCGTCGGCGCGGCCGCAGGCCACGTAGGCCAGGTCCAGCGCGGCCGAACCGGTGCGGCGGATGTCCTCAGCCTGGACCAGCAGGGTGTCGACCGACTTCAGCTGCGCGCTGGCGCGGCTGCGTTCGCGCGGGGCGAAGCCGGTGTGGATCATCGTGCCTTCCAGATCCTTGCGGTCGGCCACGCGGATGCGGCGGTCGTTCAGCACGGCGCCGGCGCCACGGCTGGCGGTGAACAGTTCATTGCGCAGCGGATCGAAGATGACGGCATCGGTCGGCTCGCCGTTCTCGACCAGGGCGATCGACACGCAGTAGTGCGGCACGCCGCGCAGGTAGTTGCTGGTGCCATCCAGCGGGTCGATGACCCACATCTGGCGGCGCTCGCCCTGCACGCCACCTTCTTCACCGAAGATGCCGTAATCCGGGTAGGCGCGCTTGAGTTCCTTGACGATGACCTTTTCCGCGTCCGCATCCACTTCGCTGGCGTAGTCCATCCGGCCCTTCTGCACCACGTTCAGTGCCTCGAGCTTGTTGATGTTGCGCAACAGGACGTTGCCGGCGAGGCGGGCGGCCTTGACCATGACGGTGACGGCGGGTTTCTGCATGGCGTGGGCTCCCGGAAAGGCAGAAGAGATGGACTGGCGGGGGAAAAGAGCGGGTCCGGCGCAGTGGCCGGCCGCACAGTTTACCATTGGTCATCGTCCAGCTCGACCTTTTCCCTGTTCATGTCCCAGTTTCCCGCCGCCACCCGCCTCCGATTCGTCCTGGTCGGTACCCAGCACCCCGGCAACATGGGGGCTGCCGCCCGCGCCCTGAAGACCATGGGCCTGGCCCGCCTGGTGCTGGTCGCCCCCGAAAAGCCGCTGGACGAGGAGGCCTTCCGCCGCTCGGCCGGTGCCGAAGACGTGCTGGGGGACGCTCCGGTGGTGGCTACCCTGGCCGAGGCCGTGGCGGATTGCCGCCTGGTACTGGGTTGCACGGCCCGTGCCCGCCGCGTCCAGCTGGAGGAGTACCTGCCGGCCGATGCCGCTGCCCGTGCGGTGGCCAAGGCGGGCGAAGGTGCCGAGGTCGCACTGGTATTCGGCCGCGAGCGCACCGGCCTGACCAACGAGGAGCTGCAGCTCTGCCACGCCGCAGTGCACATCCCGTCAGACCCGGAGTTCAGCTCGCTCAACCTGGCCGCCGCCGTGCAGGTGCTGGCGTACGAAACGCGCATGCAGCTGCTGGGCGCGCAGCCGGCCGCCGACGCCGAGCCGGGCTTCCGCGAACAGGCCGCCAGCCATGAGCAGATGGAGAGCTTCTTCGCCCAGCTCGGCGACACCCTGGACGAGATCGATTTCCACAAGGGCCGCGCGCCGGAATCGGCGATGCGCAAGCTGCGCCGCCTGTTCCTGCGCAGCGAGCCGAGCGAGCAGGAAGTGCGCCTGTTGCGTGGCATCCTCGCCGACACCCAGCGCATGGCGCGTCTGGCCCAGGCCGGCAGCAAGGACAGCTGACGACGTTCTCATTTTTTCGGGTAGTCTGTCTGGATACCCAGGGGGGGATGACGTCTGTGTCGGGTCTGCGAAAGGCAATGCAGGGGGGACTGCTGAGCCTGGCCATGGTCCTGCTGGCCGGAGCCGTGCATGCAGCACCGGATCCGGTGCTGGTGCTGGGCCGGATCAGCGATGACCCCCAGGCTCACTACGAGCAGCTGCAACCCCTGCTGGACTACGTGGTGGCGCGCATGCATGACGTCGGCATCCAGGAGGGGCGGGTACTGATGGCCCGCGACCCGCAGCAGATGGCCAGCTATCTGCGGCGGGGACGGGTCGACTGGGTCACGGAAACCTCCGGTACGGCGGTGGCACTGGGCCAGCGCAGTGGTGCGCGGCCGCTGCTGTTGACCGAGCGCAACGGGGTGCGCGAATACCAGACGGTGTTCTTCGTGCGCAGCGACAGTCCCATCCAGCGGGTGCAGGATCTGCGCGGCCATCGCCTGGCCCTGCAGAACACGGCATCCACCAGCGCCTACCTGGTGCCGGTGATGACCCTGCTGGACCATGGCCTGTCGCCGCAGATCCTGGCCGGGGTCTGGGACGTGCCCGGGCGTGACAGCGTGGGGTATGTGTTCGCGCGCAGCGAGTTGAACATCGCGACGTACGTGCACAAGGGGATGGCGGATGTGGGGGCGGTGAGCAGCGTGGACTGGAACGACGAGCGGCGGGTGCCGGCTGCATTCCGGCGCGATTTCCGCGAACTGCTGCGCACCGAACCCTACCCGCGTGCGGTGGAGATGGTCCGCGCCGACCTCGATGCCCGGGTGCGCGACCGCCTGCAGGAAGTCCTGCTGCAGGCCGCCAGCGACCCGCAGGCACAGGGTGCGTTGCATCGGTTTTTTGGCACTTCCGGTTTCCACCGTGTCGATGCGCATGCGCAGCAGCGGTTGGATGAATTGAAACAAGGATTGACGCGCGTGCGGATGGAAGTGGAATGAAGTGGCTCGGCTCGGGGATGCAGGCCCGGTTCCTGCTGGCGATGGGCGGAGCGATGGTCGTGGTGGTCGCCATCCTGGCGGTGCTGCTGGGGCGCCAGACGGCGATGCAGAGCGAGGTGCGCACCCTCAGCGGTGGCGTCATCCATGAGTTGTTCGACCGCAGCGTGCGCAGCCGCGGCGAGGCGATGGCACGCGAGTTGTCCGATGCGCTGGCCAACCCGCTGTATTACCGCGACCTGGACCAGGTCGGCGTGCTGGTGCGCAGCACGGCGCGACAGCCGGTGGTGCGCTATGTACTGGTGTTCGACGAGCGCGGCCGGCTGGTGCACGACGGCTCGGTCGAGGTCCCGGGATTCGGCCAGCCGATGGCCGATCCCCTGGCACCCAAGGCTGCGGCGGCGCAGGCCTTGCTGGTGCAGGAATCGCCGAAGGTGCTGGACAACACGATGCCGATCATGGTTGGCAACCAGCGCATCGGCGGCGTCCGCGTCGGCATGGCGCTGGACGAAGTGCAGCAACGCGAACAGGCGGCCAACGCCACCCTTGGCGAGCGCCTGCAACTGGTCGGCAGCCGCCACCTGGGTTGGTTGCTGCTGATGCTGGGGTTGCTGGTGGTGATCGGCGTGGTGGTGATCCTGTACGTGCAGCGCACGCTGGTCGCGCCGATCCGCGATCTGGCCGCGGCCGCGCGCCGCATCGAGGCCGGTGACTACCAGACGCCCCTGGCCGAGAACACCCGTGACGACGAAGTGGGTGAGCTGGTGCGCGGCTTCGCCCGCATGCGCGATGCGATCGCCCGCCATGACCGTGAAGTGCGGCGCATGGCCTATACCGACGCGCTGACCGGGCTGACCAACCGGCTGGCATTCCGCGAAGCGCTGGACCATCGGCTGATGGCGGCGCGTGCCGCCAATCACCGGTTGGGCCTGCTGTTCGCCGACATCGACGATTTCAAGCGGGTCAACGACACGCTTGGCCATGAGGCCGGTGACGAGGCGTTGCTGCAGTTCGCACAGCGCATCGGCCGCGCCGTTGCGGAGGCAGGCGGCGACGAGGCCCTGCTGGCCCGCTTCGGCGGTGACGAGTTCGTGATCCTGGTGGGCGACGGTGATGTGGCCGCCAACGCGCGGCTGCTGGCCGAAGTGCTGGTGCGCGAGCTGGGCAGGCCGCTGGTGGTGCAGGGCAGGGAGCTGTTCCTGGGCACCTCGATCGGCGTGACCCTGTTCCCCGACGATGCGGCCGATGCGACCACCCTGTTGAAAAACGGCGACATCGCCATGTACCAGGCGAAGATGGCCGGCAAGAACTGCTATCGCTACTACAGCCGGGCGATGGACCACGCGGTCGAACGTCGCGTGCATATGGAACAGGAGCTGCGCGGGGCCTGGGAGCGCGGCGAACTGCGCCTGGCCTACCAGCCGATCTTCCGCATGCGCGACCGCCGCATGGTCGGCGTCGAAGTGCTGCTGCGCTGGCAGCATCCGACCTTGGGCACGATTCCGCCATCGGTGTTCATCGAGGTGGCCGAGCAGAGCGGCCTGATCGAGATCATCGGTCCGAAAGTCCTGCGTGCGGCCTGCATGGAGGCCTCGCAATGGCCACGTGGCGTGGCAGGCGACGACCTGTTCGTATCGGTCAACGTGTCACCGCGGCAGCTGCGCGGCGGCGAACTGCCGGCGCTGGTCGCGCAGTGCCTGCATGAGTCCGGGCTGCCAGCGTCGCGCCTGCATCTGGAGCTGACCGAGACCGCGGTGATCGGTGACGAGATGGTCGCCGCGCAGCTGCTGGACAAGCTGCACCGCACCGGCGTGAAGGTCTGGCTGGATGATTTCGGGACCGGCTTCTCTGGGCTCAGTCATCTGCGCCAGGTGCCGGTGGACGGCGTGAAGATCGACAAGAGCTTCGTGGCCGACATGCAGCGGGATCCCGACGACCTCGCATTGACCACGGCGATCATCGCCATGGCCCACGCGCTGGGCATCACGGTGGTGGCCGAGGGCATCGAGCAGCAGGCGCAGTTCGAGCTGCTGGCGCAGCGCGGCTGCGATCTGGGGCAGGGCTACTGGCTGAGCCACCCGGTCACCGCCACCGAAGTGGTGCGGATGATCGAATCGGGCGTTTGACCGATTGACGTTGTGCCGGGGGTCATCCCTTTTCCGCAGGAAAAGGGATGACCCCCGCTACGGAATTACACCGGGCGCTTGCTCGGGTCGCCAGGCAGTTCGCGTACCAGCTTCGGGACCAGATAGCCGGACAGGCGCGCGGTCAACCCGGCAATCAATGCCTTGGCCCGGGTGTCGTCCACTTCGAAGTGGGCCACGCCCTCGACCCGGTCCAGCTGGTGCAGGTAGTAGGGCAGCACGCCGGCGGCGAAGCTGCGCTCGCTCAGGTCCTGCAGGGCCTGCACGCTGTCGTTGACCCCGCGCAGCAGCACCGCCTGGTTCAGCAGCTGGGCGCCGATGCCGCGCAGGCGGGCCATCGCCGCGTCCACGCTGGCATCGAATTCATTGGCATGGTTGGCGTGGACCACGACCGCCAGCGGCCACGGCAGGCTGCCCAGCCAGGTGACCAGTTCATCGTCCACGCGCTCGGGCAGCACGATCGGCAGCCGGGTATGGATGCGCAGGCGGCGGATATGCGGGATCGCGCGCAGGGCGTCGGTCAGCTCGACCAGCTTGTGCGTGGCCAGCGACAGCGGGTCACCGCCGGACAGGATCACCTCGTCGATGTCGGGGTCGGCGGCGATGGCGGCTACGGCCTCCTGCCAGCCGCCCTTGGCAGCGTTTTCCGCGCCATAGTCGAAGTGGCGGCGGAAGCAGTAGCGGCAGTTGATCGCACAGCTGCCCGTCGCCACCAGCAGGGCGCGGCCACGGTACTTCTGGATGACGCCGGTGGCCTTCTTGGCGGCACCATCACCCACCGCATCGAAGCTGAACCCGGGCGCCGGGCGCATTTCCTCGTCGATCGGCAGCACCTGCCGCAGCAGCGGATCGGCCGGATCGCCCTTGCGCATGCGGGCCACGAACCCCTCCGGCACGCGCAGCGCGAACTGGGCCATGGCCGCTTCGGAGACGCCCAGTGCCGCCGGGTCCAGCTGCAGCCGGGCCAGCAGCGCCTGCGGGTCGCGCAGTGCCTGGCGCCAGAGCTGCTGCCAGCGCGCGGGCGCGCCTGGCGACTGGGGCCGGGGGAAGGCGGAAAGCTGCATGGAGAGGGGGCCTGCGGTTATCATGGGGGCAGAAAAACAGTCGCCCACCGGCATCCGGTGGGCTTTCCATTCTAACGGCTCGCCGCACCCGCGGCGTTTTTGCCACTCAGGAGTTTACGCATGGCCAGCTACGGCATGAACGACGTCAAGAACGGGATGAAGATCCTGGTCAACAACCAACCGGCCGTCATCATCGACACCGAATACGTCAAGCCGGGCAAGGGCCAGGCCTTCACCCGCGTGAAGTACCGCCTGATCAAGGACGGCCGTACCCAGGAAGTGACCATGAAGTCGACCGACTCGCTGGATGCAGCCGACGTCGTCGATACCGACATGAACTTCATGTACAGCGACGGCGAGTACTGGCACTTCATGGACCCGGAATCCTTCGAGCAGGTCCAGGCCACCAAGGCCGGCATGGGCGGCGCCGAGAAGTGGCTGAAGGGCGAGGAGTCCTGCGTGGTCACCCTGTGGAACGGTGAGCCGATCTTCGTGCAGCCGCCGAACTTCGTCGAGCTGAAGATCACCGAAACCGATCCGGGCGTCCGTGGCGACACCTCGGGCGGCGGCGGCAAGCCGGCCACGCTGGAAACCGGCGCCGTGGTCCGCGTGCCGCTGTTCGTGAACCAGGACGAAGTGATCCGCGTCGACACCCGTTCGGGCGAATACTCCGCACGCGTCAAGTAATCCGGCGCAGCCGGATTACGATAGTGCCGGCCGCTGGCCGGATACGCGCCATCGCGTTCGCGCTGGCGCTCCCATGATCTGCTTCGGCAGATCATGGGCCCCGCTTCACGGGTCTCCAGACCCCGCCGCTTCGCGGCAGCCCCTGACTCAGGGGCGTGTCCCCCAGAAGTATCTCGCCGCCCCCCAGCCAGTGAGCCCGCATGAGCGATAGCCCGCACCTCCCCGAAGCCTGCGACCTGCTCATCGAAGCCGGTTACGTCGTTCCGATCGAGCCGCATGCGGTGGTGCTGGAAGACCATGCCGTTGCCGTGCGTGGCAGCGAGATCGTGGCCATCCTGTCGCGTGCCGAGGCGCGCGCACGGTTCCGCGCCACCCAGGTGGTCAGCCGCCCCGAGGCGGCGCTGATGCCGGGCCTGGTCAATGCGCACACGCACAACCCGATGACCCTGCTGCGCGGCGTCGCCGACGACCTGCCGCTGATGACCTGGCTGCAGCAGCACATCTGGCCGGTGGAAGCGGCGGTGATCGGCCCCGAATTCGTCGCCGACGGCACCACCCTGGCCATCGCCGAGATGCTGCGCGGCGGCACCACCTGCGCCAACGAGAACTACTTCTTCGGCGATGTGCAGGCCGCCGTCTACAAGAAGCATGGTTTCCGCGCGCTGGTCGGCGCGGTCATCATCGATTTCCCCACCGCCTGGGCCAAGACCGACGACGAGTACTTCGCCAAGGCCGGTGAACTGCATGACCAGTGGCGCACCGATCCACTGATCGGCACCGCGTTCGCGCCGCATGCGCCGTATACGGTCAACGATGCCAACTTCGAGCGGGTGCGGATGCTGTCCGACCAGCTCGACATGCAGGTGCACCTGCACACCCACGAGACCGCGCAGGAGATCAACGATTCGATCAAGCTGCACGGCCAGCGCCCGCTGGCGCGGCTGGATCGCCTCGGCCTGGTCAACGACCGCCTGATCGCGGTGCACATGACCCAGCTGACCGATGCGGAAATCCACCTGTGCGCCGAGCGTGGCGTCAGCGTGGTGCATTGCCCGGAATCGAACCTGAAGCTCGCCTCCGGTTTCTGCCCGGCCTGCGCCCTGCAGCGCGCCGGCGTGAACCTGGCGATCGGCACCGACGGCTGCGCCAGCAACAACGACCTGGACATGTTCAGCGAGAACCGCACCGCGGCGATTCTGGCCAAGGCCGTGGCCGATGACGCCACCGCGCTGGACGCGGCGACCACGCTGCGCGCGTCCACCCTGGGCGGTGCCCGCGCGCTGGGCTTCGGCGAGCGCATCGGTTCGATCGAAGTCGGCAAGCAGGCCGACCTGGTCTGCGTCGACCTGTCCGCACTGGAAACCCAGCCGCTGCACAACGTGCTGTCGCAGCTGGTGTACGCCACCGGCCGCCAGCAGGTCAGCGACGTCTGGATCGCCGGCAAGCCGAAGCTGGTGCAGCGCGAGCTGGTCGGCATGGACCTGCCGGGCATCATCGCCAACGCGCGCCAGTGGCGCGAGCGCATCCGTCATATCCGCGCCTGAACCCCGGCGCCGCAAGGACTCCCTCATGACTGCCCCCCACGCTTCCTCCAATTTCGATCAGGCCGAGCTGGACAAGTTCGCCGCGCTGGCCAACCGCTGGTGGGACGCTGACGGCCCGCAGAAGCCGCTGCATGCGCTGAACCCGGTGCGCCTGAAATACGTGGCCGACCGCGTGCCGCTGCGCGGCGCACGTGTGCTCGACATCGGTTGCGGTGGCGGCCTGTTGAGCGAAGCGCTGGCCCAGGCCGGCGCCGACGTCACCGCCATCGACCTGGCCCCGGAGTTGGTCAAGGTCGCGCGCCTGCATGCGCTGGAAAGCGGCGCCAAGGTCGATTACCGGGTGCAGGCCGCCGAGGACCTGGCCGCCGAGCAGCCGGGCAGCTTCGATGTGGTGACCTGCATGGAAATGCTGGAGCACGTGCCGGACCCGGGCGCGATCATCGAGGCCTGCAAGCGCCTGCTGAAGCCCGGCGGCCATCTGTTCCTGTCGACCATCAACCGCACTGCTACCGCCTTCGCAGTGGCGATTGTCGGTGCCGAGTACGTGGCGCGGCTGCTGCCCAAGGGCACGCACCACTACCAGGAGTTCATCAAGCCGGCCGAGCTGGCGCGCTGGCTGCGCGAGGCCGACATGCAGCTGGTGGACGTCAGCGGCATGGCCTACGAGCCGTGGCGCAACCACGCCCGCCTGAGCAGCCGCACCGACATCAACTACCTGGCCTACGCGGTCAAGCCGGCATGACCTCCGCCCGCTTCCCGCGCGCGGTGCTGTTCGACCTGGATGGCACGTTGCTGGACAGCGCGCCGGACTTCGTCGCCACCTGCAACGCGATGCTGGCCGAACGTGGTCGTGCCCCCATCGATCCGGCCGCACTGCGCCCGGTGGTGTCGAAAGGCTCGCGGGCGATGGTCTCGGCCGCGTTCCCGGAACTGGACGTCGCCGCACGTGACGCGCTGATCCCGGAATTCCTGCAGCGCTATGAAGCGTTGATCGGCCAGCACGCAGTGCTGTTCGACGGCGTGGCCGGCGTGCTCGCCGCGCTGGATGAGGCCGGTACGGTGTGGGGCATCGTCACCAACAAACCCGAGTACCTGGCGCGCCTGATCCTGCCGCAGCATGGCTGGCAGCAGCGCTGCGCGGTGCTGGTCGGCGGTGACAGCCTGGCCGAACGCAAGCCGCACCCGCTGCCGCTGCTGCACGCAGCGCAGGCCATTGGCATTGCCGCCGAAGACTGCGTGTACGTGGGTGACGACGAGCGCGACATCATCGCCGCACGCGCTGCCGCCATGCCGTCGGTGGCGGCGCTGTGGGGCTACCGCCTGCACAGCGACGACCCGCTGGCCTGGCAGGCCGACGTGCTGGTCGAGAACGCCGAACTTCTGCAACTGGCCAGTCTCTGGCCGACCCGGCCGGCAGCCCCGGCCCAGCCGTAAGGAATCACGTAGTGAGCAGTACCGCGCTGGACAGTTTCCTCGACAAGTGGCGCAGCCGTTGGCCGGAATGGTCGGTGGCCGCCCCGTTCGTGGCCGAATCGCAACGCGAGCTTGCCGTGGCGTGGTTCGCGCTGCTGCAGGAGTTCGACGACATGCTCAATACCGGCGGCGATCCGCTGCCGGCCGATGCCAAGCTGGCATGGTGGGGCGAGGAGCTGCGCAGCTGGGCCGGGCATCGTTCGCGTCATCCACTGGGCCGCCTGCTGGAGCCGGTGCGTGCGCCGTGGGCGCAGTTGGCCGAGGCGCTGCCGGACCTGGTTGAAGCACGCACCGTCGCGCTGGACGCCGCCAGTGCCGAGCGTGCGCTGGCCAACTACGCTGAAGCCGTGGCCGCGGTCGAGGCGGCCTTGTTCGCGGACAAGCCGCGCACCGGTGCCGGTCGCGCGGTGCAGCTGCAGACCCTGGCCCAGCGCCTGCAGGATGCCGGCGTGGCCGGTGTGCCGCGCAGCCTGCTGGACGGTGATGCCAGCACGGCTGCACAGCGCTGGGCGCAGCATCTGTTGAAGGGCTGGGGCACGCGCGTGCCCGGCCCGCGCCCGCGCCGTGTGTGGTCCAGCCTGGCGCGCGCCCGCGTTGCCGCGCAGGCCGCAGGCAAGCCGATTGAAGCGACCCCGGTGCGCACCTTGTTGCGCGTGTGGTGGGCCGCGCGCGGTTGATCGATCCGCGCTGTTGACTGCTTCTGGTGGGTGCGGACCTTGGTCCGCACGCTCTGTGAGGTTGTGCCGACCAAGGTTGGCACCCACCAAAGCGCATTGCGCGCGTTACTTGCGTTCCAGTACCAGTAGCGGATCGATACGGGTATCGAACCAGTTCATGCCCCAGTGCAGGTGCGGGCCGGTGGCACGGCCGGTGGCGCCGACCGCGGCGATCACCTGGCCTTGTTCCACACGGTCGCCAACTTTTACGTCGATGCGCGACAGGTGCAGGAAGTTGGAGCTGACCCCGAAACCGTGGTCGAGCAGCAGCGTACCGCCGGTCAGGTACAGGTCCGGCCCGGCGAAGGTGACGATGCCGGCGGCCGGTGCCTTCACCGGGGTGCCGGTCGGTACCGCGACGTCCATGCCGGAATGACCGGCACCGGGCTGCCCGTTGTACACGCGCGCATTGCCGAAGCGACCGCTGATGCGGCCCTGCACCGGCCAGATGAAGGTCTGGGTGAAGTCGGTGCGGTCGTCATCGCGAGCACGCGCGGCGGTCACCTGCGCCTGTTCGCGCTTGATCCGCTCGGCAATCGCCGGCGGCGGATTGACCGTCTTCGGCGGCACGCCGTTGACCCGCTCGGTGGGCCAGTCGCGCGGCGTCACCGCAATGGTCGCGGTCTCGCTGCCACCATCGGGGCGCTGCACCTGCACGCGCAATGGTCCCTTCTCGTCGCGGCCGATGCCGAACACCACGCTGCCGTAGCCGCTCACCCGCAGCTGGCGACCGGCGTACTGCACGCGGCTGCCGGCGGGAACCTTGCCGATCACCAGTGCGCCCTGCGACGCACTGGCCGGGAACACCACGCGGCTGTCGATCAGGCTGCCGATGCCATCCTGCGCGTGAGCCGACGGTACGCTGAGCAGGGGCGCCGCCAGCAGCAGCGCCCCGGTAAATAGTGCCGCGCGCATCAGCGGTCGTAGGTCATGCGCTGGCCGGCGGGCTCGCCCACCAGTTTGCTGCCGTCCCACACCAGCTGGCCGTTCACCCAGGTGGAGGCCACGCGCGAACGGAAGGTCGTGCCTTCGAACGGCGACCAGCCGCACTTGGACAGCACGTCCTCGCGCTTGACGGTGAACGGCACGTCTTCCACAAGCACCAGGTCGGCGAAGTAGCCTTCGCGCAGGAAGCCGCGCTCTTCCACGTCGAACAACTGTGCCGGCGCGTGGGCGAATTTCTGCACCACCTGCTCGCGGGTCAGCTTGCCTTCGTGCACGCGCTCCAGCGCGGCCACCAGCGCGTACTGCACCAGCGGCAGGCCCGACGGTGCCTGCGCGTACGGCTTCTGCTTCTCTTCCCAGGTGTGCGGCGCGTGGTCGGTGGCCAGCACGTCCAGCACGTCGTCGGCCAGCGCAGCGGTGATCGCCTCGCGGTCGGACACTTCCTTGATGGCCGGGTTGCACTTGATCAGGTTGCCCTTGGTCGCATAGTCCGGGCGCGCGAAGTGCAGGAAGTGCACGCAGGTCTCGGCGGTGATCTGCTTGCGGCTGCCGTCGGCGCGGATCAGCGGGCCCTTCTCGAACAGCGCCAGCTCGTCGGCGGTGGAGATGTGCAGCACATGCAGGCGGGTGCCGTGCTTGCGCGCCAGCGACATCGCCAGCCGGGTCGACTTGATGCAGGCCTCGCGCGAACGGATGTCCGGATGCATGTCAGGGGTCAGCGCATCGCCGTACTTTTCCTGGAAGGCCTTCAGGTTGGCATCGATCATCGGCGTGTCTTCGCAGTGCGTGATGATCGGGGTCGGGCATTCGCGGAAGATCGCATCCAGCGTTTCCGGGTTGTCCACCAGCATGTTGCCGGTCGAAGCACCCATGAACACCTTCACGCCCGGGGCCTTTTTTGGATCCAGAGCACGGATCGCGTCGAGGTTGTCATTGCTGGCGCCGTGGTAGAAGCCATAGTTGGCCCAGGCGCGGCCGCGCGCGAGCTCGTACTTGGCTTCCAGGATGGTCGAATCCAGCGTCGGCGGGTTGGTGTTGGGCATGTCCATGAAGCTGGTCAGGCCACCGGCCACGGCCGCGGCCGATTCGCTGGCGATGTCGCCCTTGTGGGTCAGGCCCGGTTCGCGGAAGTGCACCTGGTCATCGATCATGCCGGGCAGCAGCCAGCGTCCGGCCGCATCCACCACCCGCTCGCCGTCCCGCGGCGCCAGCCCGCTGCCGATCTGCGCGATGCGGCCGTTCTCGATGCGCAGGTCGCCGTCGAAGGTGCGGCCTTCGTTGACCATCCGGGCGTTGGTGATGAGGGTGGAGGACATGTCAGTGTTTTCCTGTGCAACGGCAAGAGGGGGCGTTGGGAGACTCGGGCACGGGGTCGAAGCCGCCGGGATGGAACGGGTGGCAGCGACCGAGCCGTCGTGCAGCCAGCCAGCTGCCGCGCAGCGGGCCGTGCCGCGAGATGGCTTCCATCGCGTATTCAGAACAGCTCGGCACGAAACGGCAGCGTGGCCCAAGCAAGGGGCTGATGAAGCGCTTGTAGAAGCGCAGCAGGGCAATGAGCAGGCGCGAGATCACCCAGTCATCTTATGCCAGTTGGCATGAAGGCCGCATTTGTGCAGGATGGGCCGTTGGTCGCATGTCGCCGATGGCCTGCGACCGGTACCAGCACCTGCGGGTGCTGGCCAGGTTCCGTACCGCGCAAGGCGGTCCGTGTTCGTCGGACTGCCTCCAAGGGCGCCTTGACTCCAGGACTGAATGGAGCAGGGTGCCGAGGTTGCTGCTGCGGGTCGGGTAGGCTATAAAGGCCCGCTTTCCCGGGCCCCGGGGAATCCAAGGAAGAGCGTTTCGTGGCTGCTAAAAAAACTGCAAAGAAGGCCGCAACGGCCGCCAAGAAAACCGCCAAGCCTGTTGTGAAGAAGTTGGCGGCAAAGCCCGTTGCCAGGAAACCGGCCAGCAAGCCGGCGACCAAGGCAGCGTCCTCGCAACCGGCGGCCAGGAAGGCCACCGCAAAGAAGACGCCGGTCAAGGCAACTAAGCCGGTGGCGAAGAAGGCTGCTGCGCCCGCCAAGGCCAAGCCTGCCGCTGCCAGCAAGAAGGCGCCGGTGGTGAAGAAGGCCGCCAGCAAGGCTGCCCCGGTGAAGAAGGCTGCCGCCAAGCCAGTGGCGAAGAAGGCAGCAACCAAGCCGGCGCCGAAGGCGGTGGTGAAGAAGGCTGCAGCCAAGCCGGTCGTCAAGCCCGCAGCAAAGAAGGTCGCTGCGGCCAAGCCGGTCGCCACGCCTGCCGCTGTAAAGAAGGTTGCCAAGAATGTTGCCGCGCCGGCCGTAAAGCCGACCCCGGCCCCAGTAGTGAAGTCCGCACCGAAGCCTGCTGCCAAGCCGGCTCCGGCCAAGCCTGTCCCGGCCAAGACCGTGGCAGTGGCAGCAGCCCAACCGGCCTCCAAGCCGGCCCCGGCCGCCGCTCCTGCCGCCTCGAAGGCCCCGCAATCCAAGAATCCCGTGCCCGTTTCGAAATCGCCTGCCAAAACCGCCGTGAAATCCGATTCCGCCCCGAAGACCGTGTCGCGCCCTGTCGGCAAGGTTGCCGTGGCCGTCGCCGCCCGCTCGGCGGCACCGGCCCCGCGCAGCAAGTACAAGGTGGTCGAGTACAAGACCGACGAGGCCACCGGCCGCCCGATCCTGCCGGCTGGCTACAAGCCGTCCTCGGAAGAGGAATACATGAGCCCGCTGCAGCAGGAGTACTTCCGCCAGCGCCTGCAGAACTGGCGCGCGGACCTGGTGGAAGAGTCCAAGCAGACCATCGAGAACCTGCGCGAGGAAGTGCGTGACATCGGCGACGAAGCCGAGCGTGCGACCCGCGAGACCGAGAACTCGCTGGAACTGCGTACCCGCGACCGCTATCGCAAGCTGATCGGCAAGATCGACAGCACCCTGAAGCGCCTGGAAGCGGGCGACTACGGTTACTGCGTCGACACCGGCGAGGAAATCGGCCTGGAGCGCCTGGAAGCGCGCCTCACCGCCGAACGCACCATCGACGCCCAGGAGCGTTGGGAGCACCTGCAGAAGCAGCAGGGCGACTGATTCCCGCTCGTTGTATGGTCATGCAGAAAACCCGGCTTCGGCCGGGTTTTTTGTTGGGGGATCGTCGGTAAGCGACCGTGGCTGGCACGGGCAGTTGTGGCCGTTGACTTGGGTCCGCCTTGTAGCGAGCCGAGCACCGCAGGGGAATCGGGGCGAAGAGGCGCCGCTGTTTGAGCGCAGCGAGTTCGGCGCCGTCCCCTGATTCACCGAGGAGCGCAGGGCACCGGTGCGCAGCACCGGCTCGCGGATGGCGGCGCGTTTCTTTGGTTACTTTCTTTGCGCGCGCAAAGAAAGTGACAAACCCATTCATCGAGGGAAAGTGACGTGGCCAGCCAAACGCCCGGCGCCGCCGAATCCGCTGTTCGCAGGCTCACTGCAGGTCGCGAAGATTCAACTTCCGCAGCGTCGGGTTCTTCCACGCGGTGATCCCGGCCACGCTCAGCACCGCAAACCCACCCAGCACCACTGCAGGCACCAGCCCCAGCAGACGGGCCATCGTGCCGGCATAGAACGCGCCCAGCTCGTTGGACGAACTGATGAAGATGCCGTTGATCGACGACACCCGTCCGCGCATTTCTTCCGGCGTGGCCAACTGCAGGATGGTCGAGCGGATCACCACCGAAACGCCATCGAAGGCCCCATAGAACAGCAGGATCAGCGCCGACAGCCAGAAGTGCTGCGACAGGCCGAAGCCGATCACGCACAGGCCGAACCCCGCCACCGCGAACAGCAACACGCGGCCGGCATTGCGGTGCAGCGGGTGGCGGGCCAGCCACAGGCCCACGCACACCGAACCGAGCGCCGGCATCGCGCGCAGGATGCCGAGGCCCTCCGGACCGTGGTGCAGGATTTCGTGCAGGAAGGCCGGCAGCATCGCCACCACGCCGCCCAGCAGCACCGAGAACATGTCCAGCGCCATCGCGCCGACCATGATCCGGTTGCCGACCACGAATCGCGCGCCTTCGGCGATGCTCTTGAAGATCGGCGCGGCCGGACCGGTGTGCACCGGCTCCTCCACTTTCAGCGTGGCCAGGCAGGCCATCGCCACCAGGGCAAAGGCCGTAGCCACCGCGTAGGACAGGCCCTTGCCGCCGAAGCCGACCAGCACTCCGCCCAGCGCCGGGCCGGCCACCATGCCGGCCTGGAACACCACGGCACCCAGTCCGGCGCCACGCGCGAACTGGTCGCGGGCCAGCACGCGGGCGAACAGTGCGTTGTAGATTGGCGACAGGAAGGCGCGGACCATGCCGGTCAGGGCGATGGCCGCATAGATGGGCCACACGCCCTCGAACGGCAGCCAACCCGTCGCAACGCCGGTCAGCACCAGCGCCGTGGCGATCAGCCCGGAACAGGCGACCATGCCCAGCCGGCGGCGCGGCAGGTGGTCGACCAGATAGCCGGCGAACGGTGCCACGCAGAAGAACGGCAGCACCTCGGCTAGGCCGACCAGGCCCAGCGAGAACGGATTGCGGGTGACTTCGTAGATGTGCCAGCCGACGGTGACCGCCACCACCTGGTAGGACAGCATCGCGAAGATGCGGTAGGCCAGCAGCTTGGCGAAACCGGGCCGGGACAGCAGGCCCAGCGCGGTGTCTTCGGCTGTGGCAGGCTCGCTCACGACGGGTCGCGCTGCAGCTGGGCCTGCGCGGTCTCGCGGATGAAGGCCAGCATCGCCGCCACGCCGTTGCTGCGGGTGGGGGAGAGGTGACGGGCCAGGCCGATGTCCTGGATGTAGCTGGGCTCGGTGTCCAGGATTTCCTGTGCCGAGCGCCCGGAGTACACGCGCAGGGCCAGGAAGATCAGGCCGGAAACGATGGCCGAATCACTGATGGCATGGAAGCGCAGCGACTGCGCGTTGCCTTCCGGCACGATCCAGACCATCGACTGGCAGCCGAGCAGGCGGTGCTCTTCGGTCTTCCATTCGTCCGGGAAGGCGGGCAGCTTGCGGCCGAGGTCGATCAGGTACTGGTAGCGCTCGGACCAGTCGCCGAAGAAGCCGAATTCCTCGGCGATGGCGGTCTGGGCCTCGGCGGCGGTAGGTTCAAGCGGGAACGGGGAGTCGGTCACAACAGTCTCTACAGTGGGGGCGTGGCCGGCGGGCCGGCCACGGGGCAGGGCAGGTCAGCCGCGCTTGCGCGACCAGCGCACGCCCTGCGGGGTGTCTTCCAGCACGATGCCTTCGGCGGCCAGCTGGTCGCGGATGGCATCGGAACGGGCGAAATCACGCGCTTTCTTGGCCGCAGCACGCTCGTCGATCAGGCCCTGGATGCGGGCATCGTCGCCGCCGTCGCCCGCAGCGGTACCGAACCACTGCGCCGGATCGGCCTGCAGCAGGCCCAGCGCCAGGCCGGCGCCGAGCAGCTCGCCCTTCAGCCGTGCCTGTTCGGCCGGGTCGGTGGCGCGGCGTGCATCGGCGGCGATGCGGGCCACTTCGGCCAGCGCCTGCGGGGTGTTCAGGTCGTCATCCAGGGTCGCCTCGACGCTGGCCGGGATCACCGCGCTGGCTTCGATCGACGCCAGCTCGCGCAGCGTGCCGTACAGGCGGTCCAGGGTGCGCACCGACTGCTCGATCAGGCCATCGGACCAGTCCAGCGGCTGCCGGTAATGGGCCGACAGCAGGGCCAGGCGCAGCGCTTCCGGCGGATGCTGGCGCACCAGGTCGTGTACGCGCTCGATGTTGCCCAGCGACTTGCTCATCTTGGCGCCGCCGAAGTTGAGCATGCCGTTGTGCAGCCAGTAGCGGGCAAAGATCCTGCCGCCATGCGCGCATTCGCTCTGCGCGATCTCGTTCTCGTGGTGCGGGAACTGCAGGTCGACACCGCCGGCATGGATGTCGATGGTCTCGCCCAGATGGGCGGCCGCCATCGCCGAGCATTCGATGTGCCAGCCCGGGCGGCCGCGGCCCCATGGCGATTCCCAGCCGGGCAGGTCGTCGCTGGACGGCTTCCACAGCACGAAATCGCCCGGATCACGCTTGTAGGGGGCGACATCGACGCGGGCGCCGGCCAGCATCTCTTCCGGATCGCGTCGCGAGAGCTTGCCGTAGCCGTCGAAGCTGGCCACCGCGAACAGCACGTGGCCTTCGGCGGCATAGGCATGACCATTGGCGATCAGCTGCTCGATCATGGTGATGATCTGCGGCATGTGCGCAGTCACTTCCGGCTCGATGTCCGGCGGCACCACGCCCAGCGCGGCCATGTCTTCACGGTAGGCGGCGGCGAACCTGTCGGTGATGGTGCTGATCGGCACCCCCTGCTCGCGTGCAGCGGTGTTGATCTTGTCGTCCACGTCGGTGATGTTGCGCGCGTAGCGCAGGCCACCGAAACGCCGCCGCAGCAGATCGGCCAGCACCCCGAACACCACCGGGCCACGGGCGTTGCCGATGTGCACGTAGTTGTAGACCGTGGGGCCGCACACATACAGGGTCGGACAGGCCGGATCGAGCGGGGTGAACGGTTCGAGCTGGCGAGTCAGGTTGTTGTGCAGGCGCAGGGTCATGGGGCTGTGGCTGGGGGACAAGCCTGTGATTTTAGAACGTGTCGGCCCGCTTTGGGGCGCCGATTGCCACCGGTGGACGCCGGCTCCACCCAAGGTGGGGTG
This sequence comes from Stenotrophomonas sp. YJH_SMC_119, assembly GCF_059368315.1. Lineage (NCBI taxonomy): Bacteria > Pseudomonadati > Pseudomonadota > Gammaproteobacteria > Lysobacterales > Lysobacteraceae > Stenotrophomonas > Stenotrophomonas sp. YJH_SMC_119. Next base: position 339,972 of record NZ_JCAFRP010000002.1, on the reverse strand, counting down.
GGCAGGAGCGGCGTGGACGGGTAATGTTCAGCCCCTTGCGCTCGTCACTGCCTACACTATTGCCGTGTCCTTGCTCCCGTCGCCATTGAAATCCACCGCGTTGCTGACCCTGGCCTGCCTGTCGGCGACGGCCGCCGTGGCCCAGGCGCAGGAGGCCGAGCCGCGCAACCGGGTGGTGATCGTCGAGAACGTGAAGTTCGACTATGCGCAGGTGCTGAACGTCGAGCCGGTGTTCCAGACCCTGCGCGCGACCCGCACCGAGGAGCATTGCGAGCCGATCTCGACCCGCACCCTGGCCCCGGTCAACGTCACCGGTGAAGAGCCGGTCGAGGACAAGGGCCGGATCAGCCGCTTCTGGGACTCGGTGCGCTCGATGTTCAAGCGCAGCGATGAAGAGGTCTCCGAGGAGACCGCCGCCGAGACGCCTGCCCCGGCACCGGCCAACAACGGCCCGATGCTGACCCGCGACTGCCGCATCGTGCCGGTCGGGCGTGAATTCCGCCGGCCGATCGCCTATGACGTGGATTACGTCTACAAGGGCACCAAGTACCGGTCGCGCCTGCCGGAAGACCCCGGCAACCGGCTGAAGATCCGGGTTTCGATCACCCCCTGGGTCGGCCCCGAGCAGGGCGCCGCCGGTAATCCCTGATTCTGCGACCCCGGCCCCTTGCGTCGGCCCCGGCCGCATGCAAAGATTGGCGGCCATGAAGCTCACCGACTTCCAGCACGACAGCAGCGCAGCCCGACAGGCGTCGGGCATGACCTCGCGTGCGCGTCGACCGGAACCCCACATCCTCGCTGGGTAACCGGAGCTTTCTGCTGTTCGTCCGAAAAAAACCCAGCCCGCCGGCTGGGTTTTTTCGTTTCCGCGCTTCAAAAATGCATGTGCTGAAAGCTGCAACTGCAACCTTTTCGATCCACCTTTGCTTCCTGCTTTTCCCTTCCACCGCGTCGAACCCGGCGCCGCCACGCAAGGAAAGATGATGTCCCCCAAGCACTTCCTGAACACCCAGGACTGGAGCCGCAGTGATCTTGACGCGCTGCTGACCCAGGCCGCGCTGTTCAAGCGCAACAAGCTCGGCGACCAGCTCAAGGGCAAGTCGATCGCGCTGGTGTTCTTCAACCCCTCCATGCGCACCCGCACCAGCTTCGAACTGGGCGCGTTCCAGCTCGGCGCCCACGCGGTGGTGCTGCAGCCGGGCAAGGATGCGTGGCCGATCGAGTTCAACCTCGGCACGGTGATGGACGGCGATACCGAAGAACACATTGCGGAAGTGGCCAAGGTGCTGGGCCGTTACTGCGACATCATCGCCGTGCGTGCGTTCCCCAAGTTCATCGACTGGGCCTACGACCGCCAGGACATCGTCCTCAACAGCTTCGCCAAGTATTCGCCGGTGCCGGTCATCAACATGGAGACCATCACCCACCCGTGCCAGGAACTGGCCCACGTCATGGCCCTGCAGGAGCACTTCGGCACCCAGGACCTGCGTGGCAAGAAGTACGTGCTGACCTGGACCTACCACCCCAAGCCGCTGAACACCGCCGTGGCCAACTCGGCACTGACCATCGCCACCCGCATGGGCATGGACGTGACCCTGCTGTGCCCGACCGCCGACTACATCCTCGACGATCGCTACATGGGCTGGGCCGAGCAGAACGTGGCCGAGAGCGGCGGTTCGCTGAAGATCAGCCATGACATCGACAGCGCCTACGCCGGCGCCGACGTGGTCTACGCCAAGAGCTGGGGCGCGCTGCCGTTCTTCGGCAACTGGGAGCCGGAGAAGCCGATCCGCGACCAGTTCAAGCACTTCATCGTGGACGAGCGGAAGATGGCACTGACCAACAACGGTGTGTTCAGCCACTGCCTGCCGCTGCGCCGGAACGTGAAGGCCACCGACGCGGTGATGGATTCGCCGCAGTGCATCGCCATCAACGAAGCCGAGAACCGCCTGCACGTACAGAAGGCGATCATGGCGGCGGTTGCCGGGCGCTAGATCGAACAAGGGGTAGCGCCGACCGTTGGTCGGCTGCTCCCGCAGCGGCGCATCCAACATTCCAGCCGACCAACGGTCGGCTCTACCGAATTCCCATCCCCCAAGTGGACCTGACTCCCATGAGCAACAAAGACGTCGTTCTCGCCTTCTCCGGCGGCCTGGATACCAGCTTCTGCGTGCCGTACCTGCAGGAGCGCGGCTACAACGTGCACACCGTGTTCGCCGACACCGGCGGCGTGGATGATGAAGAGCGCGATTTCATCGAAAAGCGCGCCGCCGAACTGGGCGTGACCAGCCACGTCACCGTCAACGGTGGCCCGGCCATCTGGGAAGGCTTCGTCAAGCCGTTCGTGTGGGCCGGCGAAGGCTACCAGGGCCAGTACCCGCTGCTGGTCTCGGACCGCTACCTGATCGTCGATGCCGCGCTGAAGCGTGCCGCCGAACTGGGCACCAACATCATCGCCCACGGCTGCACCGGCATGGGCAACGACCAGGTCCGCTTCGACCTGGCCGTGAAGGCGCTGGGTGACTACCAGATCATCGCGCCGATCCGCGAGATCCAGAAGGAACACACCCAGACCCGCGCCTACGAGCAGAAGTACCTGGAAGAGCGCGGCTTCGGCGTGCGCGCCAAGCAGCAGGCCTACACCATCAACGAGAACCTGCTGGGCCTGACCATGTCCGGCGGCGAGATCGACCGTTGGGAAGCCCCGGGCGAGGGCGCTCGTGGCTGGTGCGCACCGCGCAGCGAGTGGCCGGAGCAGGCGCTGACCGTCACCCTGAAGTTCGTTGAAGGCGAAGCCGTTGAACTGAACGGCAAGGCGCTGCCGGGCGACCAGATCCTGGCCCAGCTCAACAAGCTGTTCGCCCCGTACGGCGTCGGTCGCGGCGTGTACACCGGCGACACCGTGATCGGCCTGAAGGGCCGCATCGTGTTCGAGGCCCCGGGCCTGGTCTCGCTGCTGGCCGCACACCGCGCGCTGGAAGATGCGGTGCTGACCAAGCAGCAGAACCGCTTCAAGCCGGACGTGGCGCGCAAGTGGGTGGAGCTGGTGTACGAAGGCTTCTACCACGACCCGCTGAAGACCGACATCGAAGCCTTCCTGAAGTCCTCGCAGGCCAAGGTCAACGGCGAAGTGGTGCTGGAAACCCGCGGTGGCCGCGTCGATGCAGTGGCGGTGAAGTCGCCGCACCTGCTCAACACCAAGGGCGCCACCTACGCGCAGTCGGCCGACTGGGGCGTGGAAGAGGCCGAAGGCTTCATCAAGCTGTTCGGGATGAGCTCCACTGTCTATGCGCAGGTCAATCGTGGTTGACCTGTGACGGGGTGCCGGCCGCTGGCCGGCGCCTCGCAACGTCGATGGAGGGTAGTGCCGGCCGCTGGCCGGCTCGTGGCACGGCTGGATCATTGCGGAGCCGGCCAGCGGCCGGCACTACCGATTTCGAACCCTACGGATATTCAGACACATGCTTGAACAGACGCTCGATCACCTGCAGGCCCTGGTGTCTTTCGACACCCGCAACCCGCCGCGTGCGATCACCACCGGTGGCATCTTCGATTACCTGCGCGCGAACCTGCCCGGCTTCAACGTCGAGGTGATCGACCATGGCGCGGGCGCGGTCAGCCTATACGCCGTGCGTGGTACGCCGAAGTACCTGTTCAACGTGCACCTGGATACGGTGCCGGACTCGCCGCACTGGAGTGCCGACCCGCATGTGATGCGGCGCCTGGACGACCGCGTGGTCGGCCTGGGCGTGTGTGACATCAAGGGCGCGGCCGCTGCACTGGTGGCTGCGGCCAATGCCAGCGATGGTGATGCCGCGTTCCTGTTCTCCAGCGATGAAGAAGCCAACGATCCGCGCTGCATCGCCGCGTTCCTGGCCCGTGGCCTGCCGTACGAAGCGGTGCTGGTGGCCGAGCCGACCATGAGCGAAGCGGTGCTGGCGCATCGCGGCATCAGCTCGGTGCTGATGCAGTTCACCGGTCGTGCAGGGCACGCCTCGGGCAAGCAGGATGCGGCTGCCAGCGCGCTGCACCAGGCGATGCGCTGGGGCAACCGCGCGCTGGACCATGTGGAATCGCTGGCATCGGCGCGCTTCGGTGGGCTGACGGGCCTGCGCTTCAACATCGGCCGCGTCGAAGGCGGGATCAAGGCCAACATGATCGCGCCCGCTGCCGAAGTGCGCTTCGGCTTCCGTCCGCTGCCGTCGATGAACATCGACGCGTTGCTGGCCACCTTCGCCGGTTTCGCCGAGCCGGAAGCGGCGGTATTCACCGAAACCTTCCGTGGCCCCAGCCTGCCGGCCGGCGACATCGCCGAAGCCGAGAACCGCCGCCTGCTGGCACGTGACGTGGCCGATGCGCTGGAACTGCCGATCGGCAACGCGGTGGACTTCTGGACCGAGGCCTCGCTGTTCTCGGCCGGTGGTTACACCACGCTGGTGTTCGGCCCGGGTGACATCGCCCAGGCCCACACCGCCGATGAGTTCGTGACGCTGGAGCAGTTGCAGCGCTACACCGAAGCCGTGCACCGCATCATCGCCGCCGGCGCCTGATTCTTCCCTTTCCGACGAAACCGAAATGTCTCCTGCCCTCCAGCCCCATCGCCAGACCCGCCAGACCATCGTGCGCCTGCTTTCCAGCATGGCCAGCGCGAAGGAGATCAGCCAGTACCTCAAGCGCTTCTCGCAGCTGGATGCCAAGCGCTTCGCCGTGGTCAAGGTCGGCGGCGCGGTGCTGCGCGACGACCTCGACGCGCTGACCTCTTCGCTGTCGTTCCTGCAGGAAGTCGGGCTGACCCCGATCGTGCTGCACGGCGCCGGCCCGCAGCTGGATGCCGAACTGTCGGCCGCCGGCATCGAGAAGCAGACCGTGAACGGCCTGCGCGTGACCTCGCCGGAAGCGCTGGCGATCGTGCGCCGGGTGTTCCAGCAGTCCAACCTGCGGCTGGTCGAGGCGCTGCAGCAGAACGGCGCGCGCGCCACCTCGATCACCGGCGGCGTGTTCGAAGCCGAGTACCTGGATGTGGATACCTACGGCCTGGTCGGCGAAGTGAAGAAGGTCAACCTGGCACCGATCGAGGCCAGCCTGCGCGCCGGCTCGATCCCGGTCATTACCAGCCTGGGCGAGACCGCCGGCGGCCAGATCCTCAACGTCAACGCCGACTTCGCCGCCAACGAGCTGGTACAGGAACTGCAGCCGTACAAGATCATCTTCCTGACCGGCACGGGCGGCCTGCTGGACGAGGCGGGCAACGTGATCGATTCGATCAACCTGTCCACCGAGTACGACCACCTGATCGCGCAGCCGTGGATCCACGGCGGCATGAAGGTGAAGATCGAACAGATCAAGGATCTGCTCGACCGCCTGCCGCTGGAATCGTCGGTGTCGATCACGCGCCCGGCCGACCTGGCCAAGGAACTGTTCACCCACAAGGGTTCGGGCACGCTGGTGCGCAAGGGTGAAAAGGTGCTGCGCGCCACCGCCTGGAACGAACTGGACCTGCCGCGCCTGAAGGGCCTGATCGAATCCAGCTTCGGCCGCGCGCTGGTGCCGGACTATTTCGAGAAGACCAAGCTGTTGCGCGCCTACGTCAGCGAGAACTACCGCACCGCGGTCATCCTCACCGACGAGGCAGAGGGCGTGTACCTGGACAAGTTCGCCGTGCTCGACGACGCGCAGGGCGAGGGCCTGGGCCGTGCGGTCTGGAACGTGATGCTGGAAGAGACGCCGCAGCTGTTCTGGCGCTCGCGCCATGGCAACCCGATCAATCACTTCTACTACGCCGAATCCGACGGCTGCTACAAGCAGGACCACTGGAAGGTATTCTGGTTCGGTGCCGATGGCATCGACCGGATCAAGACCTATGTCGATCATTGCGCGCAGCGCACCCCGAGCCTGCAGGGCTGAGCAATGAGCAACCTCGATGCCTGGAACACGGTTCCTACCCTGCGCGGCCAGCACGTAACCCTGCAGCCGCTGCAGATGGAACACGTGCCCGGCCTGCGCGATGCGCTTGAAGGCAGCGGCCTGGACCAGCTCTGGTACACCCAGGTGCCGTCGCCGGAACAGGCCGAGACCTATGTGCGGGCCGCGCTGCAGGCGCAGAGCGAAGGCAAGGTGCTGCCGTTCGTGATCCGTGATGCGGCTGGCGGAATCGTCGGCAGTACCCGTTTCTATGACATGGATGCCGGTGTGCCGAAACTCAGCCTCGGCTACACCTGGTATGCGCCGCGCGTGCAGCGTACCGGCGCCAACACCGAAGCCAAGCTGTTGCTGCTGCAGCACGCCTTCGAAACGCTGGGCTGCATCAGCGTGGTGCTGGAAACCAGCTGGTTCAACGCCACCTCGCGCACTGCCATCGCCCGCCTCGGCGCCAAGCAGGACGGCGTGCTGCGCAATCACAAGCGGCATGCCGACGGCACGCCGCGCGACACCGTCATCTTCTCCATCATCGATGCGGAATGGCAGGGCGTGAAGCGCCACCTGCAGTACCGCCTGGACAGCCACGCATGAACGATTCGACCTTTACCCTTGGCATCGTCGGTGCCCGCGGCCATACCGGTGCCGAGCTGATCAAGCTGGTGGCCGCCCATCCGCGGCTGGAACTGGCTTTCGTCTCCTCGCGCGAGCGCGCCGGGCAGCGCCTGTCCGACCATCACCCGGAATTCCAGGGCGATCTGCAGTACGAGAACCTGGACGCCGACGCGGTGGCGGCCAAGGGTGTGGACGCAGTGATCCTGGCCCTGCCCAATGGCCTGGCCGCACCGTTCGTGGCTGCGCTGGAAGCGGCGAAGCCGGACACCGTCATCGTCGATCTCTCGGCCGACTATCGCTTCGACAACGGCTGGTACTACGGCCTGCCGGAGCTGACCCGCGGCCGCTACAACGGCCAGAAGCACATCAGCAACCCGGGCTGCTATGCCACGGCAATGCAGCTGGCGGTGCATCCGCTGCTGGACCTGCTGGCCGGTCCGCCGCAGTGCTTCGGTGTCTCCGGCTACTCCGGTGCCGGTACCACGCCGTCGGACAAGAACAACGTTGAACTGCTGGCCGACAACCTGATGCCGTATGCGCTGACCAACCACGTGCACGAGCGCGAAGTGTCCGTGCAGCTGGGCGTGGCGGTCGAGTTCATGCCGCACGTCGCGCCGCATTTCCGTGGCATCACGCTCACCGCCAATCTGTGGCTGAACCGGGTGCAGACCCGCGAACAGATCGTCGAGCGCTTCCAGCAGGCCTATGCCGGCGAACCCCTGATCGACGTGGTGGATGACGCGCCGTGGGTCAGTCGCATCGCCGGCCGACACGGTGCCCAGGTCGGTGGCTTCACGCTCGCGCCGGGCGGCAAGCGGGTCGTCGTGGTGGCGACCCTGGACAACCTGCTCAAGGGCGCGGCCACCCAGGCCATGCAGAACCTCAACCTCGCGCTGGGCATCGATGAACTGATGTCCATCCCGCACTGAACACGCCTTCCGGAGCCCCCATGGCAGACCTTCTTTGGCAGAAGCCCGGCGTCGCTGTCGACGCCCAGATCCAGACCTTCCTCGCCGGCGACGACGTGATCCTCGACCGCGAGTTCTTCCTGCATGACATCGCCGCCAGCGCCGCACATGCACAAGGCCTGCAGCACATCGGCATCCTCAGTGCCGACGAGCTGGACGGCCTGCTGCGCGAACTGGAGGTGCTGGCGCAGGACTTCCGCGAAGGCCGCTTCGTGCTCGATACCCAGTATGAGGATGGCCACTCGGCGATCGAAGCGCGCCTGACCGAACGCCTCGGCGATGCCGGCCGCAAGATCCACACCGGCCGCAGCCGCAACGACCAGATCCTGGTCGCCACCCGCCTGTGGCTGAAGGAGAAGCTGCAGCGCGTGGCACAGCTCAGCGCCGAAGTGGCCAAGGTCGCGCTGGACCGCGCACAGGCCGAGAAGGACCTGCCGATTCCCGGCTACACCCACATCCAGCGCGCCGTAGTGTCCTCGGCCGGCATGTGGTGGGCGGGCTGGGCCGAGGCCTTCATCGACAATGCCATCCGCGCGCGTGACACCCATGCGCTGGTCGATGCCAATCCGCTCGGCACGGCTGCCGGCTACGGCGTGAACCTGCCGCTGGACCGCGAACACACCACGGCCGCGCTCGGTTTCGCGCGCATGCAGATCTCGCCGATCTACGCACAGCTGTCGCGCGGCAAGTTCGAGCTGGCCGCGCTGGAAGCGCTCGGTGGTGCCACGCTGGACCTGCGCCGCATCGCCTGGGACCTGTCGCTGTTCACCAGCGCCGAGTTCGGCTTCGTCGCGCTGCCGGCGCAGTACACCACCGGCAGTTCGATCATGCCCAACAAGCGCAACCCGGACGTGATCGAGCTGATGCGTGCGACCCACGCCAGCGTCGCCGCAGCGCGCACCGAGATCGAGCAGCTGCTGTCGCTGCCGTCGGGCTACCACCGCGACCTGCAGTCGTCCAAGGGTGCCATCTTCCACGGCTTCGGCCGTGGCCTGGCCGCGCTGGAGCTGCTGCCGGCGCTGCTGGCCAACCTGGAATGGCGTGACGACAAGCTGCGTTCGGCCATCGATTCGGGCATGTATGCCACCGACGTGGCGGTGGAAGCGGCCGTGGCCGGCGTGCCGTTCCGTGAGGCTTACAAGGCCGCTGCGGCCGGTGCCGACAGTGCAGGGCAGGGGCGTACCCCGGAAGGCAGCCTCGCCGCGCGCGTGTCGCCGGGTTCGGCCGCCGACCTGCGCCTGGACGAACTGCGCGCGCGCTGGCAGGCGCTGTCCTGATGGCGGGCACTGTCTACCTGGTGATGGCGATGCGCCGGCCGGACTTCAACGATGCAGCGGTGCAGCCGCACCGCGATTTCCTCGATGCGTTGCAGGCGCAGGGCAAGCTGCAGCTGACTGGTGGTTTCGCCGACGGCAGTGGTGGCGCCTATGTGCTGTGCAACGTGGACAGCCTGGCGCAGGCGCAGGCCATCGTCGCCACCGATCCGCTGGTGACGATGCAGGCCTCCGAGCTGACCGTGCACGAATGGAACACCCGCTGAGACACTGACCGATGATCCCGCACGCTGCCAACGTCGCCTCGCCGTTCCCCGAACAAGCGCTGCCGCCATGGCGGCGTGCGGTGCTGAAGGTCGGCAGCAGCCTGCTGGCAGCCGATGGCGGCGGCCTGTCACCACGCCACGCGCTGGGCCTGGCGCAGTTCGTCTCGGCCAATGTCCTGGCCGGGCGCGAGGTGGTGATCGTGTCTTCCGGCGCGGTCGCTGCCGGGCGCGCGATCCTGCCGCGGGCCGATGAACCTGGCGCGGCGATGGCGGCGCGGCAGGCGCTGGCTGCGCTCGGCCAGGCCCAGCTGATCGGGCTCTGGCAGCGCTTCTTCGAGCGCCCGGTGGCGCAGGTGCTGCTGACCCATGACGACCTGCGCAACCGCCGCCGCTACCTCAACGCCCGCGCCACGCTCAACGAACTGCTGCGGCTGGGCGCGTTGCCGGTGGTCAACGAGAACGACACCGTGTCGGTGGACGAGCTCAAGCTTGGCGACAACGACAACCTGGCGGCGACGGTGGCGGCGCTGGTCGATGCCGATGCGCTGTTCATCGCCACCGATATCGATGGCCTGTACAGCGCCGACCCGCGCACCGTGGCCGACGCGCGGCCGCTGCACGACGTGCCGGAACTGAGTGACGAGGTGCTGGCGATGGCCGGCGGCGCCGGCTCGCGCGCCGGTACCGGCGGCATGCGGACCAAGCTGGAAGCGGCAGCGAAGGCGGGTCGTCTCGGCATCGAAACCTATCTGTTCAATGGCCGTAGCGGTGACGTGGTACGCGCGCTGGCCCAGGACCGCCTGTTCGGTACCCGTATCCACGCCGCGCGCAGCCGTGAGGCGGCCCGCAAGCACTGGCTGCGGCACGCGCCGCTGGTCGAGGGAGCGATCGTGATCGATGCCGGCGCGGCGCAGGCGATGCGCGAGAAGGGCGCCTCGCTGCTGCCCGGCGGCATCACCGGCGCGGAGGGCATGTTCCGCCGTGGCGACATGGTGCAGGTGTGCTGGAACGCGCCACAGGGCCGCGTCTGCGTGGCGCGCGGCGTCAGCCAGTACGCGGCCGATGATGTGCGCCGGATCGCCGGCCGCCATTCGCGCGACATCGAGGCCGTGCTGGGCTACAACTACGGTGGCAGTGTCGTCCATCGCGACGATCTGGTGCTGCCATGACCGGTTTGAAGGACTCCCCGATGAGCGAAATCGAAGCGCAGGCGCGTGCCTGCCGTGACGCGGCCCAGATCGTTGCCGGCCTCGACAATGCGGCGCGCCGCACGCTGCTGCTGGCAATGGCCCAGGCACTGGAAGTGAATGCCGGGCTGATCCTGGCCGGTAATGCGCGCGACCTTGCCGCTGCGCGCGAGAAAGGCATTGGCAGTGCCATGCTCGACCGCCTGGCGCTGGACCCGGCACGCCTGTTCGCGATGGCCGAAGCCGTGCGTGAGGTCGCCGCGCTGCCCGATCCCGTCGGCCAGATCACCCGCGACGATGTGCGTCCAAACGGCATCCGCGTGCAGAAGGTGCGCGTGCCGCTGGGCGTGATCGCGATGATCTACGAGGCGCGCCCGAACGTGACCGCCGAAGCGGCTGCGCTGTGCCTGAAGGCCGGCAATGGCGTGATCCTGCGCGGTGGTTCCGAAGCGGTCCACTCCAACACCGCCATCGCCCAGGCGCTGGCCGTCGCCCTGCAGGCCAATGGCGTACCGGCGGCGGCAGTGACCGTGCTGACCGACCTGCGCCGCGAAGCAATGCTGGAGCTGCTGCAGCTGCATGAACTGATCGATCTGGCGATTCCGCGCGGCGGCGAAGGCCTGATCCGCTTCGTTTCCGAGCATGCGCGGGTGCCGGTGATCAAGCACTACAAGGGTGTCTGCCACCTGTTCGTGGACGCCAGCGCCGACCTCGGCAAAGCCATCGACCTTCTGGTGGACGGCAAGTGCAGCCGTCCGTCGGCCTGCAACTCGCTGGAAACCCTGCTGGTGCATCGTGATGTGGCCGAAGCCTTCCTGCCGCGCGTGGCGCAGGCGCTCGGTGAGCGTGGCGTGGAGCTGCGCGCCGACACGAACGCGCAGCCGCTGCTGCCGGGCAGCACCGCCGCCAGCGAAGACGACTACGCTGCCGAGTTCCTCGACCTGGTGCTGGCCGTGCGGGTGGTCGACGACCTCGATGCGGCCATCGCGCATATCCGTGCCTATACCTCCGACCATACCGAAGTGATCGTCACCGAAGACGCCGGCCATGCCGAGCGCTTCGTCAACGCACTGCGCTCGGCGGTGGTGATGGTCAATGCCTCGTCGCGCTTCTCCGACGGTGGACAGCTGGGCCTGGGCAGCGAGATCGGCATTTCCACCACGCGCCTGCATGCGTACGGCCCAATGGGCCTGGAAGCACTCACCGTCGAACGATTCGTCGTGCGCGGTGAAGGGCAGACGCGCAAGTAGATCCACGCGATGCGCGGATGCCCTTCGCGGTAGACCCCGGTGCCGACCAAGGTCGGCGCCCACCAGGCCCAAGCGCCGACCAGGGTCGGCAGCTACCCAAGCAAGCGCCGACCCGGGTCGGCGACTACCGGGGCGTCACACCACCTCGCGGCGGATACCGATCGGCCGCGCGTGATCGTCCATGTGCAGCGTGGCGGCCTTGCAGCCCAGCAGGCGCTCGGCAAGGCCGGTGCTGGCACCCAGATCGGCCGCGACTTCATTGAGGCTGGCCAGCGGTCGCGGCAGGCGTCGCTCGTGGCCACGGAAGCGCGCGCGGTTGTACTCGGCCCAGCCGATCAGCAGCACGCTGGCACACAGCAGCATCAGCGGCAGTGCCACCAGCACATAGGGGTCGAACTGGCTTTGCCGTTCGTACAGCTGCTGCCAGGCCAGCTGGCCGCCGATCAGCCACGAGAACAGGGTCACCAACGGTGCCCACAGGTAGAAGTAGAACCCCCAGAACGCGAGGGTGACGAACCCCCAGGCGGTGCGCTGGAAGCGTGGTTGGCGATGCGGCTTGCGAATCATCCGCGAGTCGAAGCGGTTGGACGGGCGTTGTGCGTTCATCGGATCCCCCGATCGGGACTGGTCCAGGTGGCGCGCTTGCTGCGACGGCGCAGCAGGGTCTTCGGCAACGCCACCAGGGTGGTGGAAAGACTGATCAGCCAGTACGCCATCGGGTACCAGATGACCCAGAAGTAGTTGCGTCCAATCTGTGTTTCGTAACGACGGTCGATGATCAGGCTGCTGGCGAACTGCATCAGGCAGACCAGGGCCAGGATCACGCCATGCCATTGCGGCAGCAGGCTGGCGATGTACAGCTGCGGCGGTACGTCGATGAGCTTGCCCAGCACCCACAGCACCACGATGAACAACATGGTGTAGGCCCAGATCACGCTCAGCACGTACTCCAGCAGTACGCCCCACATGCGCCGTTCCTTCCAGTGCAGCAGTGAACGCGCATGCCGCAGCATCACTTCCACGCCACCCTGCGCCCAGCGCAGCCGTTGCCGCCACAGACCCTTCAGCGTTTCCGGCATCAGGATGAAGCACAGCGCGTTGGGTTCGTAGCGGATGTCCCAATGCGCACGCTGCAGGCGCCAGCTGATGTCGATGTCCTCGGTCACCATGTCGTCCGACCACCAGCCGACCTGGTGCAGGGCGGTGCGGCGAAAGCCTGCGATCACTCCGGAGATGGTGAAGATGCGCCCGTACACGCGCTGCGCGCGCTTGATCATGCCGATGATCGAGGAGAATTCGGCCACCTGCAGGCGTCCAAGCAGGGTGGAACGGTTGCGGATGCGCGGGTTGCCGGTGACCGCACCGACGCGGTTGCCGCTGACCAGGTGCCAGACCATCCAGTGCAGGGCGTGTTCCTCCAGCATGGCATCGCCATCGATGCACACCAGGTACTCCGAGCGGGCCGCCAGCGCACCCATGCGCAGCGCGTTGGCCTTGCCGAGGTTGCGGTCCAGGTGCAGCACGCGCAGCCGCGGATGCTTCGCCGCCAGCACGTCGAGCCGGGCGCCGGTGTCATCACTGCTGCCATCGTCGATGGCGATCACCTCGTAGTCGGCCGGATAGCGCTGTGCCAGCGCCGCGCCGAGTGTGTCGTCGAGGTTCGGGGACTCGTTGTGGCAGGGAATCAACAGGCTCGCGAACGGTGGATCGACCATCAGCGGCGGGTCGTTGCGTGGGCGCGAATGGCGTTCGCGCCGGAAGTAGTAATACAGGCCGCCCGACATCCAGAAGAACGCCATCACCATCGGGTAGTAGAAGGCGAACTGGAACAGGACCTGCAGCAGCGGGTGCATGTCCATGTCACTTCTCCGGGTACGGGAAGTTGCCGGCGGACATCGCCGCGCGGGCATCATGGGTGGAAGGCTGGCCGGCGATGAAGTCATCCGGGTACCAGGCGAAGTGGTGCACGCCGTGCGCCTGCAGCTGGCGGATCTGCGCGCGCAGCCGCTCGGCGGGAATCGGTTGCCCGCTGCGCCAATCGACGGTCTGCAGTTCGAACAGGGTGTGCTGCAACTGGGGATCGTGCGCACGCACCGCGGCCAGCAGCTGGTCGAGCCAGCGTTCCGGATGCCTGCTGCCTTCCATCCACGGCATCGCCATCAGTGCGGTCTGGTCGTAGGCCTTGTTGAACAGGTCCAGGCGCTGCGCGAACCAGGCCTCGCTCTGCGGACGCAGCACCGGCTCCGCGTACAGGTTGCGCACTGTGGCCAGCTTCGGCCGCCAACGCTGCGCACTGTCGCGCAGGGCCAGGGTGAAGTCGATCAGCGCCCGGGTGCGAGCGCTGCCATCGTCGCCGGCCGCCAGCGTGGGCAGTTCTGTGTCGCGCAGGTAGCCATCATCATGGAAGAGCAGGCCTTCGAAATACGAGTTGACGGCCAGATCCTCGTAGATGTCGAGCATGATCTGGCGTGCCTTCGGATTGGTGAAGTCCAGCCGGTACATGCCGTCGGCATCGCCGTTGTCGATCGCCAGTGCCTTGCGCTGCACGGGGTCGGGCAGCTCGAAGCCGAGCACCGGCAGCCATGCGTAAACCTTCACCCCCGCGCGCGACTTCAGCTGCCAGGCGACCCGGCTGAACAGGTCCGCGCGCATCGGCATGTGCCGGTTGGGGAAGTACAGTGCATCGGCGGTGTTGTTGCCGTCCGGATCGGCGAACGCCTGCAGGTAGACGTGGGTGGGCGAAATGCGCTTGACCCGCTCGATCAGCGCATCGAGGTTGCGCCCCTGCTGCGCCGGGTCCGGGTCGTACACATCATCCAGGTCGACCTGCAACGCGCGGATGCCGTCGAGCGCAACGTCGCGCCGCAGCTCGTAGGCCAGGCCCTCCACGGTCGGGTTGTCGCTGACCAGGAAGCGCGCCAGCCCATGCAGGTCGCTGGCCACTGGCGTGCTGCGGCCTTCCAGATCGAAGGACACCGGCATGCCCAGCTGTTCGGCGATGTCGTTGCTCAACTGGTTGTAGGCGGCGTACGGCCAGACGATGGCGCGCGGGCGCACGCCCAGGTGCTGCTGGATGCGCTGCACGCTGCGGCCGAGATCGGCGCGCAGGCGCTGCTCGTACTGCGCCTCGCTCTCATAGCTGCGCGTGGCCGGCCGGTAGATGCGGGTGACCACCGCTGGCGTCGAATTGCCCTGCGGATTGGCAAGCACTCCGTGGTGCAGGTCGTCGGTATGGCTGGCCACTTCGATCAGGCCGCTGTCGTGCATCTGCTTCAGCTGCGCCCAGGTAACGAAGTCATCGTGGCCGAACGGCCGGTAGCCATAGTCGATCGTGCGCCCGGGCGCCATGTCCACGTAATCGGTGATCACTGCCACCAGCGCCGGGTAGCGGTACGCCTGCAGCAGCGGGAACGCCTTGTCGTAGACGCTGCGCAGGCCATCATCGAAGGTCAGCAGTACCGGTTTCGGTGGCAGCGTGGCGCGTCCCTGGGAGGCGTCGATCACCTGCGACAGCGACACCGGGTGGTAGCCGTGTGCCCCCAGCCAATCCAGGTGCGCGGCGAAGTTCTGCGTGCTCACCGCGTAGGTATCGGCGTCGCCCTTGGCCGCGACCCGGTCGCGGATGTCGTGGTAGCTGAGGATCAGCAGGCCGTTGTCAGTGGCATCGAGATGCAGGGCCTGCTGCGCGAACGCCGGCGGCGTGGCGGCCAGCAGCAGGAGCACGATCAGTCGCAGGATGCGGGCCATGTCACTCTCCCCAGCGCAGTGCGGCTTCGAAGCCGATATGACGCTCGCGGTGGCCGTCGTAGACCGGCCGCGACCAGCGCACGCCGTACTCGAACACGCGGCCCTGGCCCAGCTGCCATTCGTGCATGTAGGACACCGAAGGGACCAGAGCGCTGCCGAAGCCGTCCTGCCAGTAGTCACCGAGCGAGACCGTCAGGCGGTGCCGGAAGTGGCGCTCGTAGTGCCGCCACAGCTGCTGGTCGATGCGCAGCCCGATCTCGACCATGCGGTCGCGCTTCGGGTTGAAGTAGGGCGCGTCGTCGCGGCTGCCCCGGCTGGTGTAGGCACTGGCCAGGCCGTCGATCAACCAGCGCGGGCGGGTCAGCAGGCGCTGTTCGAGGCTGGTGCTGAACAGCTCGCGGTGGTTGCCGTCGTCGTAGCGGAAGCGGCTGGCGCCGAACATCCAGTGGGTCAGCTCGCTGCGCCGGTAGTCGACCTGCGCGCTCACGCTGTCAGCGCTGATGCCCGCCACGCGCGCCTGCATCGAGGCTTCCGGGTCATTGCGTGCGGCCACCAGCCCGGCATGCCAGTAATCGTTGAACTGCCAACCCACGCCGATGCGCAGGCCGGTATCGCCAATGTGGTCGTTGGCGCGCAGTACCGCCGCTTCCGCATCCAGCTGGCCAAAGCGGTAGCGTACGCCCGCGCCCAGCCACAGCGGGTCGATGCGCTGGTCCTGGAAGTCGACCGAGCGCCTGTCGGCGAAGGCGAACAACCGCCAGCGGTCGTCGAGCACCGGTGTCTGCACTTCCATGCCGTAGTGACGGTCGTTGTTGCCCAGCGGCGAGGTGCCGCCACCGCCGGAGCTGCGACCAATGTCGGTCCATGCCTTCAGCTGCCAACCGCGATGCGCGCGCCAGGCCTGGTCCATGCGTTCGACGGCGGGTTGGGTCGGGTAGCGTGCGACAAGATCGTCGTGCAGTGGCCTTGCCAGGTCATCGCGCTGCAGGGCGACGTAGGCCTCCTCCATGCCCAGCCGCGGCTCGATGTCGCGAGGGTCCAGCGCATGTGCCATCTGCTGGCGCTGCAGTGCCATGCGTGGCCATCCGCGCATCATGTACACGCTGCCCAGCGCGCTCTGCAGGCCGCCGTTGCCCGGTGCGATGTCGACCATCGATTCCAGGTCGTGCTGTGCGGTGCGCAGGTCGCCGCTATAGGCGCGTACCATCGCCAGATTCAGGTCGGCCTCGTAACGTGACCAGTTCGCGTACGGTGACTTGCCGTTGCTCCAGCGCCACGCCGGCTCCTTGTCACGCCAGGCCTGCAGCAGGTCGATCGCCTTTTCCTGCTGCTCGCTCTCCAGGTAGGCATAGGCCAGTTCCGAATGCGAGGCATCGCGTGTCGGGTCGCCGGCCACTGCCGCCTGCAGCACCGGTATGGCTTCTTCCGGATGCAGGGTGCCCATCAGCGAATCGCCGACCGCAGGCAGCACATAGTCGGGCAGGGCATGGCCTTCGGCCTGCAGTGCGCGGGCTTCCTCGCGCACCTGCGCATGGCGGCCCAGCCGGTTGAGCAGGATCAGCCGGTCCATGCGGACGCGAAGCGGCGCCTGCGCGGGCGGGGTGCCTTCGCTGCCCAGGTAGCGCTGCATGCGCGCCAGGGTCGATTCGGCTTCTTCCAGGCGGCTGTCTTCGCTGCTGCTGTAGGCCAGGCTCCAGACCACCAGCTTGGCCAGGTAGTCGCCTTCGATGCGTTGCTTCTGTGCAGCGTCGAACAGCTGCGGGCGCTGCTGGTACAGCTCCCAGGCGCGCCAGGCGTTGCCGATGTCGCCCAGGGTCAGTACGCGCAGCTTGAACAGCAGGTCGTCGTTGGGTTGCTCTTGGCTGGCGCGCTCGATCGCGCCGAGGGCATCCAGCCAGCGGGCCTGGTCGCGGTAGCGGCCGATCTCGGCCAGGGCCGCCTCGCGGTCAGGCGAGGCAGCGCTGCTGGCCCAGGCCAGGGCGGTACAGGCAAGGCCGACGCAGAGCGCCAGCCGGCGGTGGACAACCATTGGGGAC
Organism: Stenotrophomonas sp. YJH_SMC_119; assembly: GCF_059368315.1. NCBI lineage: Bacteria > Pseudomonadati > Pseudomonadota > Gammaproteobacteria > Lysobacterales > Lysobacteraceae > Stenotrophomonas > Stenotrophomonas sp. YJH_SMC_119. The sequence continues at coordinate 322,713 of NZ_JCAFRP010000002.1, read as the reverse complement.
CCCCTTGGCTTCCGAACCAGACAACCTGAGAAATGTGACGCACATCACATGCCAGCTTTTGGCGTGGCCGTGGCCCGCGTCACTCCCTTCGTGCATTCCCGTCCAGCAAGGACGGATACAAACCCGGACAGCGACCTGCAATGTCTTGTCTGAAACGAGAGTCCCCCGCACACCGAATGGCGGCCTGGGCGGCGCTGCCGCCCCCATGCCCGATGCCGGCACGCGGCAAGGATGGGCATTCGTGGGCACTATCCGCCCGGAATTGTCAGCCCGGTGTCAAAATGCGCAGACGGGCTGACGAGCGGTAGGTAGGGCCGGTTGCGAGGCCCTGCGCGGCTTACCAGAGGTCTTCCAGCTTGCGCGGCTTGCAGGCCACCCAGGAGGCGCACAGCATCAGGGTGGCGCAGCCGAACAGGAAGCTGAACGGGAGCGTCCAGCCGTTGCTGACCGTATGCAGCCAGCCGACCAGGAACGGCCCCAGACAGCTGAAGCTGTAACCCACGCCCTGCATGAAGCCGGACAGTGCCGCCGAGCCGGTGGGGGTGCGCGTGCGCAGGTTGATCAGGGTCAGCGCCAGCGGGAAGGTGGATGGACCGACGCCGAGCAGGCACGCCCATAGCAGGGGGGCCGTCATCGGTGCCAGCAGCAGGCCGGTGAAGGCGATCACGAACGAGAAGAAGCCGATCAGCACCAGCGGGAACGGGTTCTGCATGCGAACTGCCATGGATGGAATGACCAGCGACGGCAGCAGCCCCAGCGCCGAGAACACCGCCACCATCACGCCACCGAAGGCCGGTGTGCCGCCGGCCTCGACCACGATGCGTGGCAGCCAGGTGAACATCGAATAGGTCATCAGCGAAGTCATGCCGAACATCAGCGTCATGCTCCAGCCCAGTGAGGTGCGCCAGACTTTCCCATGCGGCTGTGCGGCCGGGTCGGTGGCATCTGCCTGCGGCTTCGGTGCGCGCCTGGCCAGAACCAGCCACGGCAATGCTGCGGCCAGTGCCAGCAGTGCCCACATGCCCAGCGACACGCGCCAGCCAGCGGCGTTGGCCATCGGCACCGCGAACAATGCGGGCAGCATGGTGCCCAGCTGCAGCACGCTGATGTAGAGCGTGCTCATGGTGCCGACCTTGTTGGCGAAGTAGCGCTTCACCAGCGGCGGCACCACCACGTTGCCGATGCCCATGCCGGCCAGTGCCAGCACCGAACCGAGCAGCAGCGTGCCGACGTTGCCGGCACTGGAGCGCAGCAGCAGGCCGGCCATCGCCATCACCATCGCCAGCAGCGTGGTGCGCTCCAGCCCGAGGCGCCGCGCCAGCGCCGGCGTGGCCACGCCGAACAGCGCGAACGAGGCGGTCGGCAGCATGCCCAGCACGCCGGTCATGGTGGTACCGAAACCGAACTGCTGGCCGAGCACGTCCAGCAGCGGGGTGATCGAGGTGACCGCGGTGCGCAGGTTGACCGCTGCCAGCAGGATCGCGGCGAATGCGAGGACGCGACCGTGCAGCAGCGACGGCGAATCGGAAGTGGAGGAACTCATCGGTGGTCCTTGCAGGTGTCGCACGCCGGGGCAATGGCATGCAGCGCCGGCATCGGTCTACGCCGAAGCGGCAGGTGGGGGAGGGGCTGCTGGCGGGCCGGCAGCGCGGCCATTGTACGTGCGGGCTCCGGCAAGGTCCCGTCATGCGGGAGGCCAGGTGCCTGATACAAAAAAAACCCGGAGGACAGTGATGTCTTCCAGGCTTCTTGGTGACCACCGAAGTGGTCGGGGAGACAGGATTCGAACCTGCGACCTCTACGTCCCGAACGTAGCGCTCTACCAGACTGAGCTACACCCCGAAGGGAGCCGCCTATTCTAGCGATTCACCCCGATGGCGGCAAGGGGTGAATGCTGTTTTCTTCACACTGCCGAAGCAGTGCCACTTCAGGGAACAAAAAAGCCTGGACGACTTCACCAGGCTTCAATGCGACCACCGAAGTGGTCGGGGAGACAGGATTCGAACCTGCGACCTCTACGTCCCGAACGTAGCGCTCTACCAGACTGAGCTACACCCCGAAGGAGCCGCCTAAGATACCGTGTGAAGGCCAAGGCGGCAAGGCTTTTTTACAGCTCAGCGACGATTTTCCTTCTCGATGCGGTTCTGCTCGCGGGCTTCGAACCACATGCCGTTGAGGATGGCCACCGTCGAGGCGAGGCCGGCACCGAGAATCCAGGCGAAATACCACATGATCAGTCTCCTTTGTTCAAGGGTGTGCCGGCCGTGGGCCGGCACACCGTCAATCAGTAAGCGTTCGGGTTGTTGCCCATCTCTTCGGTGGTGGTCTTGCCCTTGAGCACGCGGTACACCCAGGTGGTGTAGGCGAGGATGATCGGCAGGAACACCGCCGTGGCCAGCAGCATGATCCACAGGGTCAGGTGGCTGGACGAGGCGTCCCACACGGTCAGGCTGGAGGTGGGCTGGCTCGAGGACGGCAGCAGGAACGGGAAGATCGCAAAGCCGACGGTCAGGATGATGCCGGCGATGGCGGCCCCCGAGGCGATGAAGGCCAGGCCGCCGCGACGGGCCCGCAGCAGTACCGCACTGGCCAGCAGTCCGGCCAGGCCCAGCAGCGGCGCCAGGATCGTGGCCGGCATGGCGCTGTAGTTGCGCATCCAGCCACCGGCGGCGCCGAGTTCGGCGGTCTTCAGCAGCGGATTGGTGGCGCCGTCGGTGACCACCTGCGAGGTGATCTGGTAACCCGGCAGGCCGAAGGCCACCCAGGCACCGCCCACCGCGAACAGCACGAAGGCGATGATCGCGGCGATGCTGCCGAAACGGGCCGCACGTTCGGCCACCGGGCCGTCGGTCTTCAGCACCAGCATGGCGGCACCGTGGGCGACCAGCATCGACACGCTGAGCAGGCCGGCCAGCAGCGCGAAGGGCATCAGCAGGCCGAAGAACGAGCCGGTGTAGAAGATGCGCATGCTGTCATCGAAGTGGAACGGCACGCCCAGCACCACGTTGCCCACCGCCACGCCCATGATCAGCGCAGGGATGAAGCCACCGATGAACAGCGCCCAGTCCCAGGTGTTGCGCCAGCGCTCGCTGGGCATCTTGCTGCGGAACTTGAAGCCGACCGGTCGCAGGATCAGCGCGAACAGGATCACGAACATCGCCAGGTAGAACCCGGAGAAGCTGACCGCGTAGAGCGGCGGCCATGCGGCGAAGATCGCGCCGCCGCCCAGGATCAGCCACACCTGGTTGCCTTCCCATACCGGACCGATGGTATTGATCACCAGCCGGCGCTCAGCGTCGTTGCGGGCGACGAAGGGCAGCAGGGTGCCCACGCCCAGGTCGAAACCATCCATCACGGCGAAACCGATCAGCAGGATGCCGAGCAGCAGCCACCAGATCACGCGCAGCGTGGTGTAGTCCAGAAGAATGAAATCCATCTTGGTTCTCCTGCCTCAGGCCTGGCCGGCGGCCGGCGCCGAGGCATTGTGGGAAGCATGCGGCTGGGGCGACTGCAGTGACGGCAGCACCTCGTCCGGACCCTTGCGGATCGCCTTGAGCATCAGCTTGATCTCGACCACGATCAGCGCGGTGTAGATGGCGGTGAAGCCGGCCAGGGTCAGCACGATTTCATGCAGGGCCAGCCCCGATGCTGCATAGAAGGTCGGCAGCACGCCATCGACCGCCCACGGCTGGCGACCATACTCGGCCACGAACCAGCCGCACTCGATCGCGATCCACGGTGCCGGCAGCGTCCACAGGGCCAGCTTGAGGAACCAGCGCTTGTCCTGGAAATTGTTGCGGCAGGAGTAGTAGAAGGCCAGGGCGAAGAAAGCGATGAGGTAGAAGCCGAGGCCGGCCATCACGCGGAAGGTCCAGAACAACGGCATCACGCGCGGCACCGTGTCCATCGCCGCCTGCGAGATTTCCTGCGGGGTGGCGTTGAGGATGTCATCGCGATAGCGCTTGAGCAGCAGGCCGTGGCCCAGGTCCTGCCAGTGACGGTCGAACATCTCGCGCGCTTCAACGTCGTTCTTGTTGGCGCGCAGGCGTTCCAATGCACCGTAGGCCAGCTGGCCGCCACGCACGCGGTGTTCGGCGCGCTCGACCAGTTCCAGGATGCCGGGAATCGGCTGGTTCAACGAGCGGGTGGCGATCAGGCCCATCAGGTAGGGGATCTTCACCGCGTAGTCGTTCTGGTGGGTCTCCTGGTTCGGGATGCCGAAGGCGGTGAAGTCGGCCGGCGCACGCTCGGTCTCCCACATCGCTTCGATCGCGGCCAGCTTCATCTTCTGGTGTTCGCTGGCGGCGTAACCGCTCTCGTCACCCAGCACGACCACCGACAGCGATGACAGCAGGCCGAACGCCGCGGCCACCGCAAACGAACGACGGGCCAGGTCCTTGTGCTTGTTGCGCAGCAGGAACAGCGCGCTGATCGCCATCACGAACACCGCACCGGTCACGTAGCCGGCGCTGACGGTGTGCACGAACTTGGCCTGCGCCACCGGGTTGAACACCACCGCCATGAAGTCGACCACTTCCATGCGCATGGTTTCCGGGTTGAACACCGCACCGGTCGGGTTCTGCATCCAGCCATTGGCCACCAGGATCCAGATCGCCGACAGGTTGGTCCCCAGCGCCATCAGCCAGGTCACCATCAGGTGCTTGACCTTGCTCAGGCGGTTCCAGCCGAAGAAGAACAGGCCGACGAAGGTCGCTTCCAGGAAGAACGCCATCAGGCCTTCGATGGCCAGTGGCGCACCGAAGATGTCACCCACGTAGTGGCTGTAGTAGGACCAGTTCATGCCGAACTGGAATTCCATGACGATGCCGGTGGCAACGCCCATGGCGAAGTTGATGCCGAACAGGACGCCCCAGAACAGGGTCATCCTGCGCCAGATCTCCTTGCCGGTCATCACATACACGCTCTCCATGATGGCCACCATGAAGGACAGGCCGAGGGTGAGCGGTACGAATAGGAAGTGGTACATCGCGGTCAGCGCGAATTGCAGCCGCGACAGTTCTACGACTGTCTGATCAATCATGGCCTGGCTACCTCGTTGGATAGTGCCGTTGCAGGTGGCGGGAAGGGTGGTCTACGACGTGAATGATGTGACCGACTACTTCAAACAGCCTTGATCCAGATCAATGTATGAACAGGTGCCCCGGTTGATCGTATGCCAACCTGATGAAGACTGCGACCGCCGGCCGCAGGGGCGGGCTATTGCCTGCGCCTACAATGCCGTGTCTCCCCCGTTGCCCGTGAAGACCTCTTGAGCGCTGCCGAAACGACCCCTGACGGCCTGTCCCCGGAAGCTGAAACCGCCCGCCAGCGGCGTGTGCGCACGGCCTGGCTGGCCGACCTGGCACGCTCCGCCCGGGGCCGCCAGCGCCTGGCCGCGCTTTGCATCAGCCTGTCCGGCGCACTGTTGATCGGCCAGGCTGCCGCCATCGCCTGGCTGGTGCAGCAGGTGCTGGTGGAGCGCGTGCCGCTGGCCTCTGGCCTGCCGGTGCTGGCGGGATTGGCGGTGATCCTGGTGCTGCGCACCCTGCTGGGCAGCGCCACCCAGGCCGCCGCCGGTGACGTGGCCGACGCCGCACGCCTGGCATTGCGCGAACGCGTGTTCGCACGCCTGCTGGGCCACGGCCCACTGTGGCTGCGGCAGCGCCGCACCGGCGAACTGGGCGAACTGATGCTGCATCACGGTGATGCGATAGAGAGCTATTACAGCGGCTTCCTGCCGGTGCGCACTGAAGTGGTGGTGGTGCCGCTGCTGATCCTGGCCGCTGTCGCCTGGGTCGACTGGGTGGTGGCGCTGATCCTGCTGTTCACTGCGCCGCTGGTGCCATTTTTCATGATGCTGGTGGGCTGGGGCGCCGAAGCGGCCGGCCGTGCGCAGCTGGGTGAGCTGGCACGCATGAGCGGCCATTTCGCCGACCGCATCAAGGGCCTGGGCCTGCTACGCCTGTATGGCCGCGGTGACGCCGAGCTGGAGGGTATCGAGGCCGCCGCTGAAGGCGTGCGCGTGCGCACGCTGAAAGTGCTGCGGATTGCCTTCCTGTCGTCCACGGTGCTGGAATTCTTCGCCTCGGTGAGCGTGGCGATGGTGGCGCTGTACCTGGGCCTGAGCTATCTGGGCATGATGTCGCTGCATGCAGCGGTGCCGACGCTGGGTGCGGGGCTGTTCTGCCTGCTGCTGGCACCGGAATTCTATGCGCCGCTGCGACGGCTGGCCGCGCACTACCATGATCGCGCCAATGCACTGGCCGCCGCCGCCGAAGTGGAGCGTCTGCTGCAGTCGCTGCCCGATGAGCAGGGCCTGGTCGAGAACGAGGTTGCACCGCTGGCGGTGGAGCCGGCCGAGGCCGCCTTGCCGCCGCTGCAGGCACAAGGGCTGGTGCTGCGTCCGCTGGGCGCGCCGCAGGATGTGCTGCAGGATCTGGACCTGCGGCTGGAGCCGGGCCAGCGCCTGGCCCTGGTTGGTCCCAGCGGCTCCGGTAAAAGCACCCTGCTGGAAGCGCTGGCCGGCTGGCTGCCGCCGCGCGCCGGCAAGCTGCAGCTGCGGCCTGGCGTGCAGGTGGCCTATGCCAGCCAGCGCCCCTACCTGTTCCACGGCAGCATCGCCGACAACCTGCGGCTGGCTGATCCCGGTGCCAGCGATGCGCGTCTTCGTGCGGTGGCCGAGGCCGCGCAGGTGCTGCAGTTCGCACAGCGCCTGCCACAGGGCCTGGACACGGTGATCGGCGAACGTGGCTTCGGCCTGTCCGGCGGCGAAGCCCGTCGTATCGGCCTGGCCCGGTTGTTGCTGCGCGACCCGCAGGTGCTGTTGCTGGACGAACCCACCGCGTTTCTCGACGCCGATACCGAGGCCGCACTGCTGCGCAGCCTGGCTGCCTATGCGCGGGGCCGCAGTGTGGTGGTCGCCACCCACAGCCCGGCGGTGATCGCCTGGGCCGACCGCTGCCTGCTGCTGCCGGAAGGGCGCCTGGTCGAACCGGCACAGGCGGTGCGCGCATGAGCCGTTCGCCTGATTCGCTGCGTGCGGTGTTCCTGCGCCATCGGCCGCGCCTGCTGCTGACCGTGCTGCTGCTGTGGACCACCATGCTGGCCGGCACCGCCTTGCTTGGCCTGTCCGGTGGCTTCCTCACCGCCGCCGCGTTGGCTGGTGCGGCCGGCCTCGGCCAAGGCTTCAACTTCTTCTCACCGTCCGCGGGTATACGCGGGCTGACGATGGCGCGCATCGTGTCGCGCTATTTCGAGAAGCTGGTCGGCCACGACGCCACGCTGCGCATCGCCCGCGACCTGCGCGTGTGGTTCTTCCGCCGCGCGTTGCCGCTGGCACCCGCACGATTGGGGGCTACGCGCACCGGCGACCTTCTGGCGCGCCTGCTCGGCGACATCGGTGAAGTGGACGGCCTGCTGGTGCGTGCGATCGGGCCGCTGCTGGCGTTGGGCGGATTGTCGCTGGTCGCGATCGTTTCGGCGGCACTGATCCTGCCGTCGGCTGCGGTGCTGCTGGCGGTGCTGGCGCTGCTGATCGCCTTCGGGGTGCCGTGGCTGGGCGTGCGTGGCCATGACGACGAAGAGGCCGACCGTGCCGCGCATCGTGCCGCATTGCGTACCGCTGCATTCGAAGGGCTGGAAGGTGCGGGTGACCTGGCCGCGCTGCACGCCGATGCGGCCTGGCAGCTGAAGGTACGCGTAGCTGCCAAGCAGCTGGCCTCGCGGGATCGTCGTCGGCGCTGGCGCCTGATCGCGGCCTCGACCCTGCATGGCCTGGTGGCCGGGCTGGGCCTGGTGGCGATGCTGGCGTTGGCCCTGCACGCGGCCGAGCAGCGGCGCATCGCACCGGAAATGGCCGCAGGTTTGGTGTTCCTCACCGTGGCGTTGATCGAGCTGTGGGCCGGCATGGGCCTGGCCTGGCAGTCGCTGCAGTCCGGGCGCATTTCCGCCGATCGCCTGCAGGCGATCGTCGAGCAACCGCCGACGGTGGACGATCCGCAGGCGCCACAGGTGGTGCCGCCGGCTGCGCGCGTGCATTGGGATGACGTGCATTTCCAGTGGCCAGGCGGCGCGCGGCCGGTGTTGTCCGGCCTGCAGCTGACCCTGGCGCCAGGCGAACGCATCGCCATCCGTGGAGACAGCGGCAGCGGCAAGACCACGCTGTCGAGCCTGCTGCTGCGGTTGTGGGATCCGCAGCAGGGGCGGCTGACCTACGGTGGCCGCGATCTGCGTGATTTCGCCCAGGCCGACTGGCACCGGCAACTGGCGTGGCTGCCGCAGAACGCGCCGGTGTTTGCCGGCAGCGTGGCCGAGAACCTGCGGTTGGGTGATCCCGATGCCAGCGACGCCGCCTTGTGGGCGGTGCTGCGCCGCGTGCGCCTGGGCGAATGGGCCGAGCGCAACGGCGGCCTGCAGGCCTGGGTGGGCGAGAACGGCGCGACGATGTCGGCCGGGCAGGCGCGGCGGTTGGCACTGGCGCGTGCGCTGCTGCGCAATGCGCCGATCCTGCTGCTGGACGAACCGACCGAAGGCCTGGACGTGGATACCGCACGCGCGCTGTTGCAGGACCTTTCCGGGTTGCTGGACGGGCGCAGCCTGTTGATGATCACCCACGATGACCTGCCCGAAGGCGTGGTCGATGCGCAGTACCGGTTGCGCGACGGGGCTCTGGTCCGCGAAGCGTGAACCGGTAGTGCCGGCCGCTGGCCGGCAACCTCATGGCGCTTGATACGGACACGGAATTGGCTGCCAGCGGCCGGCACTACCGATTGCGAGGGTTACCGCGAGAACTCGCGCAGCATCACCGCGATCGAGGCCACGTTGGCCAGCACGCACAACCAGAACACCCACTGGAATGCGGCCTTGCGGTGCTTGTGTCGGAACAGCGCCTGGCCCAGCAGCGCGCCCGGCCAGCCACCGGCAAAGGCCAGCAGTTGCAGGGTGCGTTCGGGAATGCGCCATTGCTTTCGCTGCGCCGCGCGCTTGTCCTGGCCGTACAGCGCGAACGACACCGCGCTGGCCAGCATGCACCAGCCACCCAGCCACAGCGGCAGCACACCGCTGACCATCAGCGCGATCAACGCGCCGAACGCGGCGAGCGCCAGGTTGCGCCGCCAAGCCACTACAGCGCGTCGAGGAAGCCGCGCACGGCGGGGCCGAAACGATCGAAGTCGACCAGGAAGGCGTCGTGACCCTGCGGTGACTCCAATCCGATGAAATGGGCGTCAGCGCCTCCGGCACGCAGGCCATCGGCGACCTGCTGCTGCTGCTGCACCGGGAACAGGATGTCGGTGTTGGCGCCGATGGCCAGCGCCTTCTCCACCCGGATCTTCGCCAGCCCGGCCAGCACATCGCCATCGGCGTACTCGGCCAGGTCGAACCAGTCCATCGAGCGGCTCAGGTATAGATAGCAGTTGGGGTCGAAGAATCGCACGAAGCGCCGTGCGTGGCCTTCCAGGTAGCTTTCCACCTGGAATTCGAGGCCGAACGGATCGTCGTCGGTCTGGTCCGAATCCAGCCGCACGCGGCCAAAGCGGCCATCCCATTCCAGTGCCGAACGGTAGGTGATCACGCCCAGCTTGCGCGCCATGCGCATGCCGGACTCGGGATACGCGTCGTCGTCGTAGTGGCCACCATTCCAGCGTGGATCAAGGCGGATCGCTTCGCGCTGCAGCGAGCGGATCGCGATCGAGAACGGCAGCGCCTGCGCGCTGCCGGAAATGTTGACGTGGCTGCGCGCAATGCCCGGGTGCAGCATCAGCACGGCCAACGCGGTCATGCCGCCCATCGAATTGCCGACCACGCAGGCCAGCTGTTCGATGCCCAGGGCGCGCACGACTTCGATCGCGGCGCGCGCGCCGTCTTCGATCGACAGCTCGGGGAAGTCGAGACGATACGGTTGGCCGGTGGCCGGGTTGAGCGAGGCCGGACCGGTTGAGCCCTTGCAGCTGCCCAGCGAGTTCACGCAGACCACGAACCAGCGGTCGGTATCGATCGCCTTGCCGGGTCCGACCATGCCTTCCCACCAGCCCGCTGCCGGGTTGGCGTCGTTGGCTGCCGCGTGTGCATCCGGCGAGAGGCCGGTCACGATCAGGATCGCGTTGCTGGCGTCGGCCGCCAGTGTTCCCCAGGTCTCATAGGCCACGCGCGCGCCGTGCAGGGCGCCGCCGCGCTTGAACGGGAAGGGCGAGGGCAGGGCGTGGAAGCGGGTGCCGGGCGGGATGAATTCGGTCATGCAGGCATTCTAGCGGGGCCGCATGTGGAGCTGGCGACACGCTGGTTTCCATCGGCGATGCAGGTAGTGCCGGCCGCTGGCCGGCAACCTCATGAATCGTGATGCGGCTGTGGGGTTGCCGGCCAGCGGCCGGCACTACCGCGGCGCGTTACGGGAAGCGCAGCTCCAGAACACCGTCGTGGGGCAGGCTCACCTTCACCGGCACGCTCTGCAGGTCATCCTCGCTGCGGTTGGCGCTGCCGGTGCGCGAGATGCGTGCCAGCACTTCCACTTCGCGATGGGCCGACAGCGGTGCGGTTGGCATCGGGCTGTCAGCGTCACCCAGCCCGACCGTGGCCGGGAATCCGGCCAAGGGCAGCTTGCGTGCGGCCACCGGCATCGGCGGTCCACCCACGGCGCGGGCCAGCACGAATACCTGGGTGCTGGCCGGCCACTCGGTGCCCTTCAACGCGGGCAACTGCACGCGCACCTGCAACAGCGCCGGTGGCGCCGCAACGGCTGCATCGGACGGCTGACCGGCGGCTTCACGGGCGATGGCGATCTGCGCCTGCAGCGCCTGCGCGGCGCCGGGCTCAAGCCGTGGCAGCAGGCCGCTCCACACATCTGCGGCCTCGGCATTCTTTCCGCGCTGGCGCAGGGCGATACCCAGCAGCCAGCTGGCACGCTCGGCATCGGGCGCCAGCGCACGCGCCTGCTGCAACCAGGCCATCGCGGTGTCATCGAACTGCTTGCCGGCATCGGCCTGCGCACGTGCCTGCGCCGCTTCCACCAGCACGCCGGGGTCTTCGGGGGCGAGAGCGGCGGCACGTGCGAAGGCGTCCGCCGCGGCCGCGGCGTTGCCCAGTTCGGCTTGCGACCGGCCCAGCAGCGCCCAGCCATCGGCCCGCTGTGGGTCACGCTTCAGTGCATCCTGCAGGGCCTGCACGCCATCGCGCAGGGTGGCTACCGAAGGCGTCGGTTGCATCTGTGCGGCACGTGGATCACCGACCAGCAGGTACAGGCAGGCACCGGCCACGCCCAGTGCGAATACGCCGACCATGAAACCGCGGCGGCCAGAGTGGCGCAGCGGCCACAGCACCAGCGCTGCCATCAACGCAGCAACCAGACCGGCCAGCATCGGCAGCCACTGGCTCACCATCCGTCTCCTTCATCGGCCTTGCCGGCCGCTGCGGCGCCAACCGTACGGCCACGGCGGCGGACGATGCCCAGCACCACCAGAGCACCCGCACCGAGCATCAGCAGGGGACCTCCCCACAGCAGCCAGGTGCCCGGCTGCAACGGTGGCTGATAGAGCACGAACTCACCGTAGCGCGCGACCAGGAACTGCTTGATCTGCGCGTCGTCGTGGCCCTGCTGCATCAGCTGCAGCACCTCGCGGCGCAGGTCCTGCGCGATCTGCGCGTTGGAATCGGCCAGCGACTGGTTCTGGCACTGCACGCAGCGCAGCTGCGCGGCCAGGTCGTGGAAGCGGCGTTCTTCGGCGCCATCGCGGAACTGCAGCGGCTGCGGATCATGCAGCGGCTGCTGTGCCAGCGCGGCCAGCGGCAGCATCAGGAGCAGCAGCGCCAGCAGCCAGCGCATGGGCTCAGGGCGCCGTGTGCAACGTGCTGCCGGCATTGCCCTGGGCCTTCTCGATCTTCTCCAGCGCCGGGATCAGCTTCTCGTCGACCACGCGCTGGGTCATCGCACCGCTGTACTTCCAGCGCACGATGCCGCTGCCGTCGACAAGGAAGGTTTCCGGTGCAGCGGTCACGCCCCAGTCGATCGCGGTGCGGCCTTCCACGTCGCTGAGCACGACCATGAACGGGTTGCCCAGCTGTTCCAGCCAATGCAGGGCATCGGTCGGGTCATCCTTCCAGTTGTAGCCGATCACGCGCACGCGCTTGCTCTCGGCGAAACGGGTCAGCACCGGGTGTTCCTCGCGGCAGGCCGCGCACCAGCTGCCCCACACGTTCAACAGGTACGGCGCGCCACGCAGTTCGTCGCTGCGCACGATCATTTCCGGGTCGTGCAGCACCGGCAGCGCGAACGCTGGCGCCGGCTTGTCGATCAGCGCCGACGGCAGCACGTCGCGCTGCGGATCACCCGATTTCATAACCCCGTAGATCATCAGCCCGAGCAGGCCGAAGAAAAACAGCACGCCGATCACGATGGCTACCGGCGGCAGCGGGCGGGAGGGGCGCGGGGCGGGGGACTCGGACATGGAAACTCCTACGGACGACGGAAACGGCGGTCGGCGGCGGCGATGAATCCGCCCAGGGCCATCAACAGCGCGCCCAGCCAGATCCAGCGCACGAACGGCTTGATGTGCACCCGTACCGCCCATGCATTGTTGCCCAGCGGCTCGCCCAATGCCACGTAGACATCGCCGTCGAAGCGTGCATCGATGCCGGCCTCGGTCATCACTTGGCCGCCGCTGGCGTACTGGCGCTTCTCCGGGTGCAGCAGGGCCAGTTCGCGGCCGTCGCGGAACACCCGCAGGTGACCGCGGTCGGCGATGAAATTGGGGCCTTCGCGGTGGTCCACGCCCTCGAAGCGCACTTCGTAGCGACCGACCACCAGCTGCTGACCCGGGGCCAGCGCCACTTCGCGCTGCACGTTCAAGGCTTCCACCAGCAGCGCGCCGGCCAGGAACACGGCGATGCCGGCGTGGGCAACGATCATGCCGAGCATTTCGGCGGTGAAGCGGCCGTTGCCGCGCAGTCGCTGCCAGACGAAGCGTGCGGTACCGAGTGCGACCCAGGCCGCAGCGGCCACGCCGATGCCGGCCTTCCAGCCGTTCTGCGGCGCCTGCCACCAGGCCAGCGCGCCCAGCAGCAGCGCCAGGCCCAGCCACGGTGCCAGCAGCGCGAAGGCGCGCGAGGGCTGGTCACGCTGCCATTTCACCAGCGGGCCGAACGGCAGCAGCAGGATCATTGGCGCCATCAGCAGCAGGAACAGGCTGCCGAAGTAGGGCGGGCCGACCGAGATCTTGCCCAGCGACAGCGCATCGGCCAGCAACGGATACAGCGTGCCGAGCAGCACCATCGCGCAGGCCGTGGCCAGCAGCAGGTTGTTGGCCAGCAGCAGGGTCTCGCGCGAGGTGGCAGTGAAGCCACGGCGCGGGTCGTCGGCGTCCACGCTCAGCTGGCTGGCGCGCAGCGCATACAGCAGCAGGCTGCCACCGACCAGCACCGACAGGAACACCAGGATGAACAGGCCACGCGAGGGATCGGCGGCGAACGAATGCACGCTGGTCAGCACACCGGAGCGGACCAGGAAGGTGCCCAGCAGCGACAGCGCGAAGGCGGCGATCGCCAGCAGCAGGGTCCAACTGGCGAACGTGCCGCGCTTTTCAGTGACGGCCTGCGAATGGATCAGTGCCGCACCGACCAGCCATGGCATGAAGCTGGCGTTCTCCACCGGGTCCCAGAACCACCAGCCACCCCAGCCCAGCTCGTAGTAGGCCCACCAGCTGCCCAGCGCGATGCCCAGGGTCAGGAAGCCCCACGCGACGTTCGTCCACGGCCGCGTCCAGCGCAGCCAGCGCGCATCCACGCGACCTTCCAGCAGCGCCGCCACCGCGAATGCGAACGGAACGGCGAAACCCACGTAACCGATGTACAGCATCGGTGGATGGATGATCAGCCCCGGGTCCTGCAGCAGTGGGTTGAGATCGCGCCCTTCCAGCGGCGCCGGGTTCAGGCGCAGGAACGGGTTGGAAGTGAATATCAGGAAGGCGAGGAAGCCGACGCTGACGATGCCCATCACCGCCAGTACGCGCGCCTGCACCGGTGCCGGCAGGTGCCGGGAGAACAGCGCCACCGCGCCGGTCCACAATGCCAGCACCAGCGCCCACATCAGCAGTGAGCCTTCATGCGCGCCCCAGACCGCCGAATAGCGGTAGATCATCGGCAGCAGCGAATTGGAGTTCTCGGCCACGTAGCGCACTGAGAAATCCTGCTGCACGAACGCGGCGGTCAGCACCGCGAACGCGCCGGCGAGCAGCAGCAGCTGCGCGAACGCGGCTGGCCGTGCCACCGCCATCCATGCCGTGTTGTTGCGATGTGCGCCGACCAGCGGCAGGCCGGCCTGCAGCAGCGAGGCCAGCAATGCGCACATCAGCAGGATCTGACCCAGTTCGGGCAGCACTCAGCGCACCTCGGGGGCCGTCACCGGCACATCGTGCTTGCGGTGGGCATCGCCCATCTTGTCGGCCACTTCCTTTGGCACGTACTTCTCATCGTGCTTGGCCAGCACTTCGTCGGCGACGAAGGTGCCGTCCTGCAGGCGGCCGCTGGCGACCACCGCCGTGCCTTCGGCGAACATGTCCGGCAGGATCCGCGAGGTGGTCACTGCCAGCTGCGCGTCGCCGTCGGTCACTTCGAAACGCGCTTCCAGCGAGCCGACCGGCCGATTGAAAGAGCCCTTCACCACCATGCCGCCCAAGCGGAAGCGCGACTGCGCATCGACATCACCGCGCAGCACTTCCGAAGGCGTGTACAGGTAGGCGATGTTGCGCTCCAGTGCCATCGCCACCAGCGCCGTGGCCAGGCCGGAGGCGAGCAGGGCCAGCAGCACCCATGCCAAGCGGCGACGCTGTACCGGGGTCATCGTTCCAGCTCCGTCGACAGCGGCACAGCTGCGTCCTGCCTGCCGGCGCGGGTCTGCTGCCGCTGCTGGCGGGCCAGTGCCAGCCGGCGTGCCACGCGCAGGCGCAGCCACGAACCGATGGCGTCGGCGCCGAGCACCAGCACGAACACGGCGTAGGCGCCGATCACATAGGGAAGGTGGGTCATGGCTGGGCCTCCCGGACCGGGCGTTCGGCACCGACGCGTCCACCGACCCAGGCCTTGCCGGCCTCGCGGTCGAGATTGTCGGCGCGGGCCTTGGCCAGCACCGAACCGGCGAACCAGAACTTGGTGCCGATCACCATCCACCACAGCGGCGCGATCATCGCGCTGCTGATCGCCGATTCACCGAACACGTTGATCGACTGGCGCTGATGCAGGCCGCCCCACCAGTCCACCGAATAGCGGATCACCGGCAGCAGGCTGACGCCGACGATGGCCAGCAGTCCCGCCGCACGTGCGGCGCTGCGGCGGTCCTCGATGGCGTGGTAGAGGCCGATCACGCCCAGGTACAGGAACAGCAGCACAAGCTCGCTGGTCATGCGCGGGTCCCAGTCCCACCAGGTGCCCCAGGTGCCCTTGCCCCAGATGCTGCCGGTCAGCAGGGTGATCAGGGTGAAACCGGCGCCCATCGGCGCGCAGGCCATGGCCAGGATCTCGCAGACCTTGATCCGCCAGATCAGCGCGATGGCGGCATACAGCGCCATCAGCGCGAATACGAACAGGCTCATCCAGGCACTGGGCACGTGGATGTAAAGGATGCGGAAGCTGTCCAGCTGCTTGGCTTCCGGCGGCACCACCAGCAGCGCCTGCCACATGCCGACCAGCAGCACCGGCACCGCCGCGAAGTAGAACACCCGCGACCAGCGGGCAGCGAAACGGTCGAACGTGGGAGGCGAACCGAGTTGGTGGAACCAGCGGACAATCGGATTCATGCGTGGCGGCTATCCAGCAGGGGTGGATTGGCTCTCAGCTCGGTCAACTCAGAGAAATACGTATTGCAGCGGCAGTGGCCAGCGGAGCCAGCACCAGCGCGAGCAGCAGGCCAGCGCCCAGCATCAGCAGCGCACCGACCGGATCCTGCCCGCGTCCGGCTGCCGCCAGGCTGCCGGCGCCGAACACAAGCACCGGCACGTACAGCGGCAGCGACAGCAGCGCCACGAGAATACCAGAGCGTCGGATGCCAACGGTCAGTGCGGCGACCACGCCACCGATCAGGCTCAGCAACGGCGTTCCCAGCAGCAACGATGCCAGCAACATCGGCAGCTGGTCATGCGGCAGATGCAGCATTTCGGCCAACAGCGGGCTGACCACGATCAGCGGCAGCGCAGTGGTCGCCCAGTGCAGGAGCACGCGCACCAGCACCAGCCAGGCCAGCGGCACCGGCGCCAGCAGCCACTGTTCCAGCGAGCCATCTTCGGCGTCGGAACGGAACAGTGAATCCAGCGACAGCTGTCCCGCCAGCAGCACGGCCAGCCACAGCACCGCGCCCGCGGTGGCGGCCAGCAGCTGTGGTTCGCGGCCTTGGGCCAGCGCGAACAGCACCACTACCAGCACCGCGAACAGCAGGGGTTGCAGCGCATCGCCGCGGCGGCGCCAGAGCAGGCGCAGGTCGCGCTTGAGCAGGGCGCCTGCGGTCTGCCACAGGCCTGGCTCGGTACCCGGCGCGATCATGCGGCACCGCCGAGGTCGAGCTGGCGGGTACGCACCGGCGGTGCGGCATAGGCGCCATGGGTGGTGACCAGCGCAGCGCCGCCGGCACGCAGGTGCGCCGAGATCATCCGGTTGACCAGGGTGATGCCCTCCAGGTCGAGGTTGGCATAGGGCTCGTCCAGCAGCCACAGCGGCGCCGGCGACAGCCAGATGCGTGCCAGTGCCAGCCGCCGCTTCTGCCCGGCGGACAGATGCCGAACGAGGGTGTCCTCATAACCGGCCAGGCCCACGATGGCCAGCGCGTTGCCGGGCATCTGCCGCGCACGCCGTCCATGCAGGCCGCACAGGAAGTGCAGGTTCTCCAGCGTGTCCAGGTCTGGCTTCAGGGCCGGCAGATGGCTGAGGTAGGCCACGTAGCGTGCACGTTCGGCATTGCTCGCCGGCTTGCCGTCGATCCGCACCTGGCCGGCGCCGGGCCGGGCCAGGCCGGCCAGCACGCGCAGCAGGGTGGTCTTGCCGGCGCCATTGCCGCCCTGCACCAGCAGGGCTTCGCCGGCGTCCACATGGAAGTCCAGCGGGCCGAACACCGGCTCGTCATTGCGGGAGAAGCTCAGGCCGCTGGCGGCCAGCAATGCAGGGGTGTTCAAGGGGCAGGGGTCTTCATGCCGGAGTGCGATGGCAATTGTAGCGGTGAATGCCGATGGTAGTGCCGGCCGCTGGCCGGCAGATGCGACCCGGCGCCGCAGATCGTCCCAGGAGTGCCGGCCAGCGGCCGGCACTACCGACGCGCGGATTGCGTAAACTCGCAGGCCTGTTCCCCCACAGCCCAGGCCGATGCAACCGAACACCAAGCTGCCCAAGGTCGGTACCACGATCTTCACCGTGATGTCCCAGCTCGCCGCCGAACACGGCGCAGTCAACCTGGGCCAGGGTTTCCCGGACTTTTCGGCGCCGCAGCGCCTGATCGACGAGACCGCCAGGGCGATGGCCGCCGGGCTGAACCAGTACCCGCCGATGACCGGCGTGGCGCCGCTGCGCCAGGCCATCGCGCAGAAGGCACTGGACTGCTACGGCGCGCAGGTCGATGCGGACAGCGAGATCACCGTCACCAGTGGCGGTACCGAGGCCATCTTCAACGCCATCCACGCCGTGGTGCGTGCCGGCGAGGAAGTGATCGTGCTCGACCCGGCGTATGACTGCTATGAACCGGCGATCGACCTGGCCGGTGCCAAGGCCGTGCATGTGTCGCTGGATCCGCAGACCTTCGCGGTCGACTGGGACCGCGTGCGTGCGGCGATCACCCCGCGCACCCGCATGCTGATCGTCAACACCCCGCACAACCCGTCCGGCGCGATGCTGTCGGCGCAGGACATGCAGGCACTGGCCGAGCTGCTGCGTGGCACGCAGATCTACCTGATCTCCGATGAGGTGTACGAACACATCATCTACGACGGCCGCCGCCATGAATCGGCGCTGCGCTACCCGGAACTGCGCGAGCGCGCGTTCGTCATCTCCAGCTTCGGCAAGACCTATCACTGCACCGGCTGGAAGATCGGCTATGCGATCGCACCGCCGGCACTGACCGCCGAGTTCCGCAAGGTGCACCAGTACAACACCTTCACCAGCTTCGGCCCGGCGCAGTACGGCTTCGCCGCGATGATCCGCGACGAACCCGAACACCACCTGGAGCTGGGCGCGTTCTACCAGGCCAAGCGCGACCGTTTCCGCGAGCAGCTGGCCGGCACCCGCCTGAAGGCGCTGCCGGTCCCCGGCGGCTACTTCCAGCTGGTCGACTACTCGGCCATCAGCGACCTGCCGGACCATGAGTTCGTGAAGTGGCTGACCATCGAGAAGGGCGTGACCGCGATCCCGCTGTCGCCGTTCTACGAAAACCCGCCGGCCGGCCAGCGCCTGGTGCGCCTGTGCTTTGCCAAGAATGAAGCAACGATGGACGCGGCGATCGAACGCCTGCGCCTGCTCTGAGCGAGGCTTGAACATGCAGGACCTGCGCATTTCCCTCGTCCAGGGCGACACCCGCTGGCACGATCCGGCCGGCAACCGCGCCTACTACGGCGCGCTGCTCGCACCGCTGGCCGGCACCACTGACCTGGTGATCCTGCCGGAGACCTTCACCAGTGGTTTCTCCAACGACGCCATTGCCCAGGCCGAAGGCATGGACGGCCCGACCGTGGCCTGGGTGCGCGAACAGGCCAGGACCTTGAACGCGGCGGTGATCGTCAGCGTGCAGCTGCGCGACGGCGAGGGCGTCTACAACCGCCTGCTGTTCGCCACGCCCGATGGCGACCTGCAGTACTACGACAAGCGCCACCTGTTCCGTTACGGCGGCGAGCACGAGCGCTATGCCGCCGGTCGCGACCGCCTGAGCGTGGAATGGAAGGGCTGGCGGATCAATCCGCAGGTCTGCTACGACCTGCGTTTCCCGGTGTTCTGCCGCAACCGCTACAACGTGGAGCGTCCGCAGCAGCTGGATTTCGACCTGCAGATCTTCGTCGCCAACTGGCCGTCGGCACGCGCCTATGCGTGGAAGACGCTGCTGCGTGCGCGGGCGATCGAGAACCTGTGCTTCGTGGCAGCGGTGAACCGCGTCGGTGTCGATGGCAACGGGCTGCACTACGCAGGCGACAGCGCGGTGCTGGATTTCCTCGGCCAGCCGCAGGTGGAGATCCGCGAGCGCGAACAGGTGGTCACCACCACCATCTCGGCCGAGGCGCTGGCCGCACACCGCGCGCGTTTCCCGGCGATGCTCGATGCCGATGCCTTCCACCTGGACGAACAGGCCTGAGCACCGGCCTGAACACTGCTGCACCAGCGCGTGCGCCTGCATCCAGCGTGCACGCGCGCGCTGCTAGATTCGCCGGCAGTCCGACCGAACTGGAAGTCCTGCCATGAACAAGCCCTTCGCCCTGCTGCTTGCCCTGTCTGCCGCATCGCTGGCCCCGGCCGCGCACGCCGCTGGCAACCTCGACTGTGAGCTGCGCTACAACCTCTCTGGCTGGTCGCTGATCTACAAGACTGCATCCGGCAATGGCACGGTCACCTGCAGCAATGGCGCCAGCATGCCGGTGCGCATCCAGATGAAGGGCGGCGGCCTGACCGTGGGCAAGTCGAAGATCACCAACGGACGTGGCAGCTTCACCGGCGCAGTCAGCGTCAACGAGCTGCTGGGTACTTACGCCTCGGTGGGCGCGCATGCCGGTGCGGTGAAGTCCAGCAACGCGCAGGTGATGACCAAGGGCGACATCTCGCTGGCCCTGTCCGGTACCGGCAAGGGCTGGGATCTGGGCGTGGACGGCACCGCGTTCACCCTCAGCCGGCGCTGAGGCGCGACGGCGCGGCAGTTCCCCAGCTGATGCGGATGTAGTGCTGTTCGGAATCGCTCAACAACCGTTCGACACCGAAACCATTCTTCAGCAGCTGTGCGACCACGTCTTCGACGAGCTGCTCGCTGGCCATCACCTGGCTGAAGCCGAACACGATGTAGCGGCGGCCATTTTCCGAGCCGATCTGGATGGCGTTGTCGAGATCGCGGTAGAACAGTTCGATCGGGCGCTTGGCGGCATCGACGTTGGCGCGGGCCTGTTCGGCGGTGATGGTGATCATGGGCATCTGCCTTGTGTGGGAGCGCGCGCACGATAGCCGGGGAATCAAAGCCGTTCCCGGAAGGCCAGCACAGTGCGCTGCTTTTGCAGCAATTCCTAGGCTGCAGCGGGACGCCGCCGTTGCAGCCACAAGGCCAGCAGGCCACACGCGATAACGGTCGGTGCCAGCATCTGCACTGCACCGACCAGCGCCATTGCCGCACCGATCAACAGGTAGTAGAGCAGGCCGAACAGCGCGCCTGCGCTGCCGAGACAGTGTGGATAGCCGCGCAGGGCCTGGCCGAGCACATTGGGAATGGCAAGGCCGAAGCCCGTCACCACCGGCACCATCGCCGCGATCAGGGCATGGTGATCATGCAGCAGCGCGGCCAGCAGGCCTCCCGTCAGAACCAGTACTGCGGCGATGCGGATACGCGTGGTTGCGGCAACGCCTGCACGCAGCAGGCGGCCATTGCCCCACGCGCCCAGTGCCGAGCCCAGTGCCAGCACCGCGCCGCTGGCGCCGAACCAGGTGGCTGGCCAGTGCAGGCGCGCAAACACGAAGGGGCCGAGCACATACCAGCTGTACATCGCCACGTTGAAGGCCATCACCAGCAACGCGTGTGACCAGATCCAGCGATCGCGCAGCAGTTCCCGCAGCAGCGGCAGCATGGGCGCGTGCGGGATCTGTGCAGGGCGGCTTTCGCGCAGGCCCGCCAGGCATGCGACTGCCAGCAGGGCAGCGATCAGCAGCAGGCCGGACTGTACGCCGACATAGCCATGGGCGGCGACCAGCAGCGTGCCCAGTGCAAGGCCGATGGCCGGGCTCAGGGCCAGGGCCATGCCGATCCAGGAGAATGCCTGCGCCAACGCGGGTCCCTGCAGGTGGTCGCGTAGTACGGTCTGGGTTACCACCGAGGCCGCCGCCGCACCCAGCGCGGCCAGTGCCTGTGCCAGCAGGACCTGGCCGAAGGTGCTGGCCAGCAGGCCGCCGCAGGCGGCCAGTGCGAACACGGCCAGGCCGCATAGCAGGGCAGGGCGACGACCGATACGATCGGCCAGGCGCCCCCACAGCAGCACGCCTGCAGCGAAGCCGAACAGGTACAGGCTCATGGCCTGGCTGGCGGCACTCGGCGGCAGGGCGAAGCGTTCGGCCAGATCGGCCAGGGCCGGGCTGTACAGGGTCTGTGCCAACTGCGGGAACATCAGCAGTGCAATGGTGAGCAACAACAGGCGGCGCGACATGCGGGCGCTCCAGGAACAGGGCCCCGCATTGTGGTCGCGTCCGCAATGGCGCACTCTGTCTATCTTGTCATCGAATGTATGAAATCAGACATGGCCTGGTTGCAGCCGCACGCGCACTTCGACGCCGATGCCTGGAGCGCTCCGGTGCTGGGGATTGCAGCCTCACTGGCGGATCACGACTCGGGTTGGCACCAGCATGCACGCGCGCAGCTGCTGTACACCCGGCAGGGCTGCACGCGCCTGACCTACGGTGATCGCATCAGCCTGCTGCCGCCCGCGCGCGCCGCGTGGATTCCGGGTGGGCTGCGCCATCGCGCGCAGATGCGCCAGGCGGTCGACTACCGTT
The DNA here is from genome assembly GCF_059368315.1 of Stenotrophomonas sp. YJH_SMC_119. Taxonomy (NCBI): domain Bacteria; kingdom Pseudomonadati; phylum Pseudomonadota; class Gammaproteobacteria; order Lysobacterales; family Lysobacteraceae; genus Stenotrophomonas; species Stenotrophomonas sp. YJH_SMC_119. The sequence goes on along the minus strand of NZ_JCAFRP010000002.1, from coordinate 301,026 downwards.
CGTTGTACTTCGACGCCACGCTGTCGGCCCAACTGCCCCGGCAGCCGGCGATCATCGGCGTGGGGCCGCTGCTGCAGGCCTTGCTGGAGCCGATCGCGCAGGCGCCGTTCGACCACGACTGGCAGTCGCCGCGCGCACGCCATCAACTGGCGTTGTGCGTGCTGGAGATCGCTGCTGCACCGGTGGCACCGATGGACCTGCCTCTGCCTCGTGATCCGCGGATCGCACGGTGCCTCCCGGTGGCCGAGCAGCTGCCGCCCGAACTGGGGGAGCTGGCCGCGCGCACGGGCCTGAGCGCGCGTACCGTCGGCCGGTTGATGCAGCGTGATACCGGCATGAGCTACCAGGCCTGGCGCCAGCAATGGCGACTGATGCGGGCCATGGAGTTGCTGCTGCTGGGCCAACGCGTGGCGCACGTGGCGCAGGACACCGGCTTCTCCGCCGAGAGCCCGTTCATCGCCTTCTTCCGCGGCATGACCGGCACCACACCCGCCGCGTTCCAGCGCCACGCAAAAGGGGACGGAGGGGATTAAGTCGCTTTCGCCCCTTTGATACAGGCCGTGGCAAAAACGACTTAATCCCCTCCGTCCCCTTTTCAACGAAAAACCCCGGCCTGCGCCGGGGTTTTTCATTTCAGGCGTGCCGGTGATCAGCCGCCGCGCGGGCCGCTGCGGCGCGGGCCGCCCGGACCGCGGTTGCCGCCGGGGCCACCCGGGCCACGGTTGCCACCCGGACCGCCGGGGCCGCGATTGCCGCCCGGACCACGGTTGCCACCACCCGGCCCGCGACCGCCCGGACGGGCGCCCTGCGCCGGCTTCGGGCTGCCATACGGGTTGAAGCCCGGCGTGGCGTGGTCGGACGGGAAGCTCGGGGCATTGCCCGGATGACCATACGGGTGCTTGTTGCCCTGGCCCTGCGAGCGGTTGCCGGCACCGGCCGGACGACCCTGGCCGCCTGCGCCGCCACGGCCTTCACCGCCGAAACCGCCACGGCCCTGTCCGCCACCGGCGCCCGGACCCTTCGGCTTGCCGTACGGACGGCCCTGGCCGCCTGCGCCCGGACCACGGGCACCCGGGCCGCGCGCGCCCGGACCGGCATTGCGATGGCCGCTCGGGCCCGTGCTCACGCCATCCGGCACGTACCAGGTGCGGAACGCGGCCGGGTTGCCTTCCGGCAGCGAACGGTCATTCTTCTGGGTGCGCTGCTTGAACGGCTTCTGCGACTGCTTGGCTGCTGCTTCACCGCTGACCGTCAGGCCACCCTTGAAACCGCCGCCCTTGCCGCCGCGGCCACGGCCGCGGTCTTCGCGGACGTTGTCGAAGCGACGCAGCTCGCGGCCTTCGTCTGCGGTGTTATGGCCGTTGACGTAGGCATTGCCACGGCCACCTTCGCGCACGCGCACGGTGGTCTTGGCGGCGCGGCGCTGGCCGATCACCGGCTGCAGGGTCAGAGCCGACGGCGCGCCTTCTTCCAGCTTCAGCTGCGCACGCAGGGCTTCAACCTGGGCGGTGCCCAGTTCCACCGAATGGCCACGGGCCAGTTCGCGCGGCAGGCTCACCTTGCCGTAGCGGGTGCGCTTCAGGCGGCTGACCTGGCAGCCCTGCGACTCCCACAGGCGGCGCACTTCGCGGTTGCGGCCTTCCTTCACCACGACGCGGAACCAGTCGTGCGAGTCGGTGCCGCCGATGCGTTCGATCTCGTCGAACTTGGCCGGGCCGTCTTCCAGTGCCACGCCGCGTGCGAGGCGGTCGACGATGGCGTCGGAGACCTTCTCCTCGCCTTCCGGGGCGCGCACGCGCACCACGTACTCGCGCTCGACCTCGAACGACGGGTGCATCATGGCGTTGGCCAGTTCACCGTCGGTGGTGGCCAGCAGCAGGCCGGTGGTGTTGATGTCCAGGCGGCCGATGGCGATCCAGCGCGCGCCCTTCAGCGGCGGCAGCGATTCGAACACGGTCGGGCGGCCTTCGGGGTCTTCGCGGGTGGTCACTTCGCCTTCCGGCTTGTTGTAGACCAGCACGCGCGACGGTTCGGCCAGGGCGGTGGCGACGAAGCCGCGGCCATCCAGCTCGATCTTGTCGCCGCTCTTGACCGACATGCCGGTCTGCGCGACTTCACCGTTGACCTTGACCAGGCCTTCGGCGATGCGCTGTTCCAGCGCGCGGCGCGAACCCAGGCCGGCCTGGGCCAGCACCTTGTGCAGGCGCTCTTCCAGCTTGAACTGTTCGGAGGTGGCTTCGCGCTTGAGCGAGAGCTTGTTACGGGGGGTGTCACTCATCAGTTTTGCTCCGGCCGACGGTTTCGGGGTCGGCCTCTGGTTCGGAATCGGCTTGGTCAACAGCCACGGTCGTCATCGCGACGGCGTTGTCTTCGCGTTCGTTCAGGGGCACCGCGCGCTCGCCCGGCGCGGAATCGGGGTGCCCATCATCAAGGGGCGAAGGTGCTTGCTCATCGGAAGCCGACGCAGACGCTGCGTCGGCGGAATCGGGGGTGTCGCTGCCGGCCAGGCCGGCGTCATCGTTGGCAGCAGCGCCATCGGCGCCAGCCGAAATGTCCGGACCCTCGGCACTGGCGGCGGCCGGTGCGTCGCGGTCCAGGGCCAGCTGGGGTTCCAGCTCGCCCAGGTCCTTCAGTTCCGACAGCGGCGGCAACTCGTCCAGGCGCTTCAGGCCGAAGTAGTCCAGGAAGCCCTTGGTGGTGCCGAACAGGGCAGGCTTGCCGGGCACGTCGCGGTGGCCGACCACGCGGATCCACTCGCGTTCCTCCAGCGCCTGGATGATGTTGCTGCTGACCGCCACGCCGCGCACCTGCTCGATCTCGCCACGGGTGATCGGCTGCCGGTAGGCGATCAGCGCCAGGGTTTCCAGGGTGGCACGGGTATAGCGGGTCTTGCGTTCGGTCCACAGCCGGCTGATCCAGCCATGCACTTCGCCGGTCACCTGGTAGCGGAAGCCGGAGGCGACCTCGACCAGTTCCACGCCACGGCCTTCGCAGGCTTCGCGCAGGCGCTCAAGCGCACGTTCGATGCTGCCCGGCGGTGCCGGCTCCTCTTCCGGGAACAGGTCTTTCAGCTGGGCCAGGGTGAGCGGCTGGCTGGAGGCCAGCAGGGCACCCTCGACAATGCGGTTGATCAGCGTTTGGTCCATCGGCAGTCAGCGCTCACTCGTTCTCGTTGGCGGCGTCGTTGTCGTCGAACTCGCTGCTGAACTGCAGCGGGGCATTGGTGTTGCCGGCGGCCAGGGACTTCACGTAGATCGGCGCCAGCGGCTCTTCCTGGACGATGTCCAGCAGCTGTTCCTTGGCCAGTTCCAGCACCGCCAGGAACGTGACCAGCACGCCCAGCTTGCCTTCTTCTGCAGTGAACAGCCCTTCAAAACGGTAGAACTTGCCATCTTCAAGCCGGCCCAGCACTTCGCCCATGCGTTGCCGCACGCTCAGCGCCTCGCGCTTGATGGCGTGGCCACTGAACAGCTCGGCGCGCTTGAGCACGTCGTGCAGGGCCAGCAGCATTTCCTTCAGGTCCACCGGCGGCGGCAGCTTCACCGCAGCACGTTCGGGCATGAAGGCGTGTGCCACCGTGGTGTCGCGGTCCTGGCGGGGCAGGGCGTCGATGTCCTCGGCGGCCTGCTTGAAGCGTTCGTACTCCTGCAGGCGGCGCACCAGTTCGGCGCGCGGGTCGGCCTCATCGCCTTCCTCGCTGACCGGGCGCGGCAGCAGCATGCGCGACTTCACCTCGGCCAGGATCGCGGCCATGACCAGGTACTCGGCGGCCAGCTCGAAGCGCAGCTCGCGCATCACGGTGATGTACTCCACGTACTGCCGGGTGATCTCGGCCACGGGAATGTCCAGTACGTCCAGGTTCTGGCGGCGGATCAGGTACAACAGCAGGTCCAGCGGGCCTTCGAAGGCATCCAGGATGACTTCCAGCGCGTCCGGCGGGATGTACAGGTCCTGCGGAATCTGCAGGACCGGTTGCCCATGCACCACGGCCAGCGGCATTTCCTGCTGCTGGGGGGCGGGCGGCCGGGTTGGCGGGTTCGCGTCGAGCGCGAGTTCGGAAGTCATCTAATGGACATCAGGATTGCATCGGACCAGTCGCGGCAGCGGGTTCACCGGGCCAACGCCACGGCGCCCCACGGCACCAGACACGCCGGGATCGGCGCGATTCCACACATATCAAACAGCAGGACGCGCCGCAGTAAACGGCAGCGACGGAACTACGGGGAGGTCGTCTACGTGGCCCGGCCAGGTGGTCCGGTTCGAAGCAGCGGGACGGTCGTCGGGGGCTGCGTTGGCCTCAGAAACCGACGGGCTGCTGCATCCAGCCACGTGCAATGGTGTCTAGGGTAAGCCTTTGTCGCGCCAGTGTCCAGCCGGGCTGGGGCGAGGGCGGCATTGGCTAGAATCTGCGCACCCGACAACGCAAGCGAGGAAATGCCGTGTGGTATGTGATTGAAGGCTATGACGGCCAGGACGTGCTGGCACAGCGACTGCAGGCACGTCCGGAACACCTGGCGCGCCTGCACGCGCTGCGCGACGAAGGCCGCCTGCTGCTGGCCGGACCGTGCCCGGCAGTAGACAGCGAGGACCCGGGCCCGGCCGGCTTCAGTGGTTCGGTGGTGATCGCGCAGTTCGAGTCGCTCGTGCAGGCCCAGGCCTGGGCTGATGCTGACCCTTACGTAGCCGCGGGCGTCTACACCCATGTACAGGTGCGTCCGTTCCGCAAGGTCCTGCCGTGAACGCGGGGCGGATCGAGCGGATGCGTGACGCACTGCAGCAGGCGCTGGCCCCGAGCGTGCTGGAAATCGAAGACGACAGTCATCGTCATGCAGGCCACGCCGGTGCGCGCGATGGCCGCGGCCATTTCAGCGTGCATGTGGTCAGTGAACGCTTCGCCGGACTCGGTCCACTGGCCCGGCATCGCGCGGTCTATGCCGCGCTGGGCGCGATGATGGAGACCGACATCCACGCGCTGTCCATTCGCGCATTGACCCCGTCAGAACAGGGCTGAGCCCTTGTCCCACACTGTCCTGGCGGGTCCGTCAGCGGGCCCGCCACAGACAGATTTCCATGTCCATTTCAGGACATTCGCCTAACGGACTGTTTACAAGCCCAGATGGAAACGCTTACATTCCGCGCCAATGCTGGTAGGTCCAAGCCGTGGAGGGCGGCTTCGTGAACAAGGCAGCTATCACAATCAAAGACGTCGCTCGCGAAGCCCGGGTCTCCGTGGCCACGGTTTCCCGCGCGCTCAACGGGCATGAAAATGTCGCCGAACCGGTCCGCCAGCTTGTGCTGGAGGTGGCCGCACGGCTGCGTTACACCCCGCACGCCGCCGCCCGCAGCCTCAGCAGCCGTCGCACCAATACGGTGGGCGTGGTACTGCCTGACCTGTACGGCGAATTCTTCTCCGAGCTGATGCGCGGCATCGACAACGTCGCCCGCAACCGCCGCCAGCACCTGCTGGTGTCCAGTTACCACGGTGACCAGGAGCAGCAGGGCGCGGCCCTGCGCGCCATGCGCGGCCGCGTCGACGGCCTGCTGGTGCTCTCGCCCTATGCGGAGAGCCCGGGATTCCTGACCGACAACCTGCCGCAGTCGTTGCCAACGGTGTTGATCAACACCTATCTGCCCGGGCAGGACCACCCGGTGCTGAGCATCGATGACCATGCCGGTGCGATGGCGATGACCCGCCATCTGCTTGACGCGGGTCACCGCCGTATCGCTTTCATTTCTGGCCCGGACCTCAACTTCGACGCGCGCGAGCGCCTGCGTGGCTTCCGTGACGCGTTGGCGGCTTTCGGCAGTGACGCCGAAGGCATCGAGCTGCCCGGTGATTTCGACGAAGCTTCCGGCCATCGCGCCGGTCAGGAGTTGTTGGCAGCCGGAGCGCTGCCTGATGCCGTGTTCGCCGCCAACGACATGATGGCGCTGGGTTGCCTGTATGCGTTCACGCAGGCAGGTGTCCACGTTCCGTCCGACGTCGCCCTGGCCGGTTTCGATGACATTCCACTGGCGCGTTTCGTCCACCCGTCGCTGACCACCATGCAGGTCAGCATCGCCGAACTCGGCGATCGGGCCATGACGCGCCTGATGCAGTTGATGGACGGCACCTCCACGGATGGGACAGGGGACAAGCAGACCCTGGTTCCCCGCTTGATAGTTCGCGATTCCACCACTCCGCCATCCGGCCGTTGAAGCCGGAGGCGTTCCTTCTTTTTTGATTGATCGCAGGGACCGCGCAAGCGGTTACCGCCACCCGGAGATTGAGTTGATGATGCACACCACCTTCCGCACGCCGGCGCGCCGGCTGCTGAGCACCGCACTGGTCAGCTGCCTGATGCTGGCTGCTGCTCCGAACGTCATGGCGCAGTCGGCCAATGCCAGCCTGCGCGGCCAGGTTTCCGGCGCGCAGGCCGGCGCCGAGGTGACCGCCACCAACGTGGCCACCGGCACCGTCCGTCGCGGTACCGTCCGTGCCGATGGAAGCTACTCGCTGATGGGCCTGGACCCGGGCACCTATGATGTGGTCGCCAACGGCCAGTCGCAGAAGGTCACCGTCACCGTGGCCTCGACCGCTACCCTGAACTTTGCCGGCGCTGCCAGCAGCACCCCGGGTACGACCGCAGCCACCAACCTGGACACTGTCAACGTCGTCGCGCCGACCCTGCTGCAGGAAGTGCGCACGTCCGAAGTCGGCAAGACCGTCAGCCTGCAGCAGATCCAGACCACCCCGCAGGTCTCGCGCAACTTCCTGGAGTTCGCCGACGCGGTGCCGGGCATGATCTTCACCCGCGACGCCAAGGGCAACACCTCGCTGCGCGGCGGTGCCACCAACTCCGACGGCACCAACGTCTACATCGACGGTGTGGGCCAGAAGAGCTACGTCAAGGGCGGCGGCGTGGCCGGTCAGTCCGGCAGTGCCGGTAACCCGTTCCCGCAGCTGGCCATCGGCGAGTACAAGGTCATCACCGGCAACTACAAGGCCGAGTACGGCCAGGTGTCCAGTGCAGCGGTCACGGCCGCGACCAAGTCGGGTACCAACGAGTTCAAGGGTGAAACCTTCTACCGTTATACCAACGACAGCATGCGCGCGATGACCCCGGCCGAGCGTCAGCCGGGCAAGGGCAAGGAGGATTCGGCCGAGAAGGAATACGGCTTCGCCCTGGGCGGCCCGATCGTCAAGGACAAGGCCCACTTCTTCGTGACCTATGAAGCCAAGCGCTTCGATCTGCCGGTGACCATCGCACCGCATGGTTCGGTGACCAACAAGGCCAACCGCGTCCCGGCTGATGCCCAGGCCGGCCTGGGCCCGGCCAGCCAGCCGTTCCAGCAGGACCTGATCTTCGCCAAGGTCGACTTCGAGCCGACCGACAACGATCGCCTGGAACTGACCTTCCAGGACCGTGATGAAACCCAGCAGCAGTTCTCGGACCAGACCGCGCCGATGCACGGCAAGGAAACCAAGAACACTGACCGCCGTTACGCGCTGCGCTGGAACCACAGCGGTGAGCGTTACTACAACGAGCTGATGGTTACCCACGAGGATTCGTTCAACAATCCCAAGCCGCTGAGCATGGGCAACGGTTTCAACTACACCGCGCCGGACGGCAAGAGCGAGGAGCGCGCCATCGTCTCGATCGGTGGTTCCTCGGCAATGTCGTCGCAGGTGAAGGGCCAGAAGGGCTGGTCGATCGAAGACAACCTGACCCTGGATGGCATCCAGTGGGCGGGCGACCACACCATCAAGATGGGTGCCAAGTACAAGCAGATCGACCTGTACGCCTCCGATGCGGCGCAGATCAATCCGCAGTTCTACTACACCATCGACAACCCGACCTTCCCGGACAGCATCCCGTACAAGGCCCAGTTCGTGAAGCCGGTCACCGGCGTGTCCGGCGTGTCCGGCGAAGTGCGCTCGAAGGTGAAGCAGATCGGTCTGTTCATCCAGGATGACTGGCAGGTCAACGACCACCTGCAGCTGAACCTCGGCCTGCGCTGGGACTACGAGAAGAACCCGTCCTATCTGGACTTCGTGACCCCGCCGGAAGTGGTCAATGCGCTGTTCGCGCAGGATCCGCGTGCCGCCGCTGGCCAGAGCTACGCCGACACGCTGGCGCTGAGCGGCCTGAACATCAACGATTACATCAGCAACGGCCACAACCGCAAGGCATTCAAGAATGCCTGGCAGCCGCGTCTGGGTTTCTCGTATGACATCAATGCCGACGAGCAGCACGTGATCCACGGTGGTGCCGGTCGTTCCTACGACCGCGACCTGTTCGACTACCTGCAGCTGGAAACCACCAAGCTGGCCCTGCCGCAGCCGACGATCTACTTCCGCAATCCGGCAACCGGTCAGTGCTTCCAGGGCAACGCCGCGTGCTATGACTGGAACCCGAACCTGCTCAACGGTATCGGCAACCTCCAGAGCCTGGTCGGTTCGACCAGCAATGCCGGCCTGGAAGTCGACCTGCTGAACAACAATCTGAAGGTGCCCTACGCTGACCAGTTCAGCCTGGGCATGAGCAACCAGATCGGCGACTGGCTGACCGACGCCACCATCTCGCGCACGCTCACCTATGACGGCTTCGCCTTCACCCTGGGCAATCGCTACCCGACCGGCAACTTCTTCGACGATCCGCGTCTGTGCGGTGGCACCGAAGCCGGTCTGGGCCAGGCGTGGAGCTGCAACGTACCGGGCTTCGGCAGCCTGATCATCGGCCAGCAGGGCATCAAGACCCGTGCTACCCAGATCCTGTTGTCGGCGCAGAAGCCGTTCACCCAGGAAAGCGGTTGGGGCACCTCCATCGCCTATACCTGGACCACCGCCCGCCACAACCGTGACATCAACGAGCACTACGCGTTCGACCGTGGCGTGATCGGTGACTACCCGACCATCCGCTCCAACGGCGCGCCGCGTCACCGCCTGGTGGTGACCGGTTCGTATGCGGGCTTCTGGGGCATCACCTTCGGTGGCAAGATCACCCTGGCCACCCCGACCGCGATCAACGACTGGTACGGCGTGCCGCAGGCCAATGGCTTCGACCTGCCGACCCCGATGGCGGCGGTTCCGGGTGGCAACGGCAAGTTCCTGCTGGGTGGCAAGATCTTCGGTTATCGCTCGGTCGACCTGCAGGCGACGAAGACGTTCAAGATGCCGGGCGATACCGAGCTGTATGCGCGTATCGACATCATCAACGTGTTCAACTTCGACAATTTCTCGAACTACAACTACTACAAGAATGGCAAGTTGACCGCGAGCTACAACGAGACCGGCGACATCGTCGGTACGCCGCGCCAGGTCAAGGCCGAAGTGGGCTTCCGCTTCTAAGCCCGGATGGATGCATGACCCCGATGCCGCCGCTCCGCCGGCGGCATCGGGCGCGTGAAAACAGCAATGGCCGGCCCTGTGCCGGTCCATTGCCCATGCCGCTGCCGGTCAGGGGGCATCGGCATGGGCAATGATCGCGGTGTCAAACCACGTTTTTCGTGGTTTTTTAAGAACGCACCTTGTAAACGATTTCAGATCATTGGACGGTATGCTTTCCCATCGATCAGACCACCGGAGAAATCGCGCCATGCAGGCACGTCATCTGTTGTCCGCCGCAGCGTTGAGCCTGGCCGTGGCCGCCTGCCAGCCGGCCCAGCAGGAGCCTGCCAAGCCGCGCCCGCCGGTGATCCTGATCGAGGCCGATGCACCGCCGCGGCCGATGAAACCTGAGCTGCCGCCGCTGTTCGATGACATCGAGCGCCGCACCTTCCAGTTCTTCTGGGATACCACCAACGAGATCAATGGCCTGACCCCGGACCGCTATCCGTCGCGGCCGTTCGCCAGCATCGCCTCGGTCGGCTTCGCACTGACCGCGTATCCGATCGGCATCGAGAACGGCTGGGTCAGCCGCAACCAGGCGATCGACCGCACCCTGACTACCCTGAAATTCTTCCGCGATGTGCCGATGGGCCCGCAGCGTACCGGCAAGGCGGGTTACAAGGGCTTCTATTACCACTTCCTGGACATGCAGGAAGGCCGTCGCTACGACAGCTGGGTCGAACTGTCCTCGGTGGATACCGCGCTGCTGATGATGGGGGTGCTGTTCGCGCAGTCGTACTACGACGGTGACGATCCGCGTGAGAAGGAAATCCGCCAGATCGCCGACACGTTGTACAAGAAGGTCGACTGGCCCTGGCTGCAGCAGCGTGCGCCGCTGATCTCGATGGGCTGGTTCCCCGAGAGCGGTTTCATCGACCACGACTGGATGGGCTACAACGAGGCCATGATGGTCTACATCCTTGCCCTGGGTTCGCCGACGCACCCGGTCAGCCCGGATGCGTGGACGGTGTGGACGCGCACCTATGACAACGACTGGGGGGTCTACCAGGGCCAGGAATACCTGTCCTTCGGCCCGCTGTTCGGCCACCAGTACAGCCACGTCTGGATCGACTTCCGCGACATCCAGGACGCCTACATGCGCGAGCGCGGCAGTACCTACTTCCTCAACAGCCGCTCGGCTGCACTTGCCCAGCGTGAGTACGCCATCGCCAACCCGATGCAGTGGAAGGATTACGGCGAGAACGTCTGGGGCCTGACCGCCAGCGATGGCCCGCAGAACACCACGCAGGAATACCGTGGCGAGCAGCGCCAGTTCCGCCATTACTCTTCGCGCGGCGCTGGCCTGCGCGAGAACTTCGATGACGGCACCATCGCTCCGACCGCCGCGATCGCGTCGGTGGTGTTCGCGCCGGAACAGGTGATCCCGGCCACGCTGGAAATGCACAAGCGCTACGGCGATTACATCTATTCCAGCTACGGCTTCCTGGATTCGTTCAATCCCAGCTTCAACTACGACATCCCGATCAAGACCGGCCGCGTGGTGCCGGATCGTGGCTGGGTCGCCAGCGACTACATCGCCATCGACCAGGGGCCGATCCTGACCATGATCGCCAACTATCGCAATGATTTCGTCTGGGAAGTGATGAAGAAGAACCCGTACATCCGCAAGGGCCTGGAGCGGGCGGGGTTCAGTGGTGGCTGGCTGGCGCCGGAAGGTTCGTTCCAGCCGCTGGAACTGCAGAAAGACGAAAAGGCCGCGGCGGCACGCGCGGTGGGTATCGCCGAATCACGCGCGGCTGCCGCGCAGGAACAGAAGAACAATGCCAACCGCAACACAGGCCAGGGCAAGTAACCCGATGCCGAACTGGATCGACCGTCTGCGCCGCTGGACACTGCCAGCCCTGGCCGCACTGGCCGCACTGGCCGTGGCCGGCTGCGCCCGCACCGAACCGGACACGACCACTGTGCGCTTCTGGGCAATGGGCCGGGAAGCCGAGGTGGTCAGCGAACTGATCCATGAGTTCGAAGCCGAGAACCCGGGCATCAAGGTGGACGTGCAGAACATCCCGTGGACCGCTGCGCACGAAAAGCTGCTGACCGCGTTCGCCGCCGACGGCCTGCCGGACGTGTGCCAGCTCGGCAACACCTGGGTGCCGGAGTTCGCCGAGCTCGATGCGCTGACCCCGTTGCAGCCGTTCGTCGATCGCTCTGCCGTGGTCGATGAGAAGGATTATTTCCAGGGCATCTGGGACACCAACGTGATCCACGGCAAGCTGGTCGGCGTGCCGTGGTATGTCGATACGCGCCTGATCTACTACCGCAAGGACCTGCTGGCCAAGGCCGGCTACGACCACCCGCCGCGCACGTGGCAGGAGTGGGATGAGCAGATGGCAGCGATCAAGCGCATGCAGGGCCCGAACCGCTATGCGGTGCTGATGCCGATCAACGAGTTCGAGCAGCAGCTGTCGCTGGCACTGCAGCAGCCCGATCCGCTGCTGCGCGATGATGACACCCGCGGCAACTTCAGCAGCCCCGGCTTCCGCCGCACGCTGGCGTTCTACGCCAACATGTTCGAGCAGGGCTGGGCGCCGAAGATGTCCGAGACGCAGATCTCAAACGTCTGGGATGAGTTCTTCCGCGGCTTCAACGTCTTCTACATTTCCGGCCCATGGAACATCCGCGAGTTCAAGAAGCTGCAGCCGAAGGAACTGGAAGGGCAGTGGGGCACCGCAGCGCTGCCGGGGCCGGAAGGTCCGGGCGCGGGCATCGCCGGTGGCACCAGCCTGGTGATCTTCCGCAAGTCGCAGCAGAAGGAGGCGTCGTGGAAGCTGATCGAGTTCCTGTCGCGCCCGCAGATCCAGGCACGTTTCCATTCGATCATCGGCGACCTGCCGCCACGCCGCAGCACGTGGAGTGCGCCGTCGCTGGCCAACGATCCGCTGGCCGCAGCGTTCCGTGACCAGCTGGAGCGGGTCAAGCCGACGCCGAAGGTGCTCGAATGGGAGCGCATCGTGCAGGAAATGCGCATCGTCACCGAGAAGGTGGTGCGCGGTGGCCTGCCGCAGGACAAGGCCGTCGAAGAACTCGACCAGCGCGTGGACAAGGTGCTGGCAAAGCGCCGCTGGATGCATGAACAACAACGCCTGCAGCAGCGCGTTCCGTCGCCGCAATCGAGCAGTGCCGTGGCCGCCGGGAGCGCGCAATGAAACGTACTTCGCTTGCCGGCTGGATTTTCGCCGGTCCCTCGCTGATCGTGCTGGGCGTGTTCTTCGGCCTGCCGGTGGCTTCGGCGCTGGCGCTGAGCGTGACCGACTTCGACCTGTATGCCCTGGCTGACAGCAGCAACCTGCGCTTTGTCGGCCTCGGCAACTACATCGATCTGCTGCAGACACCGATGTTCTGGAAGTCGCTGTGGAATACCACTTACTTCGTGTTGATCGGCGTGCCCTTGTCGATCGGCGTATCGCTGGGCGCGGCAATGCTGCTGAATGCGCCGGCTGCGCGCTTCAAGGCGCTGTTCCGCACTGCGTTGTTCGCGCCGGTGGTGACCACGCTGGTGGCGGTGGCGGTGATCTGGCGCTACCTGTTCCATACCAGCTACGGCCTGGTGAACTACGGCCTGGGCCATCTGGGCATCAGCCCGATCGACTGGCTGGGCGATCCCAACTGGGCGATGCCGACCATCATGCTGTTCGCGGTGTGGAAGAACTTCGGCTACAACATGGTGATCTTCCTGGCCGGCCTGCAGGCGATCCCGCATGACCTGTACGAGGCCGCGCGCATCGACGGTGCCTCGCGCTGGAAGCAGTTCCTGCACATCACCCTGCCGATGCTCGGCCCGGTGCTGCTGGTGGTCGGCGTGATTACCGTGTCCGGCTACTTCCAGCTGTTCGCCGAACCCTACGTGATGACCCGCGGCGACCCACTGCAGAGCACCGTCAGCGTGCTGTATTTCATGTTCGAGGAAGGCTTCAAGTGGTGGAACCTGGGACGCGCCTCCGCCGTGGCGTTCCTGCTGTTCCTGATCATCCTGGCGGTGACCACCGTGATGCTGCGTTTCGGCCGCAAGAGGCAGTTGGTATGAGTCGTGAAATCGGCCAGTCGCGCTGGTACCCGTGGTTGATCAATGGTGCGTTGCTGGTGCTGGCCCTGGTCAGCCTGGCACCGCTGTTGTGGATGCTCTCGGTCTCGTTCATGCCGCAGGGCGAGGCCAGCCATTTCCCGCCGCCGCTGCTGCCTTCCAGCATCACCACGCACAACTACCATGAGCTGTTCGCGCGCACTGGCATGGGCGGCAACTTCGCCAACAGCCTGCTGGTGTCGCTCGGCATCACGGTCGGTTCGCTGCTGCTCAACACCATGGCCGGCTACGCGTTCGCCAAGCTCAACTTCGTCGGCCGCGAGCGCCTGTTCCAGGTGCTGATGGCTGCGCTGGTGATTCCGGCGCAGGTGGCGATGCTGCCGCTGTTCCTGCTGATGAAGCAGCTGGGCCTGGTCAACAGCTTCGGTGGCGTGATCGTGCCAGCGCTGGCCAGCGTGTTCGGCATCTTCCTGGTACGCCAGTACGCGCGTTCCATCCCGGACGAACTGCTGGAAGCGGCGCGCATCGACGGGGCAGGGGAGCTGCGCATCTTCTTCCAGATTGTGCTGCCGATGCTCAAGCCGGTGCTGGTGACCCTGGCGATCTTCACCTTCATGGGCGCATGGAACGATTTCATGTGGCCATTGATCGTGCTGACCGACCAGGAGCACTACACTTTGCCGGTGGCACTGGCCACCCTCTCGCGCGAGCACATCATGGACGTGGAAATGATGATGGCTGGCGCGGTGGTCACCGTGGTCCCGGTGCTGGCGCTGTTCCTGGTGCTGCAGCGGTACTACATCCAAGGTCTGTTGCTGGGGAGCGTCAAGGGATGAAGCGAGCGATCGCCGTTGGACTGGGCCTGTTGTGGACTTCCCTGGCGATCGCCGCACCACCGGCGCTGCCGGCACCGAAGGTGCTGGACGACTTCGACGACATCGCGGCCTGGACGCTGGTGCTGTCCGACCAGGTCAGCGGTTCGCTGCGTCCGGTCAGTGGTGCCGGTGGTGGCCGCGCGCTGTGCCTGGACTATGACTTCCACGATGTCTCCGGCTACGTCGGCATCCGCCGCGCGCTGAACATCGAATACCCGGTCAATTACCGCTTCGGATTCCAGCTGCGTGGCGAATCGCCGGGCAACGACCTGCAGTTCAAGTTGATCGATGCCAGCGGCGACAATGTCTGGTGGGTCAACCGGCCCGGCTACAGCTTCCCCAAGGCGTGGACGCCGGTCGAGTACCGCCGCCGCCAGATCGACAAGGCGTGGGGTCCCTCGCCCGAGAAGGAGATGGCACGAAGCGCTGCCGTCGAGTTCACGATCTACAGCAAGGTCGGTGGCCGCGGCACGGTGTGCTTCGACAAGCTGACCCTGCAGGGCCTGCCGCCGCAGGATGATTCGGCGTTGGTGCCATCGGTGATTGCCGATACGGCCACCGCGCTGCAGGACCGCATGATCGACGGCAAGAGCGACACGTTCTGGATCAGCGGTGGCGTCAAGCAGCAGACCATCAGCCTGGACCTGCACAAGAGCCGCGAGATCGGCGGTGTAGTGATCGATTGGCTGCCGAACCTGGAAGCCAATCGCTACACCGTGCGGACGTCCGAGGATGGCCGGGACTGGCGCACTGTGCGCGAGGTGACCGGCGGTGCGGGGGGGCGCGATTGGCTGGCGCTGCCGGATACCGACGCGCGCTACGTGCGTTTCGATCTGCGCGATGGCCCGAACTGGCGCTATGGCATCCGTGACATCGCACTCAAGCCGCTGGCCTTCGCCGCCACGCCCAATGCCTTCTTGTCCTCGGTGGCCGCCGATCTGCCGCGCGGCTCGTTGCCGCGTGCCTATGTGGGCGAACAGCCGTACTGGACCCTGCTCGGCCTCGATGGTGGCCAGGAGCAGGCGCTGATCAGCGAGGATGGCGCGCTGGAGCCGGCCAAGGGCAGCTTCAGCATCGAGCCGTTCATCCGCCTGGATGGCAAGCTGCTGGACTGGTCGAAGGTCGCCATCACCCAGTCGCTGCAGGATCACTACCTGCCGATCGCCACCGTCGACTGGGTGCATGAGAAGGCCGGGCTTTCGGTGACCAGTTTCGTGCAGGGCACGCCCGAGCGCGCGCAGCTGATCGGCCGCTACCGGCTGAGCAATCCGGACAAGGTCGCCCACGAGTACACCCTGGCGTTGGCAATCCGTCCGTGGCAGGTCAACCCGCCCACCCAGTTCCTCAACACCGTCGGTGGCTTCAGCCGCATCGATGCACTGGATGTGGGCGAACAGCTGGTTCGGGTCAACGGTGAGCCGCGCATCTATCCGCTGCAGGTGCCGGATGCGCGCTTTGCCAGTACGTTCGATGGCAAGCTCGATGCGATGCATCTGGAAAGCGGCAAGTACCCGGCCACGACCGCAGTGAAGGACAGCACCGGCATGGCGTCGGGTGCGCTGATGTACACGATCAAGCTCGAGCCCGGGCAGAGCCGCGAAGTGGCGGTGGTGCTGCCGCAGACCGGTGGCTGGGCGCCGCAGGCGCTGGACGTGGCCAAGGCGCAGGCGCAGGTGGCCGATCAATGGCGGCAGAAGCTGGGCGTGGTCTCGCTGCAGGTGCCGGCTGCGGGCCAGGCACTGGTCGATACCCTGCGCACGGCCGTCGCGCACATGCTGATCTCGCGGGTTGGCCCACGCCTGCAGCCGGGCACGCGCTCGTACGCGCGCAGCTGGATCCGCGATGGCGCGATGATTTCCGAGGGCCTGCTGCGCATGGGGCGCAGCGATGCCGTGCGTGACTACATCAACTGGTATGCGCCGTACCAGTTCGAGAACGGCAAGGTGCCGTGCTGCGTCGACGCGCGCGGCAGCGACCCGGTACCGGAGAACGACAGCCATGGCGAACTGATCTACAGCATTGCCGAGTATGGACGCTACACCGGCGACAGCACGTTCACCGAGCTGATGTGGCCGCACGTGCAGGGCGCCTACAACTACATGGAGCAGCTGCGCGCCAGCGAGCGCACCGAGGAAAACCGCGCACGCAATCCTGCCTTCTACGGGATGATGCCGGCCTCGATCAGCCACGAAGGCTATTCGGCCAAGCCGATGCATTCGTACTGGGATAATTTCTGGGCGTTGCGCGGCTACAAGGACGCGGCATCGCTGGCGGCCCAGCTGGGCAAGGTCGAGGCGATGCAGATCGCCGGATCGCGTGACCAGTTCCGTGATGACCTGCAGGCCTCGCTGCTGTCGGCGATGCAGCAGCACGACATCGACTACCTGCCGGGCTCGGCCGAGCTGGGCGATTTCGATGCGACCTCGACCACCATCGCGCTGGCGCCGGGCGGCGAGCAGGGCCGACTGCCGCAGCAGGCACTGGAGGCGACCTTCGAGCGCTACTGGAAGGAGTTCGTGGCCCGCCGTGACGGCAAGCGTGAGTGGAAGGACTACACCCCGTACGAGTGGCGCAACGTGGCGGCGTTCGTACGCCTGGGCTGGCGTGACCGCGCCTGGCAGGCCACCGAGTTCTTCTTCAGGGACCGTGCGCCGCAGGCCTGGAACCAGTGGGCCGAGGTGGTCTCGCGCACGCCGCGCAAGCCGTTCTTCGTCGGTGACCTGCCGCACGCCTGGGTAGCCTCGGACTTCGTGCGCTCGGCCTTGGACATGTTCGCGTACAGTCGTGACATGGACGATGCGCTGGTGCTGGCCGCCGGCATTCCGAGCGCCTGGCTGCAGGGCGAGGGCATCGCCGTGCAGGGCCTGCGCACGCCGCAGGGCCAGCTCAACTACCGCCTGCAGCGCAGCGACAAGCAGCTGGTGCTGGAGGTGCAGCCGGGCCTGGTGCCACCGGTCGGTGGCGTGGTGTTGCCATGGCCGTACGCCGGTGATCCGGGTGAGGCGACCATCAACGGCGAAGCGGCCGAATGGGTCAACAAGGAACTGCACGTGCACCAGCTGCCGGCGCGGGTCGAGATCGATGTACCGAGCGCGGTGCGCCGCGCCGAGCGCAAGGGGCAGTAACGATGAAGCAGCAGGGGGCAAGAGTGCGCACGATCGTGCGCGCCCTGGGGCTGGCCATTGCATTGGCACTGCCGGGCGCCGCGATGGCGGCCGATCCAGCCGCCGGGGCAGCGGCTGATGTCGCCACCGCGCCAGGCATGAGCATGGTCACCTTCAATCTGCATCATGACCGCGAGGACTGGCCACGCCGGCGCCGCACCATCCTGGCCGAACTCAAGCGCCTGCAGCCGGATGCGGTTGCCCTGCAGGAGGTGATCCAACGCCGCAACGTGCGAAACCAGGCGCAATGGCTGGCCAGCCAACTTGGCTACAAGTACGTGTTCGTGTCCACCGATGCGGTCGGCGCGCCCAAGCGCTACGGCAATGCGCTTCTGACCCGGCGGCCGATCCTTGCCCAGGGGGATCATCTGCTGCAGCCCTTGGACGACTACCGCACCGTGGCCCACCTGCGCATCGACGTCGATGGTACGCCGGTAAACGTCTACGCCACGCATCTGAACGAGCGCAGTGATGAGAGCGGACAACGCATCCGTCGCAGCCAGGTCGAGGACCTGCTGCGCTTCATCAGCGCCACGTCGGCGGGCGCGCCGGTGGTGATCGCAGGTGACTTCAATGCACTGGTGGATGCCGGCGATCTGAGCGAGCTGCGCAGCCACTACGGCGACAGTTACGGCAGCGTGCACGTCAACACCGATCTGTCCGGGGTCAGTACGCTCAACCGCCACTATTACCAGGCGCCGTCGCGGATCGACCACATCTTCTTCCAGCAGGACGAGATGGTCGCGCGCGAGGCGAAGATCCTGTTCGACCAGCCCGACGACAGCGGTCGCTGGGCCTCGGACCACTACGGCGTGTGGACCCGCCTGCAGTTCGCGCCGAAACCCTGACGGGACACGCCTGGGTAGGTGCCAACCTTGGTTGGCACGGGCGTGTCCGCGTGCACTCGATCAACGGCGCCAACCAAGGTTGGCCTCTACCAAAGCGGTGACCGTGCGCGGGTTGTGCCCTGGTGGGTGCCAACCTTGGTTGGCACGGTTCGGCCCGAAGCACAAACAAAAACGGCGGGGATCATTGATCCCCGCCGGTTCGTTTTCACGCTATCAAGGAGCGATCAGTTCGCCGGCGGCGTGCGCTTGGCGGCCTCTTCGTCTTCTTCATCAGCCTTGGCTTCTGCAGCCTGGGCTGCAGCGTCGGCATGGCCATCGGCGACCGGATCGATCGACGGCGTCACCACCGCATCAGCGCTCGGGGCGGCGGCTTCGATCGGTGCGGCTTCGACCGCTACCGGAGCGACCGGCTGTTCCACGATCGGCGCAGTCTCGACGACCGGCGTGGCTTCAACGGCCGGGGCGGCCTCCACCACCGGGGCACTCTCACTGGCTACCGGCTTGGTTTCAACCACCGGGGTTGCTTCAACCACCTGCGGCTTCGATTCCACGACCGGCGCGGCCTCGACTGCGACCGGCTTCGCTTCGATCACCGGAGCGGCTTCAACCACCGCGGCCGCTTCAGCCACAACCGGCTTTGCTTCGATGGCCGACGCAGCAGCGTCCACCACCGGAGTGGCGTTGGCGACCGGTGCGGCAGCGGCGACCGGCTGGACCGGGGTCGCGGCGTCGATGGCATCGAGCATGCTGGTCTGCACCGGCGAGGACACCGCTTCGGTCTTCGCAGCTTCGACCGGTGCCTGCACTTCAGCCACGACCGGGGCGGCGGCTTCGACCACAGCGCTGCTCACCACGGCAACCGGCGCGGCGACAACAGCGGCGGCAGCACGGGCTGGCTTCTCGGCTTCGACAGCGACCGGCTCGGCTTCGTCATCGAAGTCGAACTCCGGCTGCGAACGCGTGGGCTGCACAGCCGCGACCGGCGCAGTGCCGGCAGTGCTGTCGATGTTCGGCTCGGCGCCGTCGGCGTCATCACCGTCATCACCCTCGTCCTGGTCATCACCCAGGGCGTCGCTGCCGGCGGCGTTTTCGGCGCCACCGCGGCGACGACGACGGCCACCACGACGGCCACGGCGACGGCGGGTTGCGCCTTCGCCAGCCTGCTCGCCATTGGCGTCGGTTGCAGCCTCTTCACCGGCAACTGCAACCACGTCGGTCGCACTGGCCGCATTGGCAGCGGTGTCGACCGGTGCGGCCGCTTCCACCGGGGCGACCGGGGCGACAGGCGCGGTGGCTTCCTGCGCGTTCACCCCATTGGCGGCGACGGCCGTAGCGGCTACGGCTGCAGCTGCGGTCGCGGCTTCGGCAGGTGCTTCGGCGGCATTGCGCTGCGGCTTCTCGGCCGGCTTGTCACCGTCCTGCTGCTGCGGGCGCGGCTGCTTGGGCTGCTTCAGCTTCGGTTGCTGGTTCTGGTTCTGGCCCTGCTGCTCGTTGCGCGGCTTGTTCTGCTGCTGCGGCGGCTGCTGGCCATCCTTGTGCTGCGGCTCCTTCTGCTTGCCCTGCTGCGGCTGCTGCTGCGCATTGCCATTGTTGCCGTTGCGGCCGTCCTTGCGCTGCTCGCCGCGGTCCTTGCGGTTGCCGCCATCCTTCTGCTGCTGCGCGTTGCCATTGCCACGATTGTCGTCGCGACGGTCCTTGCGGTCCTTGTTGCGATCCTTGTTGCGGTCCTTGCGACCGCCGTCCTGCTGCTGGCGTGCAGCCGGGGCGGCCGGTGCCGGCGCGGGCGCCGGTTCGCCACCGAACACGCGCTTGAGCCAACCGATCACGCCGCCCGCCGGGGCCGGCGCAACCGGCGCTGCAGCGACCGGGGCCGGAGCGGCCGCGGCCGGCTCCACTTCCTCGCGCACCGGGGCCGGGGAAGTGTGCTTGACCTGGGTCACCGCCGGCGGCGGGATGTTCAGCTGGCCCTTGGTCAGCGCGTGCACCGGCAGCTTGCGCGGGGTGCCGCGCTGGTAGCTGGGCTTGCTGCTTTCTTCACCCAGCTCGTTCTCGCGCAGGCGGGTCACGGTGTAGTGCGGGGTGTGCAGCTGCTCGTCGGCGACGATCACGATCGGCGCCTCGTGGCGCTGTTCGATCTCGCGCAGGGCGCTGCGCTTCTCGTTCAGCAGGTAATTGGCGATCTCCACCGGGGCCTGCACCAGCACCTGCCCGGTGTTCTCCTTCATCGCATGCTCTTCAGCCACGCGGATGATCGACAGCGACAGCGACTCGACGCTGCGCATGCGGCCGTGGCCGTCACAACGCGGGCAGACGATCTGGCTGGACTCGCCCAGGCTCGGGCGCAGGCGCTGGCGGCTCATTTCCAGCAGGCCGAAGCGCGAGATGCGGCCGACCTGCACGCGCGCGCGGTCGTACTTCAGCGCGTTGGCGAGGCGGTTCTCGACTTCGCGCTGGTGCTTGTTGGAGGCCATGTCGATGAAGTCGATCACCACCAGGCCGCCCAGGTCACGCAGGCGCAGCTGGCGGGCCACTTCCTCGGCCGCTTCCAGGTTGGTCTGGAACGCGGTGTCCTCGATATCGCTGCCCTTGGTGGCACGCGAGGAGTTCACGTCGACCGCGGTCAGCGCTTCAGTCTGGTCGACCACGATCGAGCCGCCCGACGGCAGGCGCACGTTGCGCTCGTAGGCGCCTTCGATCTGCGATTCGATCTGGAAGCGGTTGAACAGCGGAATGTCGTCCTTGTAGTGCTTGAGCTTGCGCAGGGTCTGCGGCATCACCTGCTGCATGAATTCGCGGGCGTGCTCGTACATCTCCTCGGTGTCCACCAGGATCTCGCCGATGTCGGCGCGCAGGTAGTCACGCAGGGCGCGCACGATCAGGCGCGATTCCTGGTAGATCAGGAACGGGGCGGGCTTGCTCAGTGCCGCTTCGGCAATGGCGCGCCAGACATTGAGCAGGTAGTCCAGGTCCCACTGCAGCTCTTCCGCATCGCGGCCGACGCCGGCGGTACGGATGATCACGCCCATGTCGTCGGGGATGTTCAGCTTGTCCAGGGCGTCCTTCAGCGCGGCCCGGTCTTCGCCCTCGATGCGGCGCGACACACCGCCGGCGCTGGGCGAGTTCGGCATCAGCACCATGTAGCGGCCGGCCAGCGAAATGAACGTGGTCAGGGCGGCGCCCTTGTTGCCACGCTCTTCCTTGTCGACCTGGACGACGATCTCCTGGCCTTCCTTCAGCAGCTCGCGGATGCCGGCCTTGTTGTGGTCGACACCGGCCTGGAAGTAGTCGCGGGAGATTTCCTTCAGCGGCAGGAAGCCATGGCGGCCACCGCCGTACTCGACGAAGGCCGCTTCCAGCGAGGGCTCGATGCGGAAGATCCGGCCCTTGTAGATGTTGGACTTCTTCTGTTCCTTCGACGGCTGTTCGATGTCGATGTCATACAACGACTGGCCATCCACGATGGCAACACGCAGCTCTTCAGCCTGCGTGGCGTTGATCAGCATTCGCTTCATTGTTGCGTTCCTCGCAAGCGGCTACCGCGCGGAACGCCATGGGGTTTCGCCTCTGGACACGGCTCGCCGCCCATTCGCGCAAGCGCGGGGAGGGCGGCTTGGGTTTCCAGCGCTACGACACCACGGCAGGCCGCGGGAGCGCTTCACTCTTATGGTTTTTGGGTGTTGCAGGGCCGCAGGCAGCTGTCAGCCAGGCTGGAGCGCCACGCGGGACATGTTCAGCACGGTTGCGTGTCAGGCATCCGGCGATGGCCGGGAAGGCCGGTGAGCCGCTAACATGGCCGCCCCGCGGGCGGTGGTCGCGCACTGTGCCGGATTCGTCGGAAGCTGGGCTTCTGGCCCTGAGTAACTTCCAACGAAATCAATCCCTTATCTCGCCCCCCGAGTGTAACAGAATAAACAGCCTGATGACCGCCCAAGACCCCACCAAGCCCGCTGGCGACAAGCCTTCCGTGCGCATGATCACCGTTCCCGCCGACCGCGCCGGCCAGCGCCTGGACAACTTCCTGCTCGGCCAGCTGAAGGGTGCCCCGCGCAGCCTTGTCTACAAGCTGGTGCGCAGTGGCCAGGTACGGGTGAACGGCGGCCGCGCCAAGGCCGAGCGCAAGCTGGAGGCGGGCGACGAAGTGCGCGTGCCGCCGGTTCGTCTCACCGAAGAGGGAGACAAGGTGGGTCCCCCGGAGGCATTCATGCGCCGGCTGGAGCAGGCCATCGTCTTCGAGGACGCGCGCCTGCTGGCCCTGAACAAGCCCACCGGCGTGGCCAGCCACGGCGGCAGCGGCATCAGCTTCGGCGCCATCGAGACCCTGCGCGCGCTGCGCCCGGGGCAGACCCTGGAGCTGGTCCACCGGCTGGATCGCGACACCTCGGGCCTGCTGATCGTGGCCAAGAAGCGCTCGGCGCTGAGCGAACTGCAGGCGCTGCTGCGTGAAGACCACGGCGCCGGCATCCGCAAGCGCTACCTGACCCTGCTGGCCGGGCGCATGCCCGACGGGGTGATGACGGTCGATGCGCCGCTGCATGTCGGCCTGCGCCAGGGCGGCGAGCGCCATGTGCAGGTCAACGCGATCGGCAAGGAATCGATCAGCCACTTCCGGGTGCTGGAGCGCCGCGGCGGCCATTCCTATTGCGAGGTGCGCATCGAGACCGGCCGTACCCACCAGATCCGCGTGCATGCCCAGCACCTGGGGCATCCGGTGGCCGGCGACGACAAATACGGCGATCCGGCGGTCAACAAGCGGCTTCGTGAGCAGATCGGGCTGAAGCGTCTGTTCCTGCACGCGGCCTCGCTGGAGTTCGCGCTGGACGACGGCAAGAGCCCGTATGTGCTGAACGCGCCGCTGGCCGATGAGCTGGTCGAGGCGTTGGACCGCCTGCGCTGACGGCAGTTCGGCGGCGCCGGGCGCTTGGTCGGCGCCATTCGCAGCGCTCAGACACCCGCGCCTCTTCGCCCTCGCCGGACCTGCGGTGCTCGGCTCGCTACAAGGCGGACCCGGACATCCGCAGCGTAGGCCCATACCCGCACGCAGCCTTTGTAGACTCGAGTCGTACTCGACTCACGCGCGCAGCGCGCGCTTCGCTCTTCAATCTTTTCATCGCGCGGCTGGCGTGCACGGAAGAATGACGGGGCACGGGCGGGGCCGGCTTGCAGGGGTGTCTGCGGCATGGATGCCGCGGACAAGCCCCCATGGACGGGTTCACGGCGTCCCCTGCAAGCCGGCCCCGCCCGTGACCTCTCGATACTGCGGAACGTGCCAGCCGCGAGGGGGCTCAGCCCGTTGGCCGGGAACCCCTCACCACTTGAACAGCACCAGGCTGATCGCCAGGGTGCCCATGCCGGCCACCAGGCCATATACCGTCTCGTGGCCCTTGGCATAGCGCTTGGCTGCCGGCAGCAGCTCGTCCAGCGCCAGGAATACCATCACGCCGGCGATCAGTCCGAACACCCAGCCGAAGGTGGCGTGCGACAGTGATCCGGACAGCAGCCAGTAGCCAAGTGTCGCGCCGACCGGTTCGGCCAGGCCGGACAGCAGGCTGGCGCTGAACGCATAGAACTTGTTCTGGGTGGCGAAGTACACCGGCACCGCGATCGCGATGCCCTCGGGAATGTTGTGGATGGCGATGGCGAAGGCCAGCGGCATGCCCACCGATGGGCTTTCCAGCGTAGCGAAGAAGGTCGCCAGGCCTTCCGGGAAATTGTGCGCGGTGATCGCCACCGAGGTCAGCAGCGCGACCCGCTTCAGGTACTCGCGGCTGTTCTCGCGGAACGCAGGGTCCTGTTTGTCCAGGCTGTCATGCGGATTGGGAATGAAGTGATCGATCAGCACGATCACGATCACGCCGGCCAGGAAGGCCAGCGTGCCGTAGGTGAAGCCGGTGCGCTCGCCATAGGCCAGGGCGAACGATGCGATGGATTTGTTGAGGATTTCCGATAGCGACACGTAGACCATCGCGCCGCCGGCGAAGGCCAGGCCGAACGCCAGCAGGCGCGGATTGGGGCGGCGCGAGAACAGCACCAGCAGGCTGCCGATGGCAGTGGCCAGGCCGGCCGCGAGGGTGACCGCCAGTGCGATCCAGACATTTTCGGGGGGAATCTGCAGCATGTACCGACGCGGTCCTGGTCAACAGACAGCCGCCCCGGATGAGCCCGGGGCGGGGAGGGCGAGGCGGGCGTCGGCTGGCCTCGTCGGGGCGCGCGCGATCAGCCGCCGCGGCGCAGGCGTTCTTCGATGGCGAAGCACTGATCGGGCTTCGGCTGCGGCGGGTTGAAGCTGACCGGCACCTGGATGGTGGCCGGCACGGCAGCGCCCTTGCGGGTGGCGGCCTTGAACTGCCAGCCCTGAACGGCCGTTTTGGCCAGTTCGTCCAGCTGCGGGTTGCCGGCGCCGGTCAACAGGGCGACCTCGCTTGGCTTGCCGTCGGTGCCGATGGTCACCTTGAAGGTGCTGGTGCCGCCTACGCCCATGCAGGCCAGTTCAAGCGGGTACTGCGGTGGCGGCGTCTTCACCGCGGCCACTTCGGTCGGCGGCGGCGGCGGTGGTGCCGGCGGTTCCGACGGGCCACAACCGGCCAGGCCGGTCGCAGCAATCAGGGACAGGCTCAGCAAGCGTACGTTCATGGCAGTTGCTCCGTCAGGGCCGAAGTCTTCGCAGCGCAGATGAAGTCGTTCTCGCTCAGGCCGCCCACGTCGTGGGTGGAAAAGCGCACCACAGCGCGGTCGTAGTGCACGCCCAGGTCCGGATGGTGGTCCTCGCGGTGGGCAATCCAGGCCAGCGCGTTCACGAAGGCCATGGTGGCGTAGTAATCCTTGAAGCGGAAGGTGCGCGTCAGGGCCTGTCCGCCCTCGCTCAGCTCCCAGCCGGGAATCTGCGGCAGCAGTTCGGCCAGGCGGGCTTCACCGAGCTTGTGGTCGCTGCCTTTGCGCGGCACGCAACGGGCCTGGGCCAGTGGAATCAGGTCGGCCATGGGAATCTCCACCTCGTGTTGACTGAACAATGCGCCGGACGGTGTATAAATCGAATGAGCGGCTGACGCTTACTTGGCTAGAATAGCCTGATGATCCAGATCTCCGACACTGCCCAGACCCATTTCCGCAAGCTGATCGAACGCGAGGGCGTGCCCGGCATGGGTGTGCGCTTGAGCGCGGTCGATCCCGGCACCCCGCGCGCCGACGCCCGGCTGGAGTTCGCCGAACCGACCGACCTGCTCGGCGACGAGTGGGCGGTGGACTGCGACGGTTTCACGCTCTATGTTGATGCTGGCAGCGTCGGTTGGCTCGATGGCGCCGAGATCGACATCGTCGCCGGCAGTGCCGGTACCCAGCAGCTGACCATCAAGGCACCGCGCATCAAGGGCGAAGCGCCCGGCGATGCCGCCTCGCTGGTCGAGCGCGTGCACTGGGTGGTGGAAAACGAAATCAATCCGCAGCTGGCCTCGCATGGCGGCAAGGTGGCCGTGCAGGAAGTTTCGGCCGAAGGCGTGGTGCTGCTGCGCTTCGGTGGCGGTTGCCAGGGCTGCGGCATGGCCGACGTGACCCTCAAGCAGGGCATTGAAAAGACCCTGATGGGCCGCGTGCCGGGCGTGACCGCCGTGCGCGACGCGACCGACCACGACAGTGGCCACGCGCCGTATATCCCTCGCGGCAACGCCGCCTGATCGCTGACGCGTGCCTCTGACCCGGGCCGAGCAGTTCATCGACCTGCTGCTGGCCCGCCAGCAGCCCAGGGCCGTCCTCGAGAAAACCACGCGCCTGCCGTATGGCTGGGCGCTGTGGCTGCGCTCGCTCGGTCCGTTGCCGCGGCCGCTGCACGCCAGCGAGTTGATCTCGGTGCTGCTGCCGCGTCCGCTGCCAGGGCCACCCGGGCAGTTGCCCCGGT
The DNA here is from genome assembly GCF_059368315.1 of Stenotrophomonas sp. YJH_SMC_119. Classification (NCBI taxonomy): domain Bacteria; kingdom Pseudomonadati; phylum Pseudomonadota; class Gammaproteobacteria; order Lysobacterales; family Lysobacteraceae; genus Stenotrophomonas; species Stenotrophomonas sp. YJH_SMC_119. The sequence goes on along the minus strand of NZ_JCAFRP010000002.1, from coordinate 274,839 downwards.
TGTCACCCTGGCAAGCGATGCGCCGTCTGTTCTGGCAGGACTGGGATGCTGCGCCGCGCGACCAGCGCTGGATGCGTTGGGTCTCGGCCTTGGCCAGTGCGCTGCTGCATCTGCTGTTCTTCATGCTGCTGCTATGGGTGGCAGTGATCCGCACCTCGGCACCGGAAGAACAAGGCGCCGAGGGCGAGCGCGTGCAGGTGGAGTTCGTCGGTCGCGCTACCCGGGAGGGCGGCGGCGATCAGCCAGGTGCGGAAGCGGCGGCCGCTGCACCGCCGGGCCAGGTTGCAGCTGGCCAGAACGCAGGGGCCGCAACGGCACCTGAGCCGCGTCCGGCGTCCGCGTCGGCAGCTGCGTCCGCACCCGCTCCGGCTGCAGTGGCCAGCGTGCCGCCGCCGCCCGCCGAATCCGAGCCGGCGCCGGTCGCGGCACCGCCGCCGTCTCCGGTGCAGGCCACCGAAGTAGCCGAGGCCAGTACGGATTTCGTGGTGCCACCTGTCAGCGTGCCGCGCACGGAGATCAGCATCGTGCCGCGCGACACGGTACCGACGGTGCGCGAGCGCAGCGTGCAGCCGGTGCAGGCGCCGCCGGCCCCGGCCGCACTGCGTGCGCCGGAGATCGCGGTGCGGACGCCGCAGCTGCGTGACATCCCGGTGCAGGAGCGTGAAATCAGTACGGTCGATGCACCGGCGATATCGCAGCCGCTGCGCACGGCCGATGTACAGGTCCGTGTGCCGCAGCGCGATGTGCAGGTGCGCGAGCGCGAAGTGCAGGCCGTGGTCGATCCGCAGGTACGGATGGCTGCTGTGGCCGGGCGCGAGCCGACCGTGCGTGCGCCGGCAGGCCGTGACCTGCAGGTGCGCGAGCGCGAAGTTGCGTCGGCACCCGCGGCGGCGCCTTCAACGTCCAGTGGCAGCGCGCCAGCGGCAACGCCCGCGCCTGCGGCCAGGAGCACTGCAACCCAGGCCAACAGCAGCACGCCACGGCCATCCGCCTCCAGCACGACACCGGCCCAGGCCGGCGCGCGTCCGGCTCCCAACCCGGGCAACTGGGCTACGCCTGCCAAGGGCGACGACTGGGGCGCGTCGAGCCGCAACCACGACGGCGCCAGCAGGGGCGCAAGCCAGGCCAGTGCCGCCGGCAAGGGCAATGGCCTGTTCAATGCCGACGGCAGCGTGCGCGTGCCGGGGCAGGAAGGCGGCGGTCACGCCGAACGTGGTGCCCCAGGTGGCGCCAACGATGGCTGGAGCAAGGAGCGCATCGCGCAGTCTGGCACCTGGTTGAAGCGACCGCCGTACGATTACACGCCGACTTCGTTCGACAAGTATTGGGTGCCGCAGGAATCACTGCTGGCCGAATGGGTGCGCAAGGGCATCAAGTCGATGGAGATTCCGTTGCCGGGCACCGGTACGAAGATCTCCTGCGTGATCTCGATCCTGCAGGCGGGTGGCGGCTGCGGCCTCACCAATCCGAACATGCAGGACCAGCCGGCGGTGGCACGGCCGCCGCCGGACATTCCGTTCAAGAAAGAGCTGCAGGAAGATAACGGGAGCCGCTAGGCAAGGCGCGCGCGCCACACGCTGGCCGGCTCGCGCTTGGGTAGGTGCCAACCTTGGTTGGCACAGGAACGCCGACCAAGGTCGGCCTCTACCAGGGCATTGCCCTACGCGCTCTGCGACAGGAACACCCAGAACGGCACGTCGCGGCCGACCCAGTCGCGGCTGGCTTCGTCCATCACGTCCAGCAACGTGTCGAAATCCTTCTGTGTGGAGGCGCGCAACGTATCCACGTCGGCCAGGAACAGCGCGTAACCGTCGGCCGGCAGCCATTGCAGATCACGAAGGTTGTCCGACAGTGCATCCCAGTTGCCGCCGAAGCCAGCCGGGAAATCCAGCTGCGCCGCCAGCCGGGCGAGCAGGGTGCGTTTGTCGGCGACGCCTTCCAGGTCGATGCGGATCACCTTCAGGCCGGCATCGCGCATCGCTGCGGCCAGTGCGCCGATGTCGTCGCTGTCGATGGCGTAGACGCCGGCATTGTTGATGTCATGCAGGCCGAGGCCGAAATCATCGTGGCTCATCACTGCGCTCCCTGGGCCGGTACGGTGAAGCTGCGGAACGATTCGTAGTGGTCGTCGGTGTAGTACCACGCCTCCGGCGGATCGCCGCCGGTGACGATGCGGCGCGTGCCACGGGTGCGCGCGCCGGGGGTGTCCACGGTGTATTCGCGGTAGTAACCGCGCGGACGCTGCGGCAGCTGCTGTTCGCGGTTACCGAAGGTGCTGCCATCCTGGCGGTGCGGGAACGGCCCGCCGCGCTGGATCAGCGCGATCGTCTGCAGGGCTTCGGCGGGCAGGAAGGCGGGCAGACCGTTGCCCTTGCCGGGCGTGGCCGTGGCCGGTGCGCGCGCGGCAGTCGCACCCTGCAGGTCCGGCGCGAACTGCGGCGCCGGCGGGCGCTGCATGAAATGGTTGACGACCAGGCCGAGCAGCAGCAGGGCGATGGCGGTGATCAGCAGCCGGGGGTTGCGCATGGGCAAGGAAGCGGGCGAGGGTGGTGCTCGCACTGTAGCGCCTGCGCGCTGCACGGTGCATGAGGACGGCGCCGCGTCACCGCTGCGTAACAATTGCCGTCGTGCTCACCGGCAGGACGCAATTTCCTTTACATCCCCCTTGGTAATCTGGCGGTCTGTCCCCATCATTCACCGCGCAACGCCCGACACCGTCGGGTGCCCTCGCAATCAGGAGATGCATCATGGCCTATACCCTGCCCAAGCTGTCCTACGCCTACGACGCGCTGGAACCGCATATCGATGCGGCGACGATGGAAATCCATCACACCAAGCATCACCAGACCTACATCAACAACGTCAACGCGGCGCTGGAAGGCACCGAGTACGCTGACCTGCCGGTCGAAGAACTGGTGAAGAAGCTCAAGTCGCTGCCGGAGAACCTGCAGGGTCCGGTGCGCAACAACGGTGGCGGCCATGCCAACCACTCGCTGTTCTGGACCGTGATGGCACCGAACGCGGGCGGCAACCCGGTGGGCGACGTGGCCAAGGCCATCGACAAGGACCTGGGCGGCTTCGACAAGTTCAAGGACGCCTTCACCAAGGCAGCGCTGACCCGTTTCGGCAGCGGCTGGGCCTGGCTGAGCGTGACTCCGGACAAGAAGGTGGTGGTCGAGAGCACCGGCAACCAGGACAGCCCGCTGATGGAAGGCAACACCCCCATCCTCGGCCTGGACGTGTGGGAACACGCGTACTACCTGAAGTACCAGAACCGCCGCCCGGAATACATCGGCGCGTTCTTCAACGTCATCGACTGGAACGAAGTCGAGCGCCGTTACCAGGAAGCGATTGCCTGATCGTGGTAACAGGATGAACAGAAAAGGCCGGGGGAAACCCCGGCCTTTTTGTTTTCCGCATTGGTAGTGCCGGCCGCTGGCCGGCAGCCCTGGAATGCCGGCCAGCGGCCGGCACTACCTATTCGGCCGTGGCCGCATCGCCCTGCAGGCGCAGGGTGGCCATTACGCCCAGACGCAGGCCCGGCAGGTCGCCGTCGGCCGGCAGCAGGATCGGCTGCTGGCGGATGCCGCCGAAGTGCTTGACCTGGAACAGCACGTCCAGGCCATGACCACTGGCGCCACCGCCGCTGGCCGCCGGCGGCTCGGGGCGGCCACCCGGATTGCGCCGGGCCGGCTGGAACCCCGGGGTACTGCGCACGAGCTCGACGGTGGTTGCCGAGAAATCACCGGCGATCAGGCTGGGCATGCCCTCGGCGGTGGCGCCGATCCAGGTCATCAGGTCGCTGGTCTGGTGCTGGCGGGCAGTGGCCTCGTCCGGGTCCGGGCGCAGCCGTGCCACATAGATGTTTACCAGCGCCTGGCCCAGCTTCAGCCGCATCATGCCGGCGGCGCTGAAGGTGCCGGGTGGGTGCAGCAGGGTCACGCCATCCTCGCTGACCGGCAGCCGGGTCAGCATCGCGTTGCCGTGCCGCAACGGCTGGCTGGGCGGATCGGCGGTAACGAAGTCGCAGCTGTAGCGCAGCCGGCTGGCCAGCCAGCAGGCCGGATTGCGGCCCTGCTGCTGCAGCACCTGCTGTACGGAGATCACGTCCGGCTGCAGCTCGGTGAGCAGGTGCGCCACCTGTTCGCGGCGCTGCTTCCACTGCGCATCATCGCGGCTGGGCAATTCCAGCGCGGCCACGGTCAGCTGCCGGGGCTCGGCCTCACCGCTGGCGGCGGCCGGTGCCTGCGGCCGCGCCTGTGCCTGCAACGCCAGCAGCAGCACGAGACAGCTGAGCAGGAGACGGGCGTGGGCGAGGGGGCGCATAACGATAAGTTTACGCTTTTGTCGTGCAGGTGCCGTGACTTCCGGCATGTAGTGACGTTGCCTGCCACGGATTGGCACCGTTGTCATGCAGCCCTGCAGCGTGCTTCGCAAGCCCCGCTTCCGGTAACCTTGCGCCTTTCGCTTTGCAGGATTGCCTTACAGGATGAGCCACGACGCAGTTGCCCCCATCGCCGGCCAGGGAAAGATGCCGCGCCAGATCCCGTACATCATCGGCAATGAGGCCTGCGAGCGGTTCAGTTTCTACGGGATGCGCAACATCCTGGTGCAGTTCCTGATCACCTCGCTGCTGCTGCAGGAAATCACTGCGGAAGGCCGTGCCGGTGAAGCCAAGGACATCATGCACAGCTTCATGATCGGCGTGTATTTCTTCCCGCTGCTCGGAGGCTGGCTGGCCGACAGGTTCTTCGGCAAGTACCACACCATTCTCTGGTTCAGCCTGGTCTACTGTGCCGGCCATCTGTGCCTGGCGCTGTTCGAGAACAGCCGCGAGGGCTTCTTCCTCGGCCTGGGCCTGATCGCGCTGGGTGCCGGTGGCATCAAGCCGCTGGTGGCCTCGTTCATGGGCGACCAGTTCGACCAGAGCAACAAGCACCTGGCCAAGATCGTTTTCGACGCCTTCTACTGGATCATCAACTTCGGCTCGCTGTTCGCCTCGCTGCTGATCCCGCTGGTGCTGAAGAACTGGGGCCCGCAGTGGGCGTTCGGCATCCCGGGCATCCTGATGTTCATCGCCACTTTCGTGTTCTGGCTGGGTCGCAAGCGCTACGTGCTGGTACCGCTGCCGCCGAAGGACCCGCATTCGTTCGCCAACGTGGTGCGTACCGCACTGACCACGCGCGTGGCCGGCCAGGGCCGTCCGGGCCTGGTGATCGCCGTGCTCGGCCTGGTGCTGGCAGCGGCCTCGTTCGGCCTGGTCGGCTCGCTGGGCATCGTCATCTGCCTGTGCCTGGCGCTGGTGTCGATCCTGGCGGGCATCGGCGGTGGCACCTGGCTGCAGCTCGATCGCGCCCGTGGCCAGCATCCGGCCGAAGCGGTTGAAGGCGTGCGCTCGGTGCTGCGCGTGCTGGTGATCTTCGCGCTGACCACGCCGTTCTTCTCGCTGTTCGACCAGAAGGCCTCGACCTGGGTCCTGCAGGGCCAGCAGATGCAGATGCCGAGCTGGTTCACCGCCTCGCAGATGCAGGCGCTGAACCCGCTGCTGGTGATGATCCTGATTCCGTTCAACAACCTGGTGCTGTACCCGGCCCTGCGCCGCTTCGGCTTCGAGCCGACCGCGCTGCGCCGCATGACCGCCGGCATCGCCTTCAGTGGCCTGGCCTGGATCGTGGTCGGCGGCATCCAGGTGGTGATGGATGGTGGCAATGCCATGTCGATCTTCTGGCAGATGCTGCCGTATGCGCTGCTGACCTTCGGTGAGGTGCTGGTCTCGGCCACCGGCCTGGAGTTCGCCTACAGCCAGGCGCCGCAGGCGATGAAGGGCGTGGTGATGAGCTTCTGGAACCTGACCACCACCATCGGCAACCTGTGGGTGCTGCTGTCCAACGCTGCTGTGCGCAACGATGCGGTGACCCACAAGATCGCCAGTACGGGCCTGAGCGAGGCGGCATTCCTGATGTTCTTCTTCGCCGGTTTCGCCTTCGTCGCGGCGTTGGCCTTCGGTTGGTACGCGAAACGCTATCGTATGGTCGACAACTACCGTAGCGCCTGAGCCTGACATGACCCCCGTCAATCTGCTGTTGATCGCCATCACCGCCCTCCTGTCGTGGATGGCGTTCAACAACCGCAAGCTGGCCGACCGCCTGATCCTGTGGCCGCCGGCCATCGACCGTCACCGCCAGTACGACCGGCTGGTGACCTATGGCTTCATCCACGCCGACTGGTCGCACCTGATCTTCAACATGATCACCCTGTTCTTCTTCGGGGGATTCATCGAGAGCGTGATGGTGCAGCTGACCGGCAGCTACCTGACCTACCCGGCGTTCTACATCGGTGCGCTGCTGGTCTCGATCCTGCCCAGCTACCTGAAGAACCAGAAGAACCCGAACTACCTCAGCCTGGGCGCGTCCGGTGCGGTGTCGGCGGTGCTGTTCGCCTTCATCCTGATCAAGCCGTGGTCGATCATCCTGGTGTTCTTCATCCCGGCACCGGCCATTGTCTATGCCGCGTTCTACGTGGGCTACAGTATCTGGATGGACAAGCGCGGTGGTGATCGCATCAACCACAGCGCCCACCTGGCGGGCGCGGCGTTCGGTGTGATCTTCATGCTGGCCATGCAGCCGAGCATCTTCACCCACTTCCTGCGCGAGCTTTCCAACCCGACCTTCCGCCTCGGCGGCGGTTGAGGGGCCGGGGTCGGATCCACTGGATCCGCCCCCTGGGGCAGGGACCCGCTCCTGGTCAGGCGCGGGTCTGCTGGCCGTAGGTGTCCAGCAGGCGGGCGAATACCTCTTCGCCGATGCGCTGGAAATCCTGATCTTCGGTCTGCCCTTCCACCGCCAGCTGCAGCAGGCCCTCCAGCAGGGCGCGGTCGGTGTCGGAATGGGAATCGCTGGGGTGCATCGGAGCCTCCGCGGTGGTGCGCATGATCAACGGTCGCAAGGGCCGTGCCAGCATGGCCGTACCCCTCCACAGGCGATAGCGGCCGTCCTCGCTCCAGCTTGAGGGTCGAAAACTGACGTGAATGGATTGGACTTGCCCCTGTTCAGGCTTCACGCGATCATGGCGCCCGGCTGCGCACCATCCACGCAGTCGCCGCAGGAGACAGTTCCATGGCTTCGGTCACGCCCCCCGGTCTGGCCTACGAGGTCGAACACGACCTGGCCAACCATCGCTTCACCGCCCGTGTGCGCGGACAGCTGGCGGTGCTCGATTACCAGATCAAACGCAGGCGCATGGTCATCACCCACACCGAGGTACCCGAGCCGATTGCCGGCCGTGGCATCGCAGGTGAGCTGACCCGCGTGGCACTGCGCTTTGCCCGCGAGCAGAAGTACAAGGTGGTGCCGGCATGTTCCTACGCCGAAGCCTTCCTGCAGCGGCACGAGGAGTACCACGACCTGCTCGCTGGCTGAATGCCAGCGGGCCACGCTTCAGCCATGGCAGGCGATGATGTACAAACATGAACAGGGGATCCCGATGAAGATTGGAAACAACCGGCCATTGCACGGCAGCGTGCTGGCCGGCGTGGTGGGCGTGCTGTTGCTGGCCGGTTGCCAGCGTGAAAGCGAGCCGGCACCGGCGACCGACGCGGCCCCCGCCGCCGAGGCCACTGCCGCAGGTGAAACGCCGGCCACGGAAGCGCCGCTGGACCTGCGCGACGTGATCGAGAACAACGAGCGCGAAGTGGTGGGCATCAGCTACCCGGCCGGCATCGATCGCTACCCGGGCCTGGCGCGCGCGCTGCAGAACTACGCAACCAGCGCACGCAGCGACCTGCAGCAGGCACTGGACGGGCTCGGCAATGACAAGCCGACCATGCCCTACGAACTGTCGCTGAGCTTCGAGAAGCTGCTGGAAACGCCGCAGCTGGTGGTGGTCAGTGCCGATGGCAGCCGCTATACCGGTGGCGCCCACGGCGAGCCGCTGGTGGCGCGTTTCGTGTGGCTGCCGGCGCAGCAGCAGATGCTCAGTGCCGACAAGCTGGTGGCCGATGCCAAGGGCTGGAAGGCGATCAGTGATTTCGTCGCCGACCAGCTGCGCGAACGCGTGGCCACCCGCCTCAGTGGCGAGGACATGGACCCGGCCCAGCTGCAGGAATCGCTGCGTAACGCATCGCGCATGATTGCCGACGGTACCGGCCCCCAGGCCGACAATTTCAGCCAGTTCCAGCCGCTGACCAACGACAAGGGGCAGATCACCGCGCTGCGCTTTGTTTTCCCGCCGTACCAGGTGGGTCCATACTCGGACGGCACCCAGACCGCCGACGTACCGGCGGCGGTGCTGTTGCCGCACGTGGCCAAGGACTACGTGGAGCTGTTCGCACGCGGTTGACCGCAGTCGAGGAGGTGGCGTGGATACAGGGTTGCAGGAGCGGGTCGCCGGCCTGCTGCAGGAAGCCGGGGTCCGCATCGGCGGCACCCAGCCACAGGACATCCAGGTGCATGACCCGCGCTTTTTCGCGCGGGTCATGGCGCACGGCTCGCTTGGCCTCGGCGAGAGCTACATGGACGGTTGGTGGGATGCCAACGTCCTCGATGAATTCCTCGTCCACCTGATGCAGGCACACCTGGATGAACGGGTGCACGGTTGGCGCGAAGTGGCCGATGCGCTGAAGGCGCGCCTGTTCAACCTGCAGGTCGGGCAGGGCAGCTACGAAGTGGGCCGCCGCCACTACGATCTTGGCAACGACCTCTACCAGGCCATGCTCGGCCAACGCCTGGTGTACAGCTGCGGCTACTGGCGCCATGCCGGTGATCTCGATGCCGCGCAGGAGGCCAAGCTGGACCTGGTCTGCCGCAAGCTGGGGCTGCGCCCCGGGCAGCGTGTGCTGGACATCGGCTGTGGCTGGGGTGAAGCCCTGAAGTTCGCAGCAGAGCGCTACGGCGTCAGCGGCGTCGGCGTGACCATTTCGCAGGAACAGGCCGGGTTCGCACGCGAACTGTGCGCCGGCCTGCCGATCGAGATCCGCCTGCAGGACTATCGCGAACTGGATGAGCCGTTCGATGCGATCTTCTCGATCGGCATGTTCGAGCATGTCGGCGACAAGAACTACGCCAGTTTCTTCGAGGTGGCCAGGCGCTGCCTGTCTTCGCGCGGGTTGCTGCTGCTGCACACCATCGGCACCAACATCTCGCGGCATCGCACCGATCCGTGGATCGCGCGCTACATCTTCCCCAATTCAATGCTGCCGTCGGCGGTGCAGATCAGCAAGGCGTTCGAAGGGCGCTTCGTGCTGGAGGACTGGCACAACTTCGGCACCGACTACGACCTCACCCTGCAGGCTTGGCGACGCAACGTGGAAGCGGCGTGGCCGCAGCTGGACGCGCGCTACGACGAGCATTTCCGCCGCATGTGGCGGTTCTACCTGGCCGGATCGATGGCCACCTTCCGCTGCCGGCACGCGCAGCTGTGGCAGCTGGTGCTGTCGCCGGAAGGCGTACCGGGTGGGTACGTGGCGCCACGCTGAGGGTGCGCAGGGGTAGATCAGGCCGGATGCGATACTTACTGACGCCAAATCCGTGTGTTGCACGGTCAGCTCCGCGCGTGGGCGTCGTCGACGCTACGCTGTTGGGTCGGCGGGGTTACCGCATTCCTGAAGGCGTTGCAGCATGGGTTGGGACATCACCTACCATCCAGTCGCGGATTCGGAGATCCGTGACATCTATTTCCGTGCTCTGGAGGACGTGACGCTGGTCGAGGCGCTGCAACAGCGGTTCCGGATCGAGCCGTTCTACATGGAGCAGTTGCAGGAACGCATCGACGAGGCTCGCTCGATCAGCGCCGACGTGCCTTTCGAGAAGGGGCACGCTTTGTACCTGGCGATCGTGGCCGGCCACCTTCGGCGGTATCACTATCTCCGCGGGAGCGCCCTTTCGTTTTTCATCGACGATCCGGTGGTCGCCCGGTATTTCGCGGACTGGCGGCAACTGGTGCCGTTGCAGTGGGCGGATGCTGCCGCCGGCAACCATCTACGTGAAAACTATGGTGGTGGCGTGTTCATCACGCATGCCCGGCTGAAGCAATTACGCGCTGATTATGCAGTGGACAGCGCACTTGCTGCGCGCCTGGAGGAGCTGTTCTCCGATGGACGCCTGGTCGTTTTCTGGCGTGTTGTCGATGAAGCGATCGCCAGCGGATGCGGATTGCTGGAGGCCAGCGAGGTGGTCGAGCCGAACCCGATGGATCTCAATGCATCGACCAGCTTGAGCAATCTGCTGAACTGCGCGCCGGATGGCGCGATCCTTTATGCGGAAGCCGCGGCGGCCCAGCTGGCGGAGTTCGTGGCAGCGCACCCGGATATCGCATCGACTGCCGCTGCCGCGCCCGGTGCGCCGAAACGACGGTGGTGGGAGCGACTGTTTCGGCGCTGATCTGGAAGCGCATCCACGCATGGCGCGGATCTACTGGAGTGCGTCATGTGTGGATCGATGATGCCGGGGTTCGTGGCGCGAATGGATCGTGCCGACCAACGGTCGGCACCCACCAGTAGATCCACGCCATGCGTGGATGTCCCAACAAAAAAACCGCCCGGTTTCCCGGGCGGTTTTTCGTTTCAGGCTACTGCGCGGGCGATCAGTTGCCGGCGCCGGTCAGGCCACGCTTTTCCAGCAGCGGTTCGATCTGCGGCTCGTGGCCGGCGAAATCGCGGAACAGCTGCATCGCGTCGACGCTGCCGCCCTTGGACAGCAGGGTGGCGCGGAAGTGGTCGCCGTTCTTGCGGCTCAGGCCGCCGTTGTCCTTGAACCACTTCTGGGTGTTGGCGTCGAGCACTTCCGACCAGATGTAGGCGTAGTAACCGGCCGAATAGCCGCCCATGATGTGGCTGAAGTACGGGGTCTTGTAGCGCGGCGGCACCGGCGCGTAGTAGATGCCGTCCTTCTCCAGCGCGGCGCGCTCGAAGGCCATCACGTCCTTGGCGGCCGGCACCTGGTCGGCGCCGATCTGGTGCCAGCGCTGGTCCAGCATGGCCGCACCCAGGTACTCGGTGGTAGCGAAGCCCTGGTTGAACTTGGCTGCCGCCAGCACCTTGTCCAGCAGTGCCTGCGGCATCGCCGAACCATTCTGGTAGTGCTTGGCGTAGTTCTTCAGGATGACCGGGTTGTCGGCCCACATCTCGTTGACCTGCGAGGGGAACTCGACGAAGTCACGCGGCACCGAGGTGCCCGAGAAGTACGGGTACTTCACGTTGGAGAACATGCCGTGCAGGGCGTGGCCGAACTCGTGGAACGTGGTGTTCACCTCGTCCCAGGTCAGCAGGGTCGGCTGGCCGGCCGGCGGCTTCGGAATGTTCAGGTGATTGGCGACCACCGGCTTGAAGCCGGTCAGCTTGGACTGCGAGACGTAGGAGTTCATCCACGCGCCACCGCGCTTGGAGGCGCGTGCATACGGGTCGAAGATGAAGATCGCCAGCTGGCTGCCGTCGGCGTCGAACACGTCGTAGACGGTGACGTCATCGTGGTAGACCGGCAGGTCGGTGCGCTGCTTGAAGGTCAGGCCGAATTCCTGGCCCGCGGCGTAGAACACGCCGTTCTCCAGCACGTTCTTCATTTCGAAGTACGGCTTCAGCTGCGACTCGTCGAAGTTGTACTTGGCCTGGCGCACCTTCTCGCTGTAGAAGGCCCAGTCCCACGGTTCCAGCTTGAACGTCGGCTTGCCAGCGGCCTTCTGTTCCTGGTCGATCATCGCCTGCAGGTCGGCGGCTTCACGCTTGGCGTTGGCCACCGCGGCCGGGGCCAGCTTGCCCAGCATCGCGTTGACCGCTTCGGGGGTCTTGGCGGTCTGGTTGGTCAGGTTGTAGGCGGCGAAGTTCGGGAAGCCCATCAGCTTGGCCTTGTCGGCGCGCAGCTGCATGATGCGCGAGACCAGAGCGGTGTTGTCGAACTCACCGCCGCGGCTGCCGCGGCTCACCGATGCTTCGTAGATCTTCTGGCGCAGGGCGCGGTTGGCCAGGTTGGTCAGCGGCGGCTGGCCGGTGGTGTTGAGCAGGGTGATCACGTACTTGCCGTCCTGGCCGCGGGCCTTGGCGGCTTCGGCGGCGGCGGCGATCTGCTCCTTGGACAGGCCGTCCAGTTCCTTGACGTCGTCGACGGTGATCGCCGAAGCGTTCACCTCCGACTGCACGTTCTGGCTGAACTTGGTACCCAGGTTGGCCAGCTCGGCGTTCATCTCCTTCAGCTTGGCCTTGTCGGCGTCGGACAGCTTGGCGCCTGCGCGCACGTAGTTGTCGTAGTACTTCTCGACCAGGCGCACGCCTTCGGCGTCCAGGCCCAGCTGGCTGCGGGTGTCATACAGCGCCTGGATGCGGGCGAACAGCTTGCCGTTCAGCGCGATCGCATCGCTGTGCGCGGCGAACTTCGCCGAGTAGTCGGCCTGCAGCTTCTTGCGGGTGTCGTTGGTGTCGGCACCGACCAGGCTGAAGAACACGGTGGTCGCGCGGTCGAGGATGTCACCGCTCTTTTCCAGGGCGATGATGGTGTTGTCGAAGGTCGGCTTGGCCTTGTTGTTGGCGATGGCCTCCACTTCCTTCAGCTGCTGCGCCATGCCGGCGTCGAAGGCCGGGGCGAAGTCGCTGTCCTTGATCTTGTCGAACTGCGGGAAGTGCAGCGGCAGCGGGCTTTCGGCGAAGAACGGATTGGCCTGCTGGGCGGTGCTGCTGGCGGCCGGGGTGGCGGCGCCGGCCGAGAAGGCGGGCAGGGCAAGGCCGAGGGACATGGCCACGGCAAGGGCAAGGCGGGTGGTCAAGGCAGGAACTCCGGTAAGGCAAACAAGGGCCCGAGGGTAACCCGGCCGGCGGCGCCCGCACTTGTGTCAAAAGGCATGTTGCCGCGGCCGGGCGCGGGTACCATGCATTCACCGCCCACGGTTCACCGCCATGACGACTGCCTACGATTTCAGCTTCCGCGACCTCGACGGCCAGCCACAGGCCCTCGCCGGGTACCGGGGTCACCCGCTGTTGCTGGTCAATGTCGCCAGCCGCTGTGGCTTCACCCCGCAGTACACCGGGCTGGAACAGCTGTGGCAGGAGTATCGCGAGCGTGGCCTGGTGGTGATCGGCTTCCCATGCAACCAGTTCGGCGCGCAGGAGCCGGGGGACGCCGCGCAGATCCGCCAGTTCTGTTCGCTGGATTATCCGGTCAGCTTCCCGCTTTCGGAGAAGATCGAGGTCAACGGCGAGGGGGCTGATCCGTTGTGGGCATGGCTGTCACGCGAGAAGCGCGGCCTGCTGGGTAGCGCCCGCATCAAGTGGAATTTCAGCAAGTTCCTGGTCGATCGCCAGGGGCGGGTGGCTGCGCGCTTTGCGCCAACCACCAGGCCGGAACAGCTGCGCAGCGCGATCGAAGCGCTGCTGTGAGGGGGGGAGTGCCGGCCGCTGGCCGGCAATCCCGGAGCGCACGGAGAGCCGGCCGGCGGCCGGCTGCCGTTGCAGATCATTTCTCGACGAACGCGCGCTCGAACACGTAGTGACCCGGCTGGCCGATGCGCGGCGAGACCTGAAAGCCGCGGGCATCGAGCACGCTGCGCAGATCAGCCAGCATCTGCGGGCTGCCGCAGATCATCGCGCGGTCGTTTTCCGGGCTCAGCTCCGGCAGGCCGAGGGTGCGCTGCATCTGGCCGCTTTCCATCAGCTGGGTCAGGCGGCCCTGGTTGGCGAACGGCTCGCGGGTGACGGCCGGGTAGTACAGCAGCTTGTCGCCGATCATCTCGCCCAGGAACTCGTGCTCACGCAGTTCCTTCTCGAAGTAATCGCGGTAGGCCAGATCCTTCTCGTAGCGCACGCCGTGGCAGAGGATCACCTTCTCGAAGCGCTCGTAGGTCTCCGGGTCCTTGATGACCGACAGCCACGGCGCCATGCCGGTGCCCGTGCCCAGCAGGTACAGGTTCCTGCCCGGGTGCAGGTCGCTGATCAGCAGGGTGCCGGTGGGCTTCTTGCCGACCAGCACCTTGTCGCCCGGCTTGATGTGCTGCAGGCGCGAGGTCAGCGGGCCGTCCTGCACCTTGATGCTGAAGAACTCCAGGTGCTCTTCCCAGTTGGCGCTGGCGATGGAATAGGCGCGCAGCAGCGGCCGTGCCTCGGTTTCCAGGCCGATCATCACGAACTGGCCGTTCTCGAAGCGGAAGCCGCTGTCGCGGGTAGTGGTGAAACTGAAGTAGGCATCGGTCCAGTGACGGACCTCAAGCACCGTTTCGGCGCCGAAAGCGGAGGACATGGGCGTATCTATCGAAAGTCGTCGGGGTTGATTCTATCTCAAATGAGATGGGTTCTCATTGGGCGGAACGAGAGGCGTTCTCAGCGGTAACCCGCCGCCTGCAGCTCGAACAGCTCGGCGTACCGTCCTCCCTGGGCCATCAGCTGCGCATGGGTGCCGCTGGCCTCGATGCGGCCATCGGCCAGCACCAGGATGCGATCGGCCATGCGTACCGAAGAGAAACGGTGGGAAATCAGCACTGCCGTACGATTATCCGCCAGCTCCCTGAACCGCTGGAACACTTCGAACTCACTGCGCGCGTCCAGCGCTGCCGTTGGCTCATCCAGGATCATCACCTGCGCATTGCGCATCCACGCGCGGGCAATGGCGATCTTCTGCCACTGGCCACCGGACAGGTCCACGCCCTGCTTGAAGCGGCGCCCGATCAGCTGGTCGTAGCCGCCGGGCAGGTCGTCGATCACTTCCTCGGCCATGCCTCGTCGCGCGGCATCGGCGATTCTTGCCTGGTCGTCCATCGCCTCGACCTGGCCGACGCCGATGTTCTCGCCGGCGCTGAGGTTGTAGCGCACGAAGTCCTGGAAGATCACCCCGAGGTTGGCGCGCAGGTCGTCCAGGTCGTAGTCGCGCAGGTCGCGGCCGTCGAGCAGGATGCGGCCTTCGTCCGGCTCGTACAGCCGTGCCAGCAGTTTCACCAGCGTGGTCTTGCCCGCGCCGTTCTCGCCGACCAGGGCCAGCACTTCGCCGGCCTGCAGCTGGAAATCGAGGTGGCGCACCGCCCACTGTTCGGCATCGGGATAGCGGAAGCCGACGTTCTCGAACACGAAGCCCTGGCGGATCGGCTGCGGCACGCGTATGGCGCCTTCACGCGAGTGGATTTCCGGCTCGATCTGGAAGAACGAGAACAGGTCGTCCAGGTACAGCGCCTGGCTGGCCACCTGCGAGAAGCCGATCAGCAGGCCTTCCAGCAGCTGGCGCAGGCGCAGGAAGCTGCCGGCAAGGAAGGTCAGGTCGCCGATCGAAAAGTCGCCGCGCACCGTGCGCCAGGCAATGTAGGCGTAGGCGGTGTAATACCCCAGCGTGCCCAGCGCAGCCAGCAGCGTGCCCCAGAACGCGCGGCGCCGGGCCAGTGCACGGTTGGCCTGGAACAGCGCCACCGACAGCCGCCGGTAGCGTTCCACCAGGAAGCGGTGCAGGTTGTAGATCTTCACTTCCTTGGCCGTTTCCACGCTGGCACCGAGCTGGCGCAGGTAGTCGAGCTGGCGGCGCTCGGGCGTCCACTGGAAGTTGAGGCTGTAACCGGCCGCATTGAAGTGCGATTCACCGATGAAGGCCGGCACCAGTGCCAGCACCAGCAGCAGGATCAGCCACGGTGCGTAGACCAGCAGGCCAACGGCGAGGCTGGCCACGGTGATCGCGTCCTGGACCTGGCCGAACAGCTGGCTCATCAGGTTCATCCGGCCCATGGTCTGGCGCCGCGCACGGTCCAGCTTGTCCTGCAGGTCCGGGTCCTCGAAGTCCTCCAGATCCAGCGTCGCCGCGTGTTCCATCAGCCGGATGCTGGTGACGTTGGCGAACAGCTCGGAGAGCAGGGCATCGGCGTAGCTGACCAGCCGGCCGAGCAGGTCCGAGGCGATGGCCAGGCCGAATTCCAGCGCCAGCAGGCCCAGCAGCGGATTCAGCACGCCGCTGGACAGCGCTTCGCCCAGCGGCGGGAAGCCCGCGTCGTGCTGGCTCAGGTGCAGGGCGCTGTCGATGATCAGCTTGCCGACGTACAGCATCGCCACCGGCAGCAGCGCGCGGATCAGGCGCAGCCCGAGGCTGGCCAGGGTGAGCGCGGGACTGGTCTTCCAGACCATGCGCAGGAACGGCGGCAGGTTGCGCATCGCCCTGAAGCGCTGGCGCAGGCTGGGTTTCTTCGCGGCGGCAGCGCCAGCGGTGGGGGTAGCAGGCATGCGCGTATTGTGCGCGCCTGATACGTGCAGAGGGGGTCAGTGCAGGCGTGTGGCCGGCACCGGGGTCAGATCCCTTTGCGCGGCAAAGGGCTCTGACCCCAGCGACCCACAGCGGGTCAGGGCCCTTCGCGAAGCGAAGGGATCCGACTCTCCCGCATCCACGCATGGCGTGGATCTACCGTGTCGACCAAGGTCGACACCTACCAGCAGCACCGATGAACTGTCGAAGGCGGGGTGGGTCAGGCCGGCAGCGGCGGCAGCAACCCCGCACCGAGGCGGTTCCAGGCATTGATCACCGCGATGCCCATGCTCAGGTCACTGATGCCCTTCTCATCGAAGTGCGGCGCCAATGCATCGAACGCCGCCTGCGACGGCGCGCCGTCGGTCAGCCGGGTCAGTGCCTCGGCCCAGCCCAGCGCCGCGCGCTCGCGTTCGTCGAAGAAGCGGCTCTCGTGCCATGCCGGCAGTGTGTCCAGCTTGCGCGGCTCGATGCCGCCCTTGCGCAGCGCCGTGCCGTGCATGTCCATGCAGTAGCCGCAGCCGTTGAGCTGCGACACGCGCAGGAACACCAGTTCCATCAGGGTCGGATCGATCGAGCTGTCATGCACCGCCTGGCTGGTGGCCAGCAGGCCCTTGAAGGCCTCGGCGGCCAGGCGGGTGTAGGGGACGCGGGGAGAAGTGTGATTGGACATCGGGGGCTCCACGGCGGCCACGATGGCCGCCTTTCACTACCAGGACGCCGCAGCGTCGCCGCGCGTGACAACCTTCGGCAACTTTTCCGGATTCAACACGCTGTACACGTTGGCGATGCGGCCATCGACCACCTCGATGGTGGTGACCGAGTGCAAGCGATCACCCACAAAGCGCAGGATCGCCGGCTCGCCGTTGACGTAGCCCAACTGCGCCGGATGCACCGCGCCGCGGCGGGCAATGGCCCAGAACAGGCGACCGATGCGCTCGGCGCCCAGCAGCGGGCGCACCGCTGCGGTGACCACGCCGCCGCCGTCGGACACCAGCAACGCGTTGGTGTGCAGCAGGGCCTGGATCGCCTCGCTGTCGCCGCGCTGCGAGGCATCCATGAAGCGCGCCAGCAGCTGCCGGTGCTGGCTGGCATCGGCGTTGAAGCGCGGCCGTCCGGCCTGCAGGCGCTGCCGGGCACGGTGCACCAGCTGCCGGCAGTTGGCCTCGCTGTGGCCGATCAGCTCGGCGATCTCGCGGTAGTCGTGGTCGAAGGCCTCCTTCAGCAGGAAAGCGGCGCGTTCCTCGGGGCCGAGCTGTTCAAGCAGGGTCAGGAAGGCGACCGAAACGTCGTCGGCCAGGGCATGCAGCTGGGCCGGGCCGGGCGCCGGGTCGGGCTCCAGGGTGACCGCCAGCGGCTCGGCCAGCCATGGGCCGACGTAGTGCACGCGCTCGCGCTTGGCCGCGCGCAGCCGGTCCAGGCCGAGCCGGGTGGTGGTGGTGACCAGCCAGGCTTCGGGGTCGCGGATGGCCGCCGGGTCGGCGCCGGACCAGCGCAGCCAGGCATCCTGGACCACGTCTTCGGCGTCGGCGCGGCTGCCAAGCAGGCGGTAGGCCAGGGCCATCAGGCGCGGGCGGTGGGTCTGGAAAGCGTTTTCGGCGTTCATGTGGGCAAGGACGCCGCAGTGGCGCGTGGCGTGACAGAGCGTCGGGGGAATCTTGCCGGCCAGCGGCCGGCACTACCACCCCGGGGCCGGGGGAGGGGGTAAAATGGGCGGATTACCCCCGCCAGCCTCGAGCAAGCGAGCAAGACGTGACATCGATCAAGCAGGAAGACCTCATCCAGTCCATCGCCGACGCGCTGCAGTACATCTCGTACTACCACCCGGTCGACTACATCAAGAACCTCGCCGCCGCTTACGAGCGCGAGGAGTCGCCGGCCGCGAAGGAAGCGATGGCCCAGATCCTGATCAATTCGCGGATGTGCGCCGAAGGCCACCGTCCGATCTGCCAGGACACCGGCATCGTCACCGTGTTCCTGGAAATCGGCATGGACGTGCGCTGGGACGACGCCACCATGGGCGTGGAAGACATGGCCAATGAAGGCGTGCGCCGTGCCTACATGCACCCGGACAACAAGCTGCGCGCTTCGGTGCTGGCTGATCCGGCCGGCAAGCGCATCAACACCAAGGACAACACCCCGGGCGTGGTCAACGTCAAGGTGGTGCCGGGCAACAAGGTCGACGTGATCGTCGCCGCCAAGGGCGGTGGTTCGGAAGCGAAGACCAAGTTCGCCATGCTCAACCCGTCCGACTCGATCGTCGACTGGGTGCTGAAGACCGTGCCGACCATGGGCGCCGGCTGGTGCCCGCCGGGCATGCTCGGCATCGGCATCGGTGGCACCGCCGAGAAGGCGATGCTGCTGGCCAAGGAAGCGCTGATGGAGCCGATCGACATCACCGAGCTGCAGGCCCGTGGTGCGTCCAACCGCATCGAAGAGCTGCGCCTGGAGCTGTACGAGAAGGTCAACGCGCTGGGCATCGGTGCGCAGGGCCTGGGTGGCCTGACCACCGTGCTCGACATCAAGATCAACGACTACCCGACCCACGCGGCCAACCTGCCGGTGGCGATGATCCCGAACTGCGCGGCCACCCGCCATGCGCACTTCACCCTCGATGGCAGCGGCCCGGTGATGCTGGACCCGCCGTCGCTGGAAGACTGGCCGAAGCTGACCTACGACGCGTCCAAGGGCACCCGCGTGGACCTGGACACGATCACGCCGGAAGACGTGGCCAGCTGGAAGCCGGGCCAGACCCTGCTGCTCAACGGCAAGTTGCTGACCGGCCGCGATGCCGCGCACAAGCGCATGGTCGACATGCTCAACAAGGGCGAGCAACTGCCGGTCGATCTGAAGGGCCGCTTCATCTACTACGTCGGCCCGGTCGATCCGGTGCGCGACGAAGTGGTGGGCCCGGCCGGCCCGACCACCGCCACCCGCATGGACAAGTTCACCGAGCAGGTGCTGGCACAGACCGGCCTGCTGGGCATGGTCGGCAAGGCCGAGCGCGGCCCGGCCGCGATCGAGGCGATCAAGAAGCACAAGTCGGCCTACCTGATGGCCGTCGGTGGCTCGGCCTACCTGGTGTCCAAGGCGATCAAGGCCGCCAAGGTGGTTGGTTTCGCTGACCTGGGCATGGAGGCGATCTACGAGTTCACCGTGCAGGACATGCCGGTGACCGTGGCAGTCGACTCCACCGGTGAATCGGTGCACAAGACCGGCCCGCGCGAATGGCAGGCCCGCATCGGCAAGATTCCGGTGGTGGTGGAGTAACTCCCCGCACGCTTCGGTCCAGACAACGGCGCCCGTGTGGCGCCGTTGTTGTATCCGGGGGGGGGGATTAACGCGCCTGTAGCCCTTGCTCTGCTACGGTCGGCACACCCTCGCACAGGACGTGTCCATGGCCCTGCATCGATTCATCGTGGTAGGCATGCTGCTGGCGCTGGCCGGCTGCAACACCCCAGCGTCGTACGAAGGCGCGGATTTCCCTGCATCGGCGCAGTGCCGCGTGCAGTGCCAGGCCGGCTATCGCAGCTGCATGGCGCAGAATGACTCTCTCGGCAGCCGCCAGAGCAATTGCGAGCAGCGGATGGTGCCGGCGCCGGACAAGCGCTGCAAGGACGTGGACAACCCGGACCTGCGCCATGCCTGCGAACTGAAGACGCATGACTGTACGATGCGCGCGCCGATGATGTCCTGTGGCGAACGCCGGGATTCCTGCATGAGCAGCTGCGGCTGAGCAACGATCGTGCGCGCGGGCGCATAATCGGCTGATCCACCTGTACAGGATCTTCTGCATGAGCACCACGCTGTATGGTTCGACCAGTACCGCCGCGCTGGTGGTGCACTGGCTGCTGATCGAGCTGGGCATCGAGCATGAACTGGTGCTGCTGGATTTCGACGCGCGCGAGCACAAGTCGGCGCAGTACCTGGCGCTGAATCCGGCCGGTGTGGTGCCGACACTGCTGATCGATGGCCTGGTACTGACCGAAGCGGCGGCCATTGCGTTGTACCTGGCTGATCGCCATCCGGACGCCAACCTGCTGCCCGCGCTGGGCACGCCGCAGCGCGCCGATGCCTACCGCTGGATGTTCTGGTGTGCCAATACGCTGCAGCCGGCCTATCGAGCCTGGTTCTATCCACACGAAATGGCGGGCGAGGCGAATATCGAGGCCAGCCGCGGCATGGCACGGCAGCGCCTGGAAGCGGCCTGGCAGCATGTGGCCGCGCACCTGCATGCACATGGCCCCTACCTGCTGGGCGCCACGCCCTGCGTGGTCGACTACATGCTGGTGATGCTGATGCGCTGGTCGCGCAACATGCCCAGGCCCACCGACACCTGGCCGGTACTGAAGGCGCACGCCACGTCGATGAAGGCGCGCCCGGCGTTCGCCGAGGTGTACCGCCGCGAAGGCATCACCGACTGGCTGTAAGCCAGCCGGGGGGGAGGGCATCCGGGTAGAAGAGGGCGCTGGGGTAGAGTCGACTGTCAGTCGACTATCGCACGCAGTGCGGGCTTTTCCGCGGATGCATATGAAGGGTGAGGAGGGAGTCGACTAACAGTCGACTCTACCAACAGTCGACTCTACCAACACGCTCCGCTACGCGGCGGCGAGGCGGGTTACAGGATCTCCAGCACTGTTTCCGGTGGACGGCACAGGCGTGTGCCCTTGTCCGTGCGCACCACGGGGCGGTTGATCAGTCGCGGGTGTTCGGCCATCGCGGCCAGCAGCGTGGCCTCGTCCGCACCTTCCAGGCCCAGTTCGGCGAACTGCGCCTCCTTGCTGCGCACCAGATCACGTGCGCTCAATCCTGATTCGGCCAGCACCTGGCGCAGTGTAGCCACATCGGGTGGATTGCCGAGATACTCGATCACCGCTGGATCAAAGCCGGCATCACGTATCAGCTTCAATGCGCCGCGCGAGTTGCTGCAGGCCGGGTTGTGCCAGATCGTCACGGGCATCAGAACCACTCCAGCAGCGACACGCCCACGCCCACGTAGGTGGCCTTGTGGTTGTAGTCGATCAGGCTTTCGCCGTAACCGTCGAACACCTGCACATGCCCGCGCAGCAGGTTGCTGATCGGGAAACCGTAATCCAGCTGCAGGGCACCGTGCGAGCGGCTGCCGGTGCGCAGCGAATGGCGCGCCATCAGCGAGACTTCGTGGCCGTTGCGGTTCCAAGTCAGGGTCGCATCACCGCGGCCCATGTAATCCTCGATGTCCGGGTTGTTGTCGTCGCTGCGGGTCTCGGGAATGCGGTACCAGGGGCGCAGTACCAGCGCCCAGTTCTCGCGGTCCAGGCCGATGTTGAGCATCACCCGGTTCCAGCTGCGCGAAAGCGGGTCGGCGCGGCCGTTGGATTGGTGGTTCAGCGCGATGCCGGTCATGCGCCCGCGCCAGCCACCGATCGAGTAGCCGTTGCGGAACACCATCATCACTTCCGGCTCGTAATTGGTTTCGCGGAACGGGCGCGAATCCTCGCCGTTGTAGGCCTGCCAGCGCGAGCTCTGGGTGTAGCCGGCCCAGATGTCGCCGTTGTCGCCGAACAGGTTCTCGGCGATCTTGGTCTTGAAACTGATCTGGAACTTCAGCTCGGCACTGTCCAGCACCTGCGGCGTGGTGACCGTGTTGGCCGGGTTCGGCGAATGCGGCGTGGTGTTGCGATCGCTGGTCCAGAACGCCGGCAGCAGGTACACCGGCTTGTAGGCGCGCAGCTGGAACGGGCCCAGCTTGGAGTCCTCGGCCAGTTCCCAGCGGCTGTCCAGCAACGAACCGCGGCCAGCATTGGCCAGTGCGCTGTCAGGGGCTGCTGGACGGAACAGATCGCTGACCCGCTCGCGCAGCTTCTCTTCGCCCTGGCTCACGCGTGCAGTCTGGCGTTCTTCGCGACGGGCCTGCGCGGCCGCCTCGGCCGCAGCGTCGGCCTCGGCAGTGGCCTGCGGGGTACGGCCGAACTGGCGGTCATAACAGGCCAGGCGGGCAGCATCGGTGGTAATCGCCGCGCACGCGGCCGGCGAGGCTTCGGCGCTGGGCGCGAACTCCTGCGCGGCCAGCGGCGCACTGGCCAGGGCCAGCGCCAGCGGCGCGAGACGGGGAAGCAGCGGAGACAGGGTCATTGCAGCAGGCCCTTAGGTGAATACGGGAATCGCACAGTGTGGCGGCTGCACCGGTTCACGGCCAGCCCCCACGGTTTATGCACGGGCACCGCGTGCGCGCGGCGTGAAGGCAGTGCGGGTTACAGGAACCAGGCGAAGGCGAACAGGCCGAGCATCGCGATCACCACGGCCAGTTTCAGCGCCAGGCCGAGCAGGATACCGAGCCAGGTGGCCAGGCCTACCTTGGTCGAGCGCCCCAGTTCGCGGGTGTGCCAGTACTCGCCGGCCAGGGCGCCGATCAGGGGGCCTGCAAAGAGGCCGATCGGCATGAAGAACAGGCCGACGATGCTGCCGACGAACGTACCCCACAGTGCCTTGCGGCTGGCACCGACCCGCTGCGCACCCACCACCGTGGCCAGCACGTCCACCAGCAGCGAGAGGACGGTCAGTACGCCCAGCGCGACCAGGGTCGGCCAGCCGACGTGGGTGAAGCCGTCCGCCCAGGCCGCCAGCAGCAGTCCGATGAACACCAGCGGGATGCCGGGCAGGGCCGGCAGGATGATTCCGGCGATGCCGACAAGGACAAAAATGACCGCTAGCAGATATAAGATGAATGAGAGTCCCATGCTGTCCCGTATGGTCGCCGTTTTGGGGTTGACAGTGAAAGATTTTGCCAGTTGCTTTTTCGTTTTGGGCGGGTTAAGTTGCAGTCGCTGAGCTTGGCAAGGTCACCGTGGATCGTGGCCTGATGAAGCAAGATCTTCCCGATCCGCTGCATCGATGCACCTCGCTTCCCCCTTGCTTGTCAGCCGCCCACCAGGCGTTTCCAACAACAAGAGAGAGTCACCAGGGAGTTAGTGAGATGTCTGATCGCGAGACCGGTACCGTCAAGTGGTTCAACGATGCAAAGGGCTTCGGCTTCATCAGCCGTGAAAACGGCGAAGACGTGTTCGTGCACTTCCGTGCCATCCAGACCCAGGGCTTCAAGAGCCTGAAGGAAGGCCAGAAGGTCACCTTCACCGTCGTGCAGGGCCAGAAGGGCCTGCAGGCCGACGCCGTGCAGCCGACCTGATCGCGCTGCAAGCCGTCACATGAAAAAGGCCCGCGCAAGCGGGCCTTTTTTCTTTGCCGCCGGCCCGGCGCAGGTCAGCGCAGGATGACCTTGCCGTTGACCACGCGCACGTAGGTGTTTTCGCGGATGCCGCCGAGGTCGCGCTGGTTGACCACGATGGTGCGGCCATCGTCCATGCGCACGCTGATGTCGTAGGTATCACTGGTCACGTTCTTCTGGATCTGGTTGCCGGCCAGCGCGCCACCGACTGCGCCTGCGGCCGCAGCGATGTTCTTGTTGCCACGGCTGCCACCGGTGTGATCGGAGATCTCATGGCCGGCCACGGCACCGACGATGCCGCCGAGGATGGCGCCGGTCGCGCTGGGCGCGGTGCGGCCCGACGGCACGGTGTTGATGCGGGTGACGATGCCACAGTCAGCGCAACGGCCCTGGTTGTAACCGCCGTTGTTGCCGTAGCCACCATTGTTGTAGCCGTTGTTGTAACCACCGCCACCGTAGCCGGGCGAGGTGGCACAGCCAGCCAGGGCGAGGGTAGCGATGGCGCTGGCGGCAATGAGCTGGATCTTCATGGAGCGTCTCCTGGCCGTGAAGGCGGGTGTGTTGGGTGGTACTGCGTCATGCAGCAGGGTGGACGAATCCTCTCCTTTCGAACGTGAACAAGGTGCCAACCAGGTGTGCCTTGCCCGGCTACAGGATGAATGCGCGTCAGCGGAAGTCCTGGTGGCAGGCGCGGCAGTCGGCCTGCACGGTTTCCACGACCTTGGCCAGGGCGGTGCAGTCACTGGGCGGAGCCGCCAATGCGGCGTTGAGGTTGCCGCGCAGCTGGCTGGCGTGCTGCTGGAACCGGCCGTTGTCCTTCAGCCCGGGAAAGGCCAGGTCGAGGTCGTTGGACAGAAGGCGCAGGGCCTGCAGCCGCGGCACGCTGTCGGCCAGGCTGCAGCGGTTCTGCTGCTGGGCCTGCTGCAGCAGCTGCGCTTGCCGCTGCATCACCTGCATCAGGCTGTCCGGGAACGGGTCGCGGCGGGCCTGCAGGGCGCGGCCGACCATGACCGTGGCGACCAGGCCGATCAGCAGGCCCAGGCACAGCACGAACAGGTACCGCTGGGCAGTGGACGGGCGGCGGGGCGGGCTGGCGTTCATGGCGGGCTCTCCTGGCGTGCAACGTTGGGTTCGATGCCGGCGCGCTGTAGGCGCTGGCGCCTGCACGTTAAAATAGCCGCATGAACGAACAGGTCAAACAACGCTTCGCCGGCATCGAACGGCTGTATGGCGTAGGTGCGCTCGAGCGCCTGCAGGGCAGCCGCGTGGCGGTGGTGGGCATGGGCGGGGTCGGCTCGTGGGTGGTGGAAGCGCTGGCGCGTTCGGCGGTCGGCCACCTGACCCTGATCGACGCCGATGACATCTGCGTGTCCAACACCAACCGGCAGCTGCCGGCGATGGAAGGCAACTACGGCCGCAACAAGGCCGAGGCGATGGCCGAGCGCTGCCGTGCGATCAACCCTGACATCGAGGTGGATGCCGTGCAGGCATTCCTGACCGTGTCGAACATGGCCGAGTTGCTGGACCGTGGCTTCGACTTGGTGATCGATGCCTGCGACAGCTTCCGGGTGAAGGTCGAGACGATCGCCTGGTGCCGTCGCCGCAAGCTGCCGCTGCTGACCGTGGGGGCTGCCGGTGGTCGCACCGATCCGACCCTGGTGCGCATCCGCGATGTCTCGCGCACCGAGCATGACGCCATGCTGGCGCTGATCCGCAAGAAGCTGCGCAGCGAGTTCAATTTCCCGAAGAATGCCAAGCGCTATTTTGGCGTACCGGCGGTGTACTCGCTGGAAAACGTGAAGTATCCGCAGGCCGATGGCAGCGTCTGCGGCATCCGCCCGAACCTCGGTGCGGATTCTGCATTGAAACTGGACTGTGGCGCAGGCCTCGGTGCGGCAACCCACATCACCGGTGCCTTCGCCTTTGCGGCGGTCGGCAAGGCGCTTGAAATGCTGCTGGAGCCGAAGAAGGTGAAGGCCGAAGTGGTCGAGTCCAGCGAGGTGTGATGGATCGTGCCGGCCAGCGGCCGGCACCTGCCCGTTACATTGCCGGCAGCGCGAACAGGCGCCGCGCATTCTCCGTCGTGGCCTGGGCCACCGCGTCCAGCTCCATCCCGCGCAGTGCGGCCACGTGGCGGGCGATGACTGCCAGTCGCGCTGGTTCGTTGCGCTGGCCGCGGATGCCGGCGTCAGGCTGGTCGGGCGCGTCGGTCTCCAGCAGCAGCTGTTCCAGCGGCATCCCGCGCACCAGGCGCTGCAGCCGTTGCGCGCGATCGTAGGTCAGCGGACCACCGAGACCGAGCAGGAAGCCTTGCCGATGTAGTTGCGCGGCCTGTTCCGGGCTGCCGGAAAAGCTGTGCACCACGCCGCGCAGGCCGCCGACGCGACGGATCGCGGCAATGACCGCATCCACCGCGCGTCGCGCATGCACGATCACCGGCAGCTCGAACTCGCGGGCCAGTTGCAGCTGGCCGATGAAGTACGCCTGTTGCGCCTCTGCATCCAGTCCCTCGACGAAGAAGTCCAGCCCGCATTCGCCGATCGCGCACGGGCGTTCGCGAACGATCCATTCGCGCAGCAGCGGCAGATGGTCGGGCCGGTGCTCGGCCAGGAACATCGGATGCAGGCCGTAGGCCGGGTACAGCCCCGGTGCCTGCCGGCAGACCTCGCGCAGCTTCGGCCAGCTGGCGGCCGTGACGGCCGGTACCACCTGCTCGCGCACGCCCGCAGCGCCCGCGCGCTCGATCACCGCCGTGCGGTCAGCATCGAATTCACTGGCATCCAGATGGCAGTGGCTGTCGACCAGCGGAATCAACGCTGTTCCAGCGGCGGCGGGGCCGGGACTGTATTGCGGCTCTTCCAGTTGGCCAGCAGCAGGGTGCCGAAGCCCAGTACCAGCTCGTCGACGAACGGAATCGGGTCGGGAATGAACAGGGTCAGCACGAACAGGCCGGCGGTCAGCTTGAACAGGGTGGGGTAGCGCAGCCGGCGGGCCCATTGCAGTACCGGCAGCAGCATCGGGTTGGCCATGGCGTGGATCCTCGTGGGGACTATGCAAACGCTACCACGGGCCCAGCATTTCCCGATGCTGAATGGGTTACAGGAATGAGCAGGAAATGTGGAGATTCCGTTCAGGCAGTGCATGCTGCAATCTGGGCCGAGAACGTTGCGGATGGTCCGCAAGGAGCAGGTCATGAAAAGCACAACTACAACTGTCCTGGTCGCAGCGGGCGCGCTGCTGGTCGGTGGCATCGCCACCGCCGCCTTCATGAAGAGTGGCGACAAGTCGCCTGATTCCATCAGCGCCGGAACCCCCAACGGTGAATCGCGGCTGGTTGACGGCAATGCCGTTGACGATGGCGCGCGTGGTGACAAGCTCGACCCGTCTGCACCGCGCGGGCTGGAATACGCCGACGTGCTGAAGGTCGACCCGATCACCGAGAAGCAGAAGGCCTACGCCACCGTGATCGGCACCGATCCCGTGCGCGAGACCTCCACCACCCAGACCCCGCACGAGGTCTGCCAGGACGTGACCGTGCAGGAGCGCCTGCCGGAGCGTGACGGCAACGTCGGCGGCACCGTGGTCGGCGCGGTGGTCGGCGGCCTGCTCGGCAACCAGGTCGGCGGTGGCAACGGCAAGAAGGCCGCGACCGCAGCCGGTGCCGTGGCCGGTGGCTTCATCGGCAACCAGATCGACAAGCGCCATGTGGGTGGCCGCGTGGTCAACCGCACCGAGCGCCAGTGCCACACCGAGACCGCCACCTCCGAGTCGAGCCGTGTTACCGGCTACAACGTGACCTACCGCAACGAGGACGGCACCACCGGCACCATGCGCATGGCCAGCAAGCCGGGCAACCGCATCGCCATGGGCACCAATGACGTGGTGAAGGGCTACAACGTGACCTACCGCTACGACGGCGCCGAGAAGACCGTGCGCATGGACAACAAGCCGGCCAGCGATCGCCTGCCGGTGGTCGATGGCCAGCTGGTCACGCAGACCGCTGCTGCCGGCGCCACTGCGGCCACGCGCCAGTAATCCAGAATACGTGCTGTACCCGACGGGCCGGCGCATGCCGGCCCGTTTCGTTGTGAGCGCGGGCATTCATCCGTGTGGAGGCGGAATCCACCATCATGGTGGCCCCTTCGACATGGAGTCGGCATGAGCATCTTCGACCTGCGCCTGGAAACCGAGCGCCTGATCCTGCGTCCGCTGCTGCGCGAGGACTACGAACCCTATCTGGCGTTCTGCGCCGACGAGGAAACGATGCGCACGCTCGGTGGCGTGCAGCCGCCTTCGGTAGCCTGGCGCGGCTTCTGCAGCCTGGCTGGCGCCTGGCAGCTGTTCGGCTTTTCGATGTTCAGCGTGATCGAAAAATCCAGCGGGGACTGGATCGGGCGGATGGGCCCCTGGCAACCGCAGGACTGGCCGGGTACCGAGGTCGGCTGGGGCATCCGCCGCGCCAGCTGGGGCCGGGGCTATGCGCCGGAAGCGGCGGTCGCGGCGATCGACTGGGCCTTCGACACGCTGGGTTGGCACGAGGTGATCCATACCATCGCCGAGAACAACGACAACTCGCGGGCGGTCGCGCGCAAGCTGGGCAGCACGTTGCTGCGGATGGGCGAACTGCCGCCGCCGTACAACGACAAACCGATGCAGATCTGGGGCCAGTCGCGCGAACAGTGGCGGCAGCGTGCACGCTGAACGTGGCCCGGTAGTGCCGGCCGCTGGCCGGCAACCTCGTTGCAGCAGGATTCGTGCGATTGCCGGCCAGCGGCAAGCACTACCGGGGTGCCATGCTGCATCCGCGCTTGGCATTCCCTGGCGCACTTGCCAGACTGCACGCAGCCGGCCGCCGGCCGGATCCGATGGAGCAGGCAATGGTGGAAGAGCGCGTCCCGCTGACGGTGCATGGCATGTCGGTCTCGGGCAATTGCCACAAGGTCCGGCTGCTGCTTGAGCAGCTCGGCAGCCGTTACCGCTGGGTGGAAGTGGACAGTGCCCATGGCCAGACCCACACGCCCGAATTCCTGGCGCTCAACCCGAATGCCAAGGTGCCGCTGATCGTCCGCGACGACGGCCGCGTGCTGACCGAGTCCAACGCGATCCTGTTCTGGCTGGCCGAAGGCACGCCCTACCTGCCCAGCGATGGCTGGGAGCGTGCGCAGGCGTTGAGCTGGATGTTCTTCGAGCAGTACACGCACGAGCCGTGCGTGGCGGTAGCGCGCTTCATCCGGGGCTGGACGGCGCCCGACTCGCCACGCCGTGCCGAACTGCCACGCCTGCACGAGCGTGCCGCCACCGCGTTGGCGGTGATGGAGCAGCACCTGCGCGAAGCGCAGTGGTTCACCGGCAGCGGATACGGCATTGCCGATATCGCCCTGTTTGCCTATACCGATGTGGCGGGCGAGGGCGGCATCAGCCTGGAGCCGTTCCCGGAAGTTCGCGCCTGGCTGCAGCGCGTGCGTGCGCAGCCGCGCTTCCTGCCGATGCCGGCGGTGACCGCCGAGGTGCGCTCGCGCTTCGAGGCGGCTTGATGCCCACAGGGTAGCGCCCGGTATTGCCGGGCGGAACGCAACAACGACACGGAGGGTGTTCGATGTTCGCTGTGGTTCCGGATCCGATTCCCGCACGCATGCGGGGGCTCAACCGCGCCGAGGTGTGCGACGTCAATTTCCTTGAGGCGGTGCGCGGGTGGCGCGGGACGCCGCGCCCGCGACCCGCGGCAGATGCTCCGATCCTGCCGGGCAGTACGCTCACCGCTGCCGCCTTCGATGAACTGTTCGACTCGCAGCTGGCCAGCCGCCAGCTGGACCTGATGGCGCGCGTGCTGCGCGTGCAGAACAAGGTCTTCTACACCATCGGTTCGTCCGGCCATGAAGGCAACGCGCTGCTGGCGCGGGCCTGCCGGCACACCGATCCTGCCTTCCTGCACTATCGTTCCGGCGCCTTCATGGCCGAGCGTTCGCGGCAGGTGCCGGGCATCGACCCGCTGCGCGATGCGGCACTGTCCTTCGCCGCCAGCGCGGATGATCCGGCCAGCGGTGGCCGCCACAAGGTGTGGGGCAGCAAGCCATTGTGGGTGCTGCCGCAGACCTCGACGATTGCGTCGCACCTGCCCAAGGCGCTGGGTACCGCGCTGGCCATCGAGAGTGGCAAGCGGCTGGGGCACGCGCTGCCCATTCCCACCGACAGCATCGTGCTGTGCTCGTTCGGCGATGCGTCGGCCAACCACGCCACCGCGCAGACCGCCTTCAATACCGCGATGTGGTCGGCCTACCAGAAACTACCGGCGCCGATCCTGTTCGTCTGCGAGGACAATGGCCTGGGCATCTCGGTGAAGACCCCCGATGGCTGGATCGCCGAGCGCTTCAGCCACCAGCCGGGGCTGGACTATTTCTTTGCCGATGGCCTCGACCTGGCCACCGGGCACGCCCAGGTGCAGGCGGCGGTGGAACACTGCCGGCGCACGCGGCGGCCGACCTTCCTGCATCTGCGCACCACGCGCCTGATGGGCCATGCCGGCACCGACTTTGAAGTGGAATGGCGCGCGCTGCCGGAACTGTGCGCGGCCGAGGCGCAGGATCCGCTGCTGCGCTCGGCGCAGATCGCGCTGGAATCAGGCTGGATGGATGCGGCCGCCATCGAAGTGGCCTACGAAACGATGCGCGCGCGTTGCATGGCCGCTGCCGCCGATGCCGAAGGCAGTGCGAAGCTGCAGTCGCTGCGGGAGGTGATGGCGCCGCTGGCACCGTACACCCCTGCAGCGGTGCAGGCCGAAGCGCAGCGCGAGGTCGCTGCCGAAGCACGCGAGGCACTCTATGGCGGTGCCGAGGCATTGCCGGAACGACAGGCGCCGCGGCATCTCGCAATCCAGATCAATCATGGTCTGCAGGAGCTGCTGGCCAAGTATCCGCAGAGCCTGCTGTTCGGCGAGGACGTGGCGCAGAAGGGCGGTGTCTACACCGTCACCAAGGATCTGCTGCGCCGCTTCGGGCCGCGCCGGGTCTTCAACACCCTGCTGGACGAGACCATGATCCTGGGCATGGCGCAGGGCCTGGCCAACATGGGCATGCTGCCGATCCCGGAGATCCAGTACCTGGCCTACCTGCACAACGCCATCGACCAGCTGCGTGGCGAAGCCTGTTCGCTGCAGTTCTTCTCCAACGACCAGTACCGCAACCCGATGCTGGTGCGGGTGGCCGGGCTGGGCTACCAGAAGGGTTTCGGCGGCCATTTCCACAACGACAACTCGGTCACCGCCCTGCGCGACATCCCCGGGCTGGTGGTCGGCTGCCCATCGCGCGGCGACGACGCGGTGATGATGCTGCGCACGCTGGCGGCGCTGGCCCGGGTGGATGGGCGCGTGGCGGTGTTCCTGGAGCCGATCGCGCTGTACATGAGCAAGGACCTGCATGAGCCGGGCGATGGCCAGTGGCTGTTCGACTACCCGGCCCAGGGCCGGGCACTGGTGCCGGGCGAAGGCCGTGTTTACGGGCCGGAGGCTGGCGACCTGGTGGTCTACACCTACGGCAATGGCGTGCCGATGGCGCTGCGCGCAGCGCGGGCCATCGAACAGCAACTGGGCTGGCAGGTACGGGTGGTCGACCTGCGCTGGCTGGTGCCGCTGGATGCGGGCTTCATCGCCAGCCAGGCCGCCAGCGCACGGCGTGTGCTGGTGCTGGACGAGGGCCGCCACAGTGGAGGGGTGGGCGAGGGTGTGGTCACCGCACTGGTCGAGGCCGGTTTCGGCCACCTGCCGCTGCGCCGGGTCTGCGGCGCCGATACCTATACCCCGCTGGCAGGGGCAGCAATGTTCGGGCTTCCAAGCGACAATGCGGTGATTGGCGCCGCCCTTGAACTGGCGCAGGAACCTTGATGCATGTGTGGATTGGCGGGAATGTTGTTGCCGGCGCCGGTGGCGTCGGCCGAGGTGCTGCAGGCGCAGGTCCTGGCCATGGGCGAGGCGCTGCACCACCGCGGGCCGGATGATGGCGGCAGCTGGGTCGATGCCGGGGCAGGCATCGCGCTGGCGCACCGTCGGCTGAGCATTCTCGATCTGTCGCCGCTGGGCCACCAGCCGATGGCCTCGTCCGATGGCCGCTACGTGATGGCCTACAACGGCGAGGTCTACAACTTCGCCGCCCTGCGTGCCGAACTGGAGCCGCTGGGGCATGCTTTCCGTGGCCATTCCGACACCGAAGTGCTGCTCGCGGCGATCCTGCAGTGGGGCATGGAAGAAACCCTGCAGCGTTGCAACGGCATGTTCGCCATCGCGCTGTGGGACCGCCAGGCGCAGTGCCTGTGGCTGGCACGCGACCGCGTTGGCAAGAAGCCGCTGTACTACGGCTGGGCCGGTGACACCCTGGTGTTCGGTTCCGAACTGAAAGCGCTGTGGCAGCACCCGGCGTTCGACAACGACATCGACCGCGACGCGCTGACCCTGTTGCTGCGGTTGGATTACATTCCGGCCCCGCACAGCATCCACCAGCGCTGCTACAAGCTGATGCCCGGCCGCATGCTGCGCCTGGACGCCGAAGCCGTAGCGGCGGGGGCATCGGCGCATCGCCCGGAGCAGGCGCAGCGCCCGTACTGGGATGCGCGTGCACGCATGCAGGCGGCACTGGCTGCGCCGTTCCAGGGCCGCATCGAGGAAGCAGAGGAGCAGCTGGACGGGCTGCTGCGCGACGCGGTGGCGCTGCGCATGGTGGCCGACGTGCCGGTGGGCGTGTTCCTGTCCGGCGGTACCGATTCGTCGCTGGTGGCGGCGCTGATGCAGGCGCAGAGCGGGCAGCCGGTGCACAGCTTCAGCATCGGCTTCACCGATTCGGGCCACGACGAGGCACCGCTGGCCAGGGAACTGGCCACGCATCTGGGCTGCGACCACACCGAGCTCTACGTCAGCGGCGCGGATGCACTGGCAGTCGTGCCGCAGCTGCCGGCAATGTTCGACGAACCCTTTGCCGATGCCTCGCAGGTGCCGACCGCGCTGGTCGCCCGGCTGGCGCGGCAGGGCGTGACCGTGGCGTTGTCTGGCGACGGCGGTGATGAGCTGTTCTTCGGCTATACCCGCTACGTGCGCGCGCTGCGCAACTGGCAGATGCTGGGCCGCGTGCCGGGCCCGCTGCGACGCTGGATGGGCGCGCGCGCGCAGCACCAGGGCGAGGCCTCGCGGACCGGCGGACTGGCCGCGCTGTTGGCCGAGTCCGGCGCGCGTGGCATTGGCGACGTGTACCGCAACCGCATCTCGCGCTGGCGCGACCCCGCCGCGGCAGTGCCCGGCGCACAGGCCGCCGGCAGCTTCTACGACCTGGCCGATCCGCTGCACGGTGCCGGCACGCCGGCCGACGCGATGATGCTGGCCGATTACGTGACCTACCTGCCGGATGACCTGCTCTGCAAGGTCGACCGCACCTCGATGGCGGTCAGCCTGGAGGCACGCGCGCCGCTGCTGGACTGGCGCGTGGCCGAGTTCGCCTGGTCGCTGCCGCTGGGCTTCAAGCGCAGCGAAACCACCAGCAAGGTGCTGCTCAAGCGCGTGCTTGGCCGCTACGTGCCGCAGTCAATGGTGCACCGGCCCAAGCGCGGGTTCGGCGCGCCGGTCAGCGACTGGCTGAAGGGCGACCTGCGGCCGTGGGCCGAGGATCTGTTGCAGCCGGCGCGCCTGGAGCGCGAAGGCGTGCTGTCGGCGGCGGCGGTGCAGCCGCTGTGGCAGCAGTTCCTGGGCGGCCAGCGCAAGTGGCATACCCACCTGTGGAACGTGCTGATGTTCCAGGCCTGGCAGGCGCATTGGCGGCAGGTGCGGGCCCGCGTGACCGGGGGCTGATCTTCACCGGACGGCACGGGCCCGGCGTCTAGGCTGGGCCTCCCGCACCGTGAGGAGTATGTCCCTATGTCCGTCCCCACCATCGCCGTGTTCGTCGGCAGCCTGCGCAAGGATTCCTGCAACCGCAAGCTGGCCCATGCGCTGGAGAAGATCGCTGGCGACCGCGCGCGCTTCCAGTACGTGCAGATTGGTGATCTACCGCTGTACGACCAGGATTTCGATGGCCAGTACCCGCCTCAGGGCACCCGGCTGAAGGATCAGGTGCGCGCCGCCGACGCGGTGCTGTTCGTGACCCCCGAATACAACCGGTCGGTGCCGGGCGTGCTGAAGAACGCCATCGACATCGGCTCGCGCCCCTACGGTGACAGTGCGTTTGCCGGCAAGCCGGCGGCGGTGATCGGCGCCTCCATCGGCCAGATCGGCACCGCCGTGGCCCAGCAGCACCTGCGCAACAGCCTGGCCTTCCTGGACATGCACGTGCTCGGCCAGCCCGAGGCGTTCATCCATTTCAAGGACGGCCTGATCGACGCCGACGGCACGATCCACAACGAGGGCACGCAGAAATTCCTGCAGGGGTACGTGGACCGGTTCCTGGCACTGATCGCGGTGCACGTGAAGGGCGACTGAGACCGATGGGGTGGCAGCAGCCAGGCCGCGGGTCGGATCCCGGCGCGCAGCGGCGGGCCCTGGCCCCACGTTCCGCTGAGCACCGGAGTCCGTGCGCTGCACGGAATCCGACCCTGGCCGCCTGATCTGCGATAATGACCCACCCGGGCGCCGCAACGGCGCCCGTCGCAGGCACTGCGACGCCCCCGCGCCAGAGTGGCCAGGCACTGGCGGATATCCCCCGTTTCTCCACGGCTTATCCACAGGCTTGTCCATGGCTGCCGGGGTCGGCGCATGCCTACACTCGTCCGGCCCACTTTTGCAGGAAACACCGCAGCATGTCCGCTCGTTCCGGCTTCCGTTCCAACCGCAGAGAGCGCGGTGATGGCTTTGATCGTGATCGCGATGAATCGCGTATCGACCAGTTGCGCGTTCCGCCGCATTCGGTGGAAGCCGAGCAGGCGGTGCTGGGTGGCCTGATGCTGGCGCCGGAGGCCTACGACCGGGTCAACGACCAGCTGACCGAGGGCGATTTCTACCGCCGCGATCACCAGATGATCTACCGCGCGATCCGTGAGCTGTCCGAGCGCGAGCGGCCGTTCGACGCGGTGACCCTGGGCGAGTGGTTCGAATCACAGGGCAAGCTGGAACTGGTGGGCGATGGTGCCTACCTGATCGAGCTGGCGAGCACCACGCCGTCGGCGGCCAACATCGTGGCCTATGCCGAGATCGTGCGTGACAAGGCCGTGCTGCGGCAGCTGATCCAGGTCGGCACCGACATCGTCAACGATGGCTTCCAGCCTGAGGGCCGTGACAGCAGTGAGCTGCTGGCCTCTGCGGAGAAGAGCGTGTTCGCCATCGCTGAACAGGGTGCACGCGGCCGTACCGACTTCGTGGCGATGCCTGGCGCGCTGAAGGATGCCTTCGAGGAACTGCGCAACCGCTTCGAGAACGGCGGCAACATCACCGGCCTGCCGACCGGCTACAACGACTTCGATGCGATGACCGCCGGCCTGCAGCCGACCGACCTGATCATCCTCGCCGCGCGCCCGGCCATGGGCAAGACGACTTTTGCACTGAACATCGCCGAGTACGCGGCGATCAAGTCGAAGAAGGGCGTGGCGGTGTTCTCGATGGAAATGTCGGCCTCGCAGCTGGCGATGCGCCTGATCTCCTCCAACGGCCGCATCAACGCGCAGCGCCTGCGTACCGGCCAGCTGGAAGATGAAGACTGGAGCCGCGTCACCAGCGCAATCAAGATGCTGAAGGAAACCAAGATCTTCATCGACGATACGCCGGGCGTGTCGCCGGAAGTGCTGCGTTCCAAGTGCCGCCGCCTCAAGCGCGAGCACGACCTGGGCCTGGTGGTGATCGACTACCTGCAGCTGATGAGCGTGCCGGGCAACAGCGAAAACCGCGCCACCGAAATCTCGGAGATCTCGCGTTCGCTGAAGGGCCTGGCCAAGGAACTGCACGTGCCGGTGATCGCGCTGTCGCAGCTCAACCGCTCGCTGGAAACACGTACCGACAAGCGCCCGGTGATGGCCGACCTTCGCGAATCGGGCGCAATCGAGCAGGACGCGGACATGATCGTGTTCATCTACCGCGACGATTACTACAACAAGGAAAATTCGCCGGACAAGGGCCTGGCCGAGATCATCATCGGCAAGCACCGTGGTGGCCCGACCGGATCGTGCAAGCTGAAGTTCTTCGGTGAGTACACCCGCTTCGACAACCTGGCCCACGACTCGGTCGGCTCATTCGAATAACCGTAGTGCCGGCCGCTGGCCGGCAACCACCCCACGGCTTGCAAACCATTCAGAACGCCAATCTTCCGTACGTGGCGTGTAAATGACATGTAACGCGAGGCTTCTACGATTCCGCCGCTGCTGCTCTTCGACGCCGCCCTTCGGCGTCCAGCGTGCCCAAGGAATCCGCCTCCATGCCGTCCCACGCTCCGCTTCGCCGCAATCTGCTGGCCCTGCTGGTCTGTGCTTCGCTGCCGTCGCTGGCTGTCGCTGAAACCGCCCCGGCGACCGACGCGCAGTCGGCCACGACTCTCGATTCGATCTCGGTGATCGGCCGCGGCGAAGCCCGCCAGGTGCAGCGCGTGACCGCCGAGGACATGAAGGTCCTGCCGCCCGGTGCCAACCCGCTGAAGCTGCTGGCGGCCAAGCCGGGCGTGCATTTCGAATCGGCCGATGCCACCGGCGCCTACGAATGGTCCACCAGCATCAGCCTGCGTGGCTTCAACCAGAATCGCCTGGGCTACACCCTCGATGGCATCCCGCTGGGCAACATGGCCTACGGCAACAGCAACGGCCTGCACATCAGCCGCGCGGTGATCAGCGAGAACCTGGGCGGTGCGGAGGTCTCCACCGGCATTGGTGCGCTGGGTACGCCGTCCACCAGCAACCTCGGCGGCGTGTTCCAGTTCTACTCGATCGATCCGTCCACCGAATATGGGGTCGTGCTGGCACAGAGCTTCGGCAGCGACAATGCGCGCCGCAGCTATGCGCGCCTCGATACCGGCGACCACCAGGGCTTTGCCGCTTACCTGTCCGGCGTGTATTCCGAAGGCGACAAGTGGAAGGGCAAGGGCTCGCAGGAACTGAAGCAGTTCAACGGCAAGGCCACCTACAACTTCGGCACGGACAGCAGGATCACCGCGCTGTTCAACGCTTCGCGCCGTGTCGAGGCCGACTACCAGGACCTGTCGCTGGAGATGATCGATCGCCTCGGCTGGGACTGGGACAACTACGCGCCGGACTGGGATCGCGCGGTGGCTGCTGCACGCGGAAAGTACAGTGGTGGCGTCAACAGCCCGTGGGACGCCTATTACTCCGGCCACGGCCTGCGCAATGACGATGTGTCCAGCATTGCCGGTGATTTCGGCCTGAACGAGTCGATGCGCCTGAAGGTCAACGTCTACAACCACAGCAACCGTGGCCAGGGCCACTGGTTCAGCCCGTCCAATCCGTCCAACCCGGGCACCAGCCGCGAGATCCCGATCTCGATCCGCACCACCGAGTATGCGATCGACCGCACCGGCGTAACCTCGGCGTTCACCTGGAACGTGGCGGGCCACGAACTGGAGGCGGGCCTGTGGTACGAAGACAACGGCCACAGCGTGCAGCGCAACTTCTACTACATCGACGGCCCGATCACTGACGACTTCTTCCTGCGCAATCCGGACCAGCGCGTGTGGCACCAGCGCTACACCACCATCACCCGCCAGTTCTACGTGCAGGACCGCTTCCGCCTGTTCGATGACCGCCTGACCATCGACATCGGCGCGAAGTCGCCGCACACCCGCACCCGCGTGCGCACGCCGCTGGGCAGCTATGCCAACAACAGCAGCCTGACCTCGAAGAAGGGCCTGCTCCCGCAGGCGGGCTTCAACTTCAAGCTCAACGAGGGCAACGAGATCTTCGGCTCGTTCGCCAAGAACGTGGCCGCCTACGCGCTGGGCGTGGGCAGCCCGTTCAACGTGCCGCAGGCCGCCTTCGATGCCAGCGCGAAGAACCTGAAGCCGGAACAGTCGCGCACCATCGAGCTGGGCTGGCGCGGCTACGGCCAGGGCTATGAAGCCTCGGTAGCGGTGTACGACGTCAAGTTCGACAACCGTCTGCTGGCCATCGCGCAGTGCGTGGGCATCCTCGGTTGCCCGGCGCTGTTCTCCAACGTCGGTTCGGTAACCAGCCGCGGCGCCGAGGCGACCCTGCAGCTGAAGCCGATGCAGGACCTGGCCTGGTCCAACGCGCTGTCGTGGAATGACAGCACCTACGACAACGACTACGTCAACAACGGCGTGGTGCCGACCCGCGGCAAGAAGACCGTCGACACCCCGGAATGGATGTTCGCCAGCACCCTGGCCTGGACCCCGGGCCCGTGGGACCTGCGCCTGGCCGCCAACCATGTCGGCAAGCGTTACGTGACCTATACCAACGACGTGTCGGTGCCCAGCTACTGGCTGGTCAACGCTTCGGTGGCCTATGACTTCGGCACGCTCGGCCCGGCGCAGAACCTGACCGTGGCGCTGAACCTGACCAACCTGACCGACAAGCGCTACCTGTCCTCGATCAACACCAACGGCACCTACGCCGCCGACCCGACCCGCAGCCTGGCGACCATGCAGGTTGGCGCGCCGCGGCAGGTGATGGCCACCGCCACCGTGCACTTCTGATGCGCGGCCCCGTCGATCCGGAAAGCCGTCGTCGCCTGTTGCGCATGGCGTGGCAGGGCACGGGGGCGGCGATCGCACTGGCGGCGATGCCGGGGCTGGCCACGGCCGGCCCGCGCCCGCGGTTGGGGCGTGATCCGTTCACCCTGGGCGTCGCCGCCGGCGATCCGGATCCGCAGGGAGCCGTACTGTGGACGCGTCTGGCGCCGGACCCGCTCAACGGCGGCGGCATGCCATCGCGGGCGGTGCCGGTGCGCTGGTTCGTGGCCGAAGACCCGGGCATGCGCCGGCTGGTGCAGCGTGGCGTCGCCGCGGCGGTGCCCGAGCTGGCGCATTCGGTGCACGTGGAGGTCAATGGCCTGCGCCCAGGCCGCGACTACTACTACCGTTTTGCCTGCGACGGTGACGAGGAAAGCGCGGTCGGCCACTTCCGCACCGCGCCGCTGCCCGACACGCAGCTGCAGCAGCTGCGGCTGGCCCTGTGCACCTGCCAGGCCTGGAACAGTGGCTACTACCCGGTGCTGCGCGATATCGCGAAGAATGATGTCGACCTGGTGCTGCATGCCGGTGACTACCTGTACGAGTACAGCCCACTGCAGAACGCGCGTGGTCTCACGCTGGATGCGGAACGCTTCAGTGGCGAGACCGTCGGCCTGGAGCGCTACCGCGACCAGTACGCGCTGTACAAGCTCGATCCCGATCTGCAGGCCGCGCACGCCGCCCACGCGTTCGCGGTGATCTGGGACGACCACGAAGTGCAGAACGATTACTCCGGCATCCATCCGGAGAAGCCCGGCGTCTCGACGGAGGACTTCATCGTTCGCCGCGCGGCGGCCTACCGCGCGTTCTACGAACACCTGCCGATGCGTAGTACGCCTGCGGGCAACGGTGGCCTGCGCGTGCATCGGCGCCTGCGTTACGGCGATCTGGCACAGCTTGCGCTGCTCGACTGCCGCCAGTTCCGTCCGGCCAATCCCTGCGGGGTGGGCGAGTCGCTGCGCTGCGACGCTGCGCTGGATCCACGCATTAGCATGCTGGGCGTGGGCCAGGAAGCCTGGTTCGCGCAGTCGATGGCGGCCGCACGGGGCACGCGCTGGAACGTGGTGGTGCAGCAGCTGCTGATGGCGCAGCTGCGGCTGGACGGCGGCACGGCGCGAGAGCGCTTCTGGAACGATGCCTGGGACGGCTATCCCGCCGCACGCAAGCGGTTGCTGCAGGCGATGCAGGCAGGCGGGCAGGGCAATGCCATCGTGCTCGGTGGTGACTGGCATTCCACTTTCGTCAATGACCTGAAGCTGGATTTCGACGCGGCCGATGCCCCGGTGGTGGCCACCGAGTTCATCGCGCCGGCAATCAGCAGTGGCGGCGACGATACGCCTTATGGCCCGTACTACGGTTCGTCGATTCCGCAGAACCCGCATATCCGCTATTTCGACGGTGACCGCCGTGGTTGGTGGAAGCTGCAGCTGAACCGGCAGACCGTGGATGCGGAGCTGCGCTTCGCCGACAGCGTGCTGCACGCGGATGCGCCGGTGCGCACTGCGGCGCGCTTCCAGGTCACCCACGGCCGCCCGGGCGCAGTGCCGGTGTGAATCCGTTCGGTCGTGCCGGCCGCTGGCCGGCAACCTGATCAATCTTCGGTTTCCCCACCACCGGATTCATCGCCCCGAGCCGGGTTTCGTCGCAAACCGTTTGCGGGCGGCCAGAGCGGGGCGCCAAGGTGTCCGCAGGCGGCAAGGTGCCGCCACAAGGAGACCGTGATGAAGACCCTGTTCGCGCTCGGTGTGTGGTGCCTGCTGTTCGTGCTGTGCTGGCCGCTGGCGATCCTTGCCCTGATCGCCTGGCCGTTCGTGTGGCTGCTGAGCCTGCCGTTCCGCCTGGTCGGCATCACCTTCTCGGCGCTGTTTGCGT
The DNA here is from genome assembly GCF_059368315.1 of Stenotrophomonas sp. YJH_SMC_119. Lineage (NCBI taxonomy): Bacteria > Pseudomonadati > Pseudomonadota > Gammaproteobacteria > Lysobacterales > Lysobacteraceae > Stenotrophomonas > Stenotrophomonas sp. YJH_SMC_119. The sequence continues at coordinate 234,928 of NZ_JCAFRP010000002.1, read as the reverse complement.
TCCTGCGCGCGCTGTTCATGCTGCCCGCGCGCCTGCTCGGCGGCGGCCCGGTGGCGGCATGAGGGCTGTGTTGCTGGTCGCGCTGGCATTGCTCGCGGGGCCGACACTGGCCACACCGGTGCCGCCGTCCGCATGGCTGGAACGCCAGCAGACCGCCGCTGCCGATGAGGCGGATGCGGCAGCGGCCAAGGCGGTCAAACCCAAGGAGCGCTGCCGGGTGGTGAAGGAGTGGAAGGCCGGTGAAACCGTGGCCCAGCACCGCATCTGTGACGATCCGCCGAAGAAGCCGGCTGGAAAGGTGTAGAGCCGAGCCCACGCTCGGCTTCACGCTCCGCGGCTGCCGACCGGAGAGCCGAGCATGGGCTTGGCTCTGCAGGAAAACGGGCAACAAAAAACCCCGCCGAAGCGGGGTTTTTCGTCTGCAGGTGAGCGCCGACCAACGGTCGGCACCTGCCATGATGCCGATCAGTTCGCCTTGTGGATGGCGCGCTTGCTGACCGCCATCGCCGCGTCGTGGATCACTTCCGACAGCGACGGGTGGGCGTGGCAGATGCGGGCCAGGTCATCGGCCGAACCGCTGAACTCCATGGTCAGCACGCCTTCGTGCACCAGTTCGGAGACGTTGGCGCCGACCAGGTGCATGCCGAGGATGCGATCGGTTTCGGCATGGGCCAGGATCTTCACGAAGCCCGCCGGCTCGATCATCGCCACGGCACGGCCGTTGGCGGCGAACGGGAAGCTGCCGGCCTTGTAAGGGATGCCTTCGGCCTTCAGCTGGGCTTCGGTCTTGCCGACCCACGCCAGTTCCGGCTCGGTGTAGATGACCCACGGGATGGTGTCGAAGTTGACGTGGCCCGGCAGGCCGGCGATCAGCTCAGCCACCGCGATGCCTTCCTCGAAGCCCTTGTGCGCCAGCATCGGGCCGCGCACGCAGTCGCCGACCGCCCACACGCCGTTGACGCCGGTGTGGCAGTGCGCGTCGACTTCGATCTGGCCGCGCTCGTTGATCTTGACGCCGGTGCCTTCGGCCAGCAGGCCCTTGGTGGCGGCGCGACGGCCAACGGCCACCAGCAGCTTGTCCACGGTCAGGGTCTTTTCGCCTTCAGCGTCGGTGTAGGTGACGATGACTTCCTTCTTCTTGCCCTTGCCGGTGATCTCGGTCTTGGAAACCTTGGCATTGAGCTTGATGTCCAGGCCCTGCTTCTTGAATTCCTTGGCAGCGGTCTTGGCCACTTCTGCGTCGGCAGCCGCCAGGAACTCCGGCATGGCTTCGAGGATGGTGACTTCCGCGCCCAGGCGCTTCCACACGCTGCCCAGTTCCAGGCCGATGACGCCGGCGCCGATCACCGCCAGGCGGTTCGGCACTTCGGTGAAGTCCAGGCCGCCGACGTTGTCGACGATGGTCTCGCCGTCGAACTTGGCGAACGGCAGTTCGATCGAATCCGAACCGGCCGCGATGATGACGTTGGTGCCCTTCAGCTCGACGATGGAACCGTCATGCTGGGTGACCTTGACCACGTTGCCCGGCTGCAGTTCGCCAAAACCATAATAGGCAGCGACCTTGTTGGCCTTGAACAGCATGCCGATGCCGCCGGTGAACTGCTTGACGATCTTGTCCTTGCGGCCAACCATCGCCTCGACGTCGATCTTGGCATCCTTGAAGCTGATGCCGTGGTCGCCAAAGATGTGGCCCATGTTCCAGAACTGGCGCGAGGAATCCAGCAGCGCCTTGGACGGGATGCAGCCCACGCGCAGGCAGGTGCCGCCGAGGGCCGGCTTGCCGTCCTTGCCCAGCGCCGCGTCGATGCAGGCGGTCTTCAGGCCCAGCTGGGCCGCGCGGATGGCAGCGTGGTAACCGGCCGGGCCGGCACCGATGACGACGACGTCGAATTGTTCAGCCATTGAATTATTCCTTGATGCATTACCAGAACCCCTCCGCGCAGGCGCGGAGGGGCGGGAGGTGTCTTACAGGCCGAACAGCATGCGGCCCGGGTTTTCCAGCTGGTTCTTGATGTCCACCAGGAACTGCACCGAATCCTTGCCGTCGATGATGCGGTGGTCGTACGACAGCGCCAGGTACATCATCGGCGCGATCACGACCTGGCCGTTCTGGGCGATCGGACGCTCCTTGATGGCGTGCATGCCCAGGATGGCGCTCTGCGGCGGGTTGATGATCGGGGTCGACAGCAGCGAACCGAAGGTGCCGCCGTTGGTCACGGTGAAGGTACCGCCCTGCAGTTCATCCAGGCCCAGCTTGCCGTCACGCGCCTTCTTGGCGTAGTCGGCGATGGTCTTCTCGATGTCGGCGAACGACATGCGCTCGACATTGCGCAGGACCGGGGTGACCAGGCCCTTTTCGGTCGAGACGGCGATCGAGATGTCCGAGTAGCCGTGGTAGATGATGTCGTCGCCGTCGATCGAGGCGTTGACCAGCGGGAAGCGCTGCAGCGCGTTGGCGGCGGCCTTCACGAAGAAGCTCATGAAGCCCAGCTTGATGCCGTGTGCCTTGACGAACTCGTCCTGCAGTTCCTTGCGCGCCGCCGAGACCTTGGACAGGTCGACTTCGTTGAAGGTGGTCAGCATCGCGGTGGAGTTCTTCGACTCCATCAGGCGCTCGGCAATGCGCTTGCGGATGCGGGTCATCGGCACGCGTTCTTCCGGACGTGCGCCACCGGCCTTGCCGGCGCCGCCGTTGCGGGCGAAGTTGACGATGTCTTCCTTGGTCACCGCGCCGCGACGGCCGGTGCCGTCGACGTCGGCCGGGTTCACGCCTTCGGTGATGGCGGTGAAGCGGGCGCCCGGCGGCAGCGCATCGGCGGCCGACTTGGCGGCCGGGGCCGGAGCGGCGGCAGCGGCCGGAGCAGCAGCGGCCGGGGCAGCGGCTGCAGCCGGAGCGGCTTCGGCAGCCGGAGCCGGGGCAGCAGCCACGGCGCCTTCTTCGATGATCGCCACGACCTGGCTGGAGGTCACGGTCGAGCCTTCGGCGAACTTGATTTCCTTCAGCACGCCGTCGACCGGCGACGGCACTTCCAGGACGACCTTGTCGGTTTCCAGGTCAAGCAGGTTTTCGTCGCGCTTGACGGCGTCGCCCACCTTCTTGTGCCAGGTGGCGATGGTGCCGTCGGCGACGGATTCGGGCAGTACCGGGGCTTTGACTTCGGTGGCCATTGCGGGAGCTTCCTGGTTTGTCTTCTAAATAGGGGGAGGATTATTCAGCGAACGTGTCGTTGAACGGGTTGACCAGCGCGTCGGCGATCAGCTGCTGCTGTTCGCGGACGTGGTCAGCCATGTGACCGGCAGCCGGCGACGCCGAACGTGCGCGACCGGCGTAGTGCAGGTTCTGGCCGTCGGCCAGGCAGAACTGCAGGTGGTGGCGGATCTGGTACCACGCACCCTGGTTCTGCGGTTCTTCCTGCGTCCACACCACGTCGGTGGCCTTGCCGTACTTCTTCAGCTCGGCAGCCAGCAGCGCACGCGGGAACGGATACAGCTGCTCCACGCGGATGATCGCCACGTCGTCCTGGCCACGCTTGGTCTGGTCTTCCAGCAGGTCGTAGTAGACCTTGCCCGAGCACAGCACCACGCGCTTGACCTTCTTGGCGTCCGCACTGGCGTCGCCGATCAGGTGCTGGAACTCGCCGTTGGCCAGTTCGTCCAGGGTCGACACGGCCAGCTTGTGGCGCAGCAGCGACTTCGGCGACATCACCACCAGCGGCTTGCGGGTGGTCAGGTGCAGCTGGCGGCGCAGCATGTGGAAGGCCTGTGCCGGGGTGGACGGAACCACCACCAGCATGTTCTCCAGTGCACACAGCTGCAGGAAGCGCTCCAGGCGCGCCGAGCTGTGCTCCGGGCCTTGCCCTTCATAGCCATGCGGCAGCAGCAGGGTCAGGCCGGAAATGCGGCCCCACTTGGCTTCACCGGCGGCGATGAACTGGTCGATCACCACCTGGGCGCCGTTGGCGAAGTCGCCGAACTGGCCCTCCCAGATGCACAGCGTGTTCGGATCGGTGGTGGAGAAGCCGTACTCGTAGGCCATCACCGCTTCTTCGCTCAGCAGCGAATCGATGACGGTGGCCTTCTCCGGCGAATCCACCAGCTGCCGCAGCGGCATGTAGTAGTTGTCGGTCTTCTGGTCGTGCAGGATCGCGTGGCGGTGGGTGAACGTACCGCGACCGACGTCCTGGCCGACCAGGCGCAGTGCGTGGCCTTCGTCGAGCAGGGTGGCGTAGGCCAGGTTCTCGGCAAAGCCCCAGTCGCCCGGGATCTCGCCGGCGGCCATCTTGCGGCGGTCGTCATAGACCTTGGCCACGCGCGAGTGCAGCTGCACGTCTTCGGGAATGGTGTTGATCAGCTTGGCCAGTTCGACCAGCTTGTTCTTCTCGACCTTGGTCGAGACCGGGTCGGACAGCTTGCCTTCCAGCAGCTTCGGCCAATCGACGAACAGCGGGCTGGTCGGCGGGGTCTTCTCCACCTTGGCCAGCTCGGTGGTCACTTCACCGGCATCGAGCTTCTCGCGGTAGGCATCGACCATCGCCTTGCCGGCACCGGCAGCGATCACGCCTGACTTTTCCAGCTGCTCGGCGTACATCTCGCGGGTGGTCGGGTGCTTGCGGATCACCTGGTACATCAGCGGCTGGGTGATCGCCGGCTCGTCGGCCTCGTTGTGGCCCCAACGGCGGTAGCACATCAGGTCGATGACCACGTCCTTGGCGAACTTCTGGCGGAACTCGAAGGCCAGCTGCGCGGCGAACACCACCGCTTCCGGATCATCGCCGTTCACGTGCAGCACCGGGGCGGCGATCATCTTCGCCACGTCGGTGGCGTAGCGCGTGGAGCGCGTGTCCAGCGGGTTGGAGGTGGTGAAGCCGACCTGGTTGTTGACCACGATGTGCACGGTGCCGCCGACGGCGAAGCCGCGGGCCTGCGACATCTGGAACAGCTCCATGACCACGCCCTGGCCAGAGAAGGCCGCATCGCCGTGGATCAGGATCGGCATGACCTGCTTGCGTGCGGTGTCCTTGCGGCGCTCCTGGCGCGAACGCACGGAACCGGCCACGACCGGGTCGGCGATTTCCAGGTGCGACGGGTTGAACGCCAGCGCCAGGTGCACCGGGCCGCCGTCGGTAGCCACGTCGGCCGAGAAGCCCATGTGGTACTTCACGTCGCCGGCAGAAGCGTGCTCGTCGTGCTCGAACTTGCCTTCGAACTCGTCGAACAGCTTGCGCGGGTTCTTGCCGAGGGTGTTGACCAGCACGTTCAGGCGGCCGCGGTGGGCCATGCCGATCACCACGTCCTTGACGCCATCCTTGCCGGCGCTGCGGATGATGGTGTCCATCATCGGGATCAGCGAGTCGCCGCCTTCCAGCGAGAAGCGCTTCTGGCCGACGTACTTGGTGTGCAGGTAGCGCTCCAGGCCTTCGGCCGCGGTCAGGCGCTCCAGGGTGCGGCGCTGGGTGTCAGCGTCCAGCTGGTAGTTGCCACCGGCTGCTTCCAGCTTCTTGTAGATCCACTGGCGCTGCTCGACCTCGGAGATGTGCATGAACTCCGCACCGATCGAGCCGGTGTAGGTCGCCTTCAGGCGTGCCAGCAGGTCGCGCAGCTTCATGCGCGGCTGGCCACCGACGCCGCCGGTGCTGAACTCGCTGTTGAGGTCGGCATCGGACAGGCTGTGGAACGGCAGGCCCAGGTCCGGGGTGTTGACCGGCGCGGCCAGGCCCAGCGGATCGAGGCGGGCGTCCAGGTGGCCGCGCGAGCGGTAGGCGGTGATCAGACGACCGACATTGCGTTCACGCTCGTCGCCCGCACCGTTGCCGGTGCCGGCCTTCAGCGCTTCCTTGGCCGCGTCCGCAATGTGGGAGATGACGGCCGAGTGCGGAATGTCGCCTGCTTCGCGGCCCTTGAAGCCGTCGAAGTAGGTCTTCCATTTGGGATCGACACTGTCCGGGGAGACCAGGTACTGCTCGTACAGGTCCTCGACATAGGAGGCGTTGCCGCCGGCGAGCTGCGAAGATTGCGCAAACTGCTTCAGTTGATTGTCCACGATGGAGGGTGTTGATTCGCTTTGTGGGGTATGGCTTCAGAAGGACCCGGCAGGAAGATGAATAGCCCTGCGCGGGCGCGTTCAAACAGCCAAATTGTACCCCCATCCGGACAGGAAGGGGCACCAGAACGGGCATCCCGGGTCCCCCGGTGCCGCTTCCAGACAGGTTGAGTGGGCGGTACCCACTCAGATGCCGAGCGCACGCAGTTCGCTGCAATCGCGCGAACGGTCCCAGACCCGCTGCAATTGCTGCTCGAACGGCTGCGAACGTGCAGGCAGCGCGACGCCTGCCTCGCCGTCGAGGCGATGACCGATCAGACGAAAGTAGAAGTCGCCGGCGTCGTTGAGCAGGCAGGCCGAAGCCAACGCACGGTCGATCGGGTCGGTGACCTCGCGGAACTGGATCACGCTGGGCAGGCGCTGGGCCAAGGCCAGCAGCGGTGCCCCGGCAGACGCGATGGCGGCGGCGTCGTGCACGATCACCCGGAGCTGCTTGTCGTGGCGGGCGGTGACGAAGCGGCGCAGGGCGGCCTGTACCGGCGGCGCGTCGAGCAGTCCCGGGTCCAGCTGACGGCTGTGCAGCCACACTTGGCGGCGGGCGCGGTGGACGATGGCCGTGGTGATGGCCACCGCCTGCTCGCGGCTGTCGATGGCACTGGCCGCGCCCAACCGGCGGCGCATCTGCTGGTGGCCGATGCCGGCCTCCTCGAATACCTCGCCTTCCGGCAGGAAGCCCTGGCGGGCATAGAAATCGCGGGCGGGCAGCTGGGCGTGCAGGTGCAGCTCGGCCAGGCCGAGCCTGCGCCCGGCCTCGACCAGTGCCTCCAGCAGGGCCTCACCGACCCCGTGGCTGCGATGGCTGGCCAACACCGCCATGCGGCCGATGCGGCCGTCCGGGGCCAGCCGACCGGTGCCGACCGGCTGGTTGTCACTGTCCAGCGCCAGCACATGGGCGCTGAGCGGGTCCAGCGCATCGCGTTCCAGTTCGGCGGCGATGCCCTGTTCCTGCACGAACACGCGTTGGCGCACGTCGTGGATGGCAACGTGGGCGTCGGCGTGGCTGACCTGCTGGACCCGGACCATGGCAGGGCTCAGGCGCGACCGTCGTCGCTGTCGTCTTCGTCGTGATCCTCGAAGTTGACGATGACCTCGATGCCGTCGTCGTGCACGGTCACGGTGTGGACATCGTCGGACACCGCGTCGGCGTCGATCGCGTCGACACGGTCACGGCCTTCGACCACTTCGCCGAGCACCACGGCGTCTTCGCCGTCATCCTCATCTTCAGCGTCATACACCTCGTTCGGATCGATCAGCTGGAACACGCCACCGACCAACAGCTGCTGGACCACCGCGCGGCCCTTGTCGGACAGGCCGCGATAGGCGGCGGCATCGAGCTGCTCGGCGCCGGCCAGGCGCTGCGCGTCCTTCACCGGCAGCGCGAAGTCCTGGCCACTGACGTACAGGCTGGCGCCGCGCTTGGCCCGGCGCCAGGCCAGGCGTGCCCACGGATGACGCTGCAGCAGCAGGCCCGAGGCCAGGGCCTGGACCACTTCCTCCTGTGCCGGTGCGGCCTGGTGGGCCATCACTTCGCCGGCCGCGCGGTAGGTGGTGATGAAACGGCCGAACCAGTCACCCAGCTTGTCCGGATCGTTCATGCGGATGGCATTGAGCGCGGTGATCACCCGCGCCATCGCCACCGTGTCGATCTCGTTCGGGTCGGCCGGCACCTTCAGGTCGGCATCCTGGTAGCGGATGTTCTCGTCGGCATCGGCGATCAGGGTGTCCAGGTAGTCGCTGATCAGTTCGGCCGACGATGGCGCGCGCATGCCGAAGGAGAAGGTCAGGCAGGGGTCTTCAGCGACGCCGTGGTGCGGCACGTTCGGCGGCAGGTACAGCATGTCGCCCGGCGCCAGCACCCAGTCGTGGGTCGGCTTGAACACCTTCAGCAGCTTCAGTTCCACGTCCGGGCGGAAGCCCAGCGGCGGCTGCCTGCCCTTGATCGATTCGCTGGCATCGATCTGCCAGCGGCGGTGGCCGTGGGCCTGCAGCAGGAATACGTCGTACTGGTCGACGTGGGCGCCGACCGAGCCGCCGGTGGCGGCGAAGCTGATCATTACGTCATCCATGCGCCAGCGCGGCAGGAAGCTGAAGTGCTCGATCAGGGCGCGCACGTCCGGGTCCCACTTGTCCACGTCCTGCACCAGCAGGGTCCAGTCGTGGTCGGGCAGGGCGGGGAACACGTCTTCCTGGAACGGGCCGGTACGCACGCGCCAGCCGTCCTGGGTCTTGTCGTGCTCGATCAGGCGCGCCAGCACGCCTTCTTCGCAGGCCAGCCCGGCCAGGTCTTCCGGCTGCACCGGGGTCTGGAAGTCGGGGAAGGCGTTGCGGATCAGCAGCGGGCGCTTCTGCCAGAAGTCGCGCAGGAAGGTGGCCGGCGCCATGCCCAGCGGTTGGCCGGGGCGGGCGGTGACTTCGATGAGGGGGGCGGAGGACTTGCGGGCGGCCATGGGGGAATCCTTGCAGCGGAAAGCGGGAGGGGCGGCGCAGCGGGCCGCCAAGGGTTCCATTGTCCGCCGTTCGTGGGGATTGCGCACGTGCGCGGGATTGTCGCGGGGTGTCCGGCCAACGGCGGAGCCCCTCGTGGCGGGGTGGTTGGTCGCGCAAAGCGCTGGCTTCATGGGCTGGGCCGGGCGGGGTGGGTTCGCGGGACACGCCGTGAACCCGTCCCTGGGGGCTCGATGGCGCCATCCATGGCGCCAACGGTCCCGCGAACCCACCCCGCCCGGCCCCTGGCAGTTTCCTGCGCGGCCCGCCACGGAATGGAAAGAAGAAGATCAAAGGCAACAGCGGGTCGCGCGCTGCGCTTGCTCATCCCAAAACAAAAGAGGGACGCGGCGAAGCCGCGTCCCTCTTTCAAATTCCGTCCCGACAACCCCACGCTCTTCGATCCGTCACCGGAAATCTGTCAGAGGTGGGGCGGGAGGGGCCAGCGGGACCGTTGGCGCCATGGATGGCGCCATCGAGCCCCCATGGATGGGTTCACGGCGTGTCCCGCTGGCCCCTCCCGCCCCGCCCAGCCCCCAGCAACCCAGAGCCTGGATCGCTGTTGCTGTTGCTGTTGCCGTTGCCTGCCGCAGGCAGCGCTCGCGGCCGCCGCCGCAAAGGAACCCCTTAGATCTTCTTCGCCAGGGCCTCGGCCAGACCCGTGTAGCTGCCGGGGGTCATCTCCAGCAGGCGCTGCTTCGCATCCGCCGGCAGCCCCAGCCCCTGCACGAACGCACGCATCGACTCGGCGGTGATGCCCTGGCCACGGGTCAGCGCCTTCAGCTGCTCGTACGGGTTCGGCAGGCCATGGCGGCGCATCACCGTCTGCACGGCCTCGGCCAGCACTTCCCAGGCCGCGTCCAGATCGGCATCCAGGCGCTGCGGGTTCACTTCCAGCTTGCCCAGGCCCTTGGCCAGCGAATCCAGCGCCACCTGGCTGTGGCCGAACGCGGTGCCCAGTGCGCGCAGAACGGTGGAATCGGTCAGGTCACGCTGCCAGCGGCTGATCGGCAGCTTCGCGCTGAAGTGCTCGAACAGCGCGTTGGCGATACCGAAGTTGCCTTCCGCATTCTCGAAATCGATCGGATTGACCTTGTGCGGCATCGTCGACGAGCCGACTTCGCCTTCCTTCAGGCGCTGCTTGAAGTAGCCCAGCGAGATGTAGCCCCAGATGTCGCGGGCCAGGTCGATCAGGATGATGTTGGCACGGCGTGCGGCATCGCCGATCTCGGCAACATTGTCGTGCGGTTCGATCTGCGTGGTGTACGGGTTGAACACCAGGCCCAGGCCGGTCACGAAGCGCTCGGCGAAGGCCGGCCAGTCCACGTCCGGGTAGCTGGCCACGTGGGCGTTGTAGTTGCCGACCGCGCCGTTGATCTTGCCGGTCAGCTCGACCGCGGCGATCTGCCTGCGCTGGCGCTCCAGGCGCGCGACCACGTTGGCCAGCTCCTTGCCCAGCGTGGTCGGCGAGGCAGTCTGGCCATGGGTGCGCGACAGCATCGGCTGGCCGGCCTGGGCGTGGGCGAGGTTGCGCAGCGTGGTGGCGATGCCGTCCAGGGTCGGCAGCAGCACCTCGCGGCGGGCCTGTTCCAGCATCAGGCCGTAGCTGAGGTTGTTGATGTCTTCGCTGGTGCAGGCGAAATGCACGAATTCCAGCGCCGGAGCCAGCTCGGCGTCGTCCTTCAGCTGTTCCTTGATGAAGTACTCCACCGCCTTGACGTCATGGTTGGTGGTGCGCTCGATCTCCTTCACGCGCGCGGCCTGGGCCGGGCTGAAGCGGGCCGCCAGCTCGCGCAGGCGGGCGACGGCGGCGTCGGAGAACGGCGCCAGTTCGACGATGCCCGGTTCGGCGGCCAGCGCCAGCAGCCATTCCACCTCGACCACGATGCGGGCCTTGATCAGGCCGTATTCGGAGAAGATCGGGCGCAGGGCGTCGACCTTGCCGGCGTAGCGGCCATCGAGCGGGGACAGGGCGAGCAGGGCGGAATCGGACATGTCGGCAGGGCTGGGACGAGCGGCGGGGGCCATATTCTACGACGTGCCGGTCAGCTAGTGCCGGCCGCTGGCCGGCAAGCCATGGCGGCGTAGGCCGGGCGTGGTTGCCGGCCAGCGCCCGGCACTACCCTTGCGCGCGCAGAACGGCCGTGCAGGTGGAACGATCTGGCCCGCCCTCGTCATCCCATGCTGCGGGCAAGGGAGTATTGTGGCCGCAGCCGCCAGCCCGGGAAGCGACACCCTGCCAGCCGCCGCTTCCCTTTCCCCAACTGAAGTAGTGCGGAGTTGATGCAATGAGCAAAGCTGCAAGCAAGGGTTTCAGAATCGAACACGACAGCATGGGCGAGCTGCAGGTGCCTGCGGATGCCCTGTGGGGCGCCCAGACCCAGCGCGCCGTGCAGAATTTCCCGGTGTCGGGCCAGCGCATGCCGCGCGGTTTCATCCGCGCCCTGGGCCTGGTCAAGGGCGCAGCCGCCGGCGTCAACGCCGAGCTGGGCCACCTGCCGAAGAATGTGGCCAAGGCCATCCAGACCGCTGCTGCCGAAGTGGCCGCCGGCAACTGGGACGCGCAGTTCCCGATCGACGTCTACCAGACGGGTTCGGGCACGTCGTCGAACATGAATGCCAATGAGGTCATCGCCACCCTGGCCAACCGTGCCGGCAAGGCGGGCAAGACCACCGTGCATCCCAATGACCACGTCAACCAGGGGCAGAGCTCCAATGACGTGATTCCGACTGCGCTGCGGGTGTCGGCGGTGCTGGCGACGCACGAGCAGCTGCTGCCGGCGCTGGTGCACCTGCGCAAGACCCTGGACAAGAAGGGCCGCAGCCTGCGCAAGGTGGTCAAGACCGGCCGTACCCACCTGATGGACGCGATGCCGCTCACCTTCGAGCAGGAATTCGGTGCGTGGTCGGCGCAGCTGGCCTCGGCGCAGGAGCGCATCGAAGACAGCCTCAAGCGCGTGCGCCGGTTGCCGCTGGGCGGCACCGCCATCGGTACCGGCATCAACGCCGACCCGCGCTTCGGCGCGCAGGTGGCCAAGGCGCTGAAGCAGCAGACCGGTTTCAAGTTCGACAGCGCCGAGAACAAGTTCGAAGGCCTGGCCGCGCAGGACGATGCGGTGGAACTGTCCGGCCAGCTCAATGCGCTGGCCGTGGCACTGATCAAGATCGCCAATGACCTGCGCTGGATGAATGCCGGTCCGCTGGCCGGGCTGGGCGAGATCGAACTGCCGGCACTGCAGCCGGGCAGCTCGATCATGCCGGGCAAGGTCAACCCGGTCATTCCGGAAGCCACGGTGATGGCCTGCGCGCAGGTGATCGGCCACCACACCGCGATCACCGTGGCCGGGCAGACCGGCAACTTCCAGCTCAACGTCACCCTGCCGTTGATCGCGGTGAACCTGCTCGATGGCATCGGCCTGCTGGCCAATGTGTCCAGGCTGCTGGCCGACAGCGCGATCGCCGGGCTGAAGGTGCGCGAGGATCGCGTGGCCGAGGCGCTGGCGCGCAACCCGATCCTGGTCACCGCGCTGAACCCGATCATCGGCTACGAGAAGGCAGCGGCGATTGCCAAGCGTGCCTACAAGGAACAGCGCCCGGTGCTGGACGTGGCGCTGGAAGACAGCGGGCTTGATGAGGCCGAGCTGCGTCGCCTGCTGGACCCGACTGCGCTGACTGCTGGTGGCATCCAGGCTGGCGGTGGTGGCGCCGGGGGGTGATCTGCCGGTTGCAGAGTCGAGCCACGCTCGACGGTTGTTCCGGAGTCGGGCATGGCTCGACTCTACGGAAACGAAGAACGCCGCCCTCGGGCGGCGTTTTTCTTCAGCGACGGTCGGCGACGATGTTGCCGAAGGTGTCGGTGTAATCCTTGAACTCGGGGATGCGCTGGATCAGGTCGGCCGGGATCACCTCCATGCCCTCCGGCGGCTGGATCTTCACCGGCTGCATGTTCGGATCGGCCGGTGCGGCCACCAGCGTGTTCTGGCGCAGCACCTGCAGCTTGCCGAACATCGTCTGCAGCATCTGCTTCTGCCCGTCGTCCAGCGGAATCTGGATCTCGTCCACCTTCATCGTGCCGTCGCCGAGGATGATGATGTTCGGTGCCGGCGGGCGGCGCACGGTCACCATGCCTTCGCTGACGGAAATCTTGGGCTTGCCGCGCTCGGCGCGGTGATTGCGGTAATCCTTGTCGCAGCCGACCAGACCCAGGCAGAGCAGGGTGGCCAGCAGCAGGAACAACTTCTTCATGGCGTTCGGTTCGGGGGCATCCGGGGCCCCCATTGTAAGCCCGCCGACAGTGCCCGACCGGCAACGGAAGGCCGCAGCCGGTCGGGTGCGTCGATTTGTCTCAGTTGGAGAACGTGACCGAGTTGTCCTTGCCGCAGTCGTCCACGTCGCTCTGGTCCATCGTCGCGTAGGGCTTGAACGCCGGCAGCTCGCGCGCCAGTGCCTGCTGGCTGGCCAGCATCGCCGGCAGGCGATCGCAGATGCGCTTGGCCTGGGCCTCGATCTTGGCGGCTTCGGCGTTGATGCGCTTCTCCACCCCTTCGCTGTCGCCGCTGAAGATGCCCTTCAGCGCTTCACCGGCGGCGTTGGCGCCGAGCTTGGCGCCGGCCAGCCCGACATCCATGCCCGCCATCGCAACGGCGACCACGTGACCGCGGTACTCCTGCAGGTGGCGGCGCTGGACGTCGTTGGCGGCGACCTCCTTGCCGGCGATCAGCAGGCGGCCATCCGGCGTGATCTCCGCACGCGGCTGCTTGTCGGCCGAGATCTTGATGTTGCCCTGGGCGATGTCCTTGCGGGCATCGTCCATGGCTTCCTTGACGGTCTGGCCGACGCCGCTGGTGGCTTCGGCGACGCTCTTGCCGACGCTCTTGTCGGGGGCGGAGGACGTGCCACCACAGGCGATCAGCGGCAGGCACAGCAGGGTGGCGGGCAGCAGGCGCAACAGGTTCATGATGTTCCCCTGAACGTGTGTGGAAGAGGATTACTTGCTGCGCGGCAGGGTGACCCGGCCGCTGACGTTGCGGTGTTCGATATCGCCGCTGCCGCTGTGATCGACGGTCAGGCTGCCGCGTACGCCGTCCACCTGGATGTCGCCCGAGCCGTGGCTGCGCACATGCACGTTGCCGCCGATATCGGCCAGATCGATGCCACCGGAGCCGACCACGCCGACTTCGACGCTGCCCTGCACGCGCTTGAACTCGATGTCGCCGGAGCCGACCGTATCCAGGCGTGCGTTGCCACGCACATCGGTGATCTTCAGGTCACCCGAACCGACAGTGCCGGTGATGGCATCGCCGCCGATGTTGCGGGCATTGACGTCGCCCGAACCCAGCGACAGCAGATTCAGCGAACTGCCGCCATCGATGTTGAGGTCGCCGGAACCCACTGCAGCGTGGATGCTGCCACGGGTACCGCGGGCCACCGCGTCACCGGAGCCGACGTCCACGCTGAGCGACTGTGCGTTTTCCACGCTGGCGTCACCCGAGCCGACCTTGAACTGCAGCGGCAGGTTGTCCGGCACGCTGCCACGGATATCCAGCCAGGCGTAGCTGTTGCCCAGGCTGATGCCGCTTTGGCGGCCTTCGCGGCGCAGGCTCACCACCAGCTTGTCGCCCACCTTGCGCTGGTCCAGTACCAGTTGGTCCAGCCATTCCTGGCTGGACGCGCAGGCGCGGCCGTCCAGCTGGCCGCCGCCAGCGCTGGCGACCACCTTCAGGTCATGCTGGTTGACCTCGAACACCACCGTCTTGGCACCGGCCACGTCCAGCTTCAGCGCGCGGGCGGCAGTGAACTTGCAGTTCGGAGCATCGGCGGCCAGCGCCGACAACGGCAACAGCAACAACGCAGAACAGGCGAGCAAAGAACGCATGGGTGGTGCCTCCGGGTGGATGGAATCAGATCTCGCCGGCGCGCTTGCGCAGGCGGATGGCGAGGAAGATGAACAGTGCCCCGACGGCCGCACCGATCCACAGCTCCGGCATCGCCAGCGACTTCAGCTGAGAGGCGGGGGACATCAGGCTGACCACCGAATCCAGGTCGCGGCGCGAACCTTCACCTGCGCCGAGGCGGTACAGCAGGTCCATGCCGGGCACGCCGCCCAGCAGCAGGCGGCCGACGATGTTCTGCCAGAACCAGCCGGTGGTCAGGCCGAACAGCGGCATGATCTTGGTGGTGCTGACGATGACGCCGGCAAACAGTGGCAGCATCACCGCCCACAGGAACGGCTTGCTCTTGGCCCAGGCCGAGCACAGCAGCAGCCACCCTGCAGTGGGCAGGGCCCAAAGCGCGTAGACCGGAATCCAGCTCAGGTGGCCAGCGGCCAGGGTCAACGGGCTGGCGGGCCCCCAGATCAGCGCCATCGGGCTGCCACCGTGCATCAGCGCGACGATGCTGATGATCAGCATGAAGCCGAACATGGTGATGATGCCGGCAATCACCGCGATCAGCGGTGCCACGACCAGTGCGCTGATGACCTTGGACAGCACGGTCTGGGTATCCGACAGCGGCAACGACTTCCAGAACAGGATGCTGCGGTCGCGGCGGTCGTCGTACAGGGCGCCGAGGCAATAGAAGAACACCACGAAGGCCAGCACCAGGAACGGCCATGCCGAGCTGAGCACCAGGGTCAGGTCAAGGCCGTTACCGAGGTCGGCAAGGTCCTTGCCGTCGATGTTGCGGGTGAGCAGCGCCAGGTCCAGGCCATTGACGTTCACGCTCTCGCCATCGACATGCAGCGCACCGTTGCGCGCCGCGCGGTTCAGCGCGAACAGGCCGAAGGCGATGCCGACGGTGCTCATCACCAGCGAGATCAGGCCGGCGATCAGCGGGGCATACAGGAAACCGCCGCGGTTTTCCCAGTACTCGCGCTTGAGCAGCCAGCGCAGCGTGCCGAGGGGGCTGACGGGATGGTTGACGGCATTCATGCGTAGGTCCCCTTCATGACGGCGACGAACAGGTCGGCCAGGCCCGGGCTGCGGGTCTCGCCAAGGGTGGAAAGCTGGGCGCGCGGTACGCCGTCGAACAGCATCACGGTCTTGCCGAACGCCAGGCTGCGTTCGTCGATCGGCTTCAGGGCGCGTGCGGTCTCCAGCTGGTCGGCGTTGACCAGCAGTTCGGTGTAACGCTGGCCGACCTCGTCCATTTCCGCATCGAGCACGATGCGGCCATCACGGATGAACATGACGTCGCTGAGGATGTGCTCGATCTCTTCCACCTGGTGGGTGGTGACGATGATGGTCTTCTGCTCGTCGAAGTAGTCTTCCAGCAGGCGCTGGTAGAACTCCTTGCGGTACAGGATGTCCAGGCCCAGGGTGGGCTCGTCCAGTACCAGGATGCGGGCATCGATGGCCATCACCAGTGCCAGGTGCAGCTGCACGATCATGCCCTTGGACAGCTCGCGCACGCGCTGCTTCGGCTGCAGCTTGGTGTTGGCCAGGAAGCGCTCGCAGCGGGCGCGGTCGAAGCGCGGATGCACGCCGGCGACGAAATCGATGGCTTCGCGCACCTTCAGCCAGCGCGGCAGCACGGCGACGTCGGCGATGAAGCAGATGTCGTTCATCAGTTCGTCGCGGTGCAGCCGCGGGTCGCGCCCGAGCACACTCAACTCACCTTCCACCGAGGTGAGGCCAAGAATGGCCTTCAGCGCGGTGGTCTTGCCGGCGCCATTGGGACCGATCAGGCCGACGATGCGCCCGCCCGGAATGCTGAAGCTGGCACTGTCGAGGGCAACGGTGGACTTGTAGGCCTTGCGCAGGCCGCGGGCGGTGATGACCGGTTCGCTTGCGGTGCTATTCATCAGACTTTCCCCTGGGGCAGCAATTCGTCGAGGCTCAGGCCCAGGCGCTGGATGCGCTCCAGCACGGCCGGCCATTCTTCATTGAGGAAGCGCTCGCGCTCGCTGCTGCGCAGCTGCGTGGCGGCCTGCTCGGTCATGAACATGCCCAGCCCGCGGCGCTTTTCGACCAGGCCTTCGTCGGCCAGTTCCTGGTAAGCGCGCGAAACGGTGATGGGGTTCAGTTGGTAATCGGCGGCCACCTGGCGCACCGAAGGCAGGGCATCGCCCGGCTTGAGGATTCCGTCGAGCATCATGGCGATCACGCGCTCCTTCAACTGACGGTAGATGGGAGCGCCGTCGCTCCACTGGATGTCGCTCATATTCAGCTCCGTGGGGTCAGCGGCTGGGCGAACGAGAAATACGGCATGGACAGGGAGCTGTGCAGCCGACGCGGGGGAGGGGGGGAGGAATCGGCGTTCCCGGCCGGTGTAGCGATTGCATCCTGCGCACTGTCGGGCGAGGCGGGGGCGGTGGGCGTGGCCAGCCAGGCCAGCACGATCAGGGTCGAAACAGCAGCGGCCGCGGGTGCGGTGAGGTTGCGACGGATCCGGGCGTTCATGGCTTCCCCCTGTCTCAGGTGACTGGTGTTGTATGCAACTATAACACCGGCACGCCTACGTGCAACCCCTTGCCGTCCCCAACTGATGGCAGGGGTGGTCAAATCGCTGAAATATTCGTTTATCCGATTGATTCGGAAGGGAAATCAGGTTCTGGCGCGGGCCGACCCAGGCCCGCCTTCCATTCAGTGTTGTCCATGCTATGTCATTACTGCGCCGTTGCTGGCGGGTCGTGCAGGAAAGCGCCACGCCGCGCAAAGCCGCAGGCGCCCCTTGCAACAAGGGGGAAGGGGGCCCGGTGCTATAGTTCGGCCGACTCCGGCCGCTACCGGCCGGCCCTGTGAATGGCCACCGCGGACTGCTCTCGATGCCCTTGCCGACCGTTATGCCGCGCCGCCTGCGCGGCCTGTCCCTGCTGACCCTGCTGGTAGCCGGCCTGGCCGGTTCCACCCAGGTGCTGGCGGCCGATCTTCTCGACCTCGACTACCGCCCGCTGGCCAGCAAGCAGCAGGTCAACCTGCAGCAGCGCTACCACGGGCAGGTGCTGCTGGTGGTCAATACCGCAAGCAAGTGCGGCTATACCCCTCAGTACGAAGGCCTGGAGGCGCTGCAGAAGCGCTATGCCGGCCGCGGCTTTGCCGTGCTCGGCTTCCCGTCCAACGATTTCAAGGGCCAGGAGCCCGGTGACGAGAAGCAGATCCAGGATTTCTGCACGCTCACCTACGGGGTCAAGTTCCCGATGTTCGAGAAGGTGCACGTGGTCGGTGCGGAGGCGACGCCGCTCTATCAACGGTTGACCGCGGCCACCGGGGTGGCACCGGGCTGGAATTTCCACAAGTACCTGGTCGGCCGCGATGGCAAGGTCATCGCCCAGTTCGCCAGCAAGGTGACGCCGGATGATCCGCAGCTGACTGCGGCCATCGACAAGGCGCTGGCCGCAGCGGCCGCACATTGATATCCGGCACGGATGCCTCGACATCGACGGCATGCGTGCGACAATGCTTCTTTTCGCGCCGACGTCGGCGCCCAGACACTTCCAGGAATGCAGCGAATGAAGATGGGAATGCGCGGCGCCGCGGCGTCGGTTCTGATTCTGGCGATGGGCACTTCAGGTGTCGCTCTGTCGCAACAATCGGCTGCCCCCGCAGCCGCCAAGGAGACCGCAACCTTGAATTCCCCCAAGCAGAAGCTCGGCTACGCCATCGGCCTGGACGTGGCCAAGTCGTTCACCCCGATCGCCGATGAGATCGACGTGGCCGCGCTGCGCACCGCCGTGGAGCGTTCGTTCGAAGGCCTGCAGCCGCAGATCACCCAGGAACAGGCCAAGGCCACCGACGCGGCCCTGCGCCAGGTCGTGATGGCCCGCAGCGGCCAGCAGGTGCCGGGCATGGCGCCGGGTTCGCAGCCGCCGAAGGTCGACCGCGTCAAGGTGTCGCAGATGATCGGTTCCTACTCTGTGGGCCCGTCGCTGGCGCAGCTGAAGGACGACATCGATGTTGCCTCGCTGTTTGACGCGATCAGCACCGGCCTGACCAAGGGCCAGCCGAAGATGACGGAAGCTGACGCGACCGCCACCATCCAGGCCTTCATGGGCAGCAAGCAGGCTGAAATGCAGGCCAAGGCTGCCGCTGCTGCGCAGACCAACCGCGAAGAAGGCAATGCCTTCCTGGCCAAGAACAAGACCCAGCCGGGTGTCGTGACGACGGCCTCGGGCCTGCAGTACCAGGTGATCCGCCCGGGTAGCGGCGAGCGCCCGCTGCCGAGCAGCAAGGTGCGCGTGAACTATGAAGGCAAGCTGCTCAACGGCACCGTGTTCGACAGCTCCTATGGTCGTCAGCCGGCCGAGTTCGGCCTGGACCAGGTGATCAAGGGCTGGACCGAGGGCGTTGCGCTGATGCCGGTCGGTTCGAAGTACCGCTTCTGGATCCCGGGCAATCTGGCTTATGGCGAGAACGGTACGCCGGGTGGCCCGATCGGCCCGAACGCGACTCTGACGTTCGACGTCGAGCTGCTGGGCGTCCTGCCGTAAGCCACCACGGAGCCTGCACGGACATGCGCGTTGCGATTTTCGGTACCGGTTATGTAGGTCTGGTGACCGGTACCTGCCTGGCCGATGTCGGTCATCAGGTGGTCTGCGTCGATATCGACCAGGCCAAGGTGGATGGCCTCAACCAGGGCATCATCCCGATCTATGAGCCCGGCCTGGAGCCGATGGTGAAGGCCAACCACGCCGCGTCGCGGCTGGCATTCACCACCGATGCCGCGTCCGCGATCGCGCATGGCCAGGTGGTGTTCATCGCCGTCGGCACGCCGCCGGACGAGGACGGCAGCGCTGACCTGCAGTACGTACTGGCCGTGGCCCGTACCATTGGCCGGCACATGAGCGTGCCGACCGTGGTGGTCAACAAGTCGACGGTGCCGGTGGGCACCGCTGACAAGGTGCGTGCGGCCATTGCTGAAGAACTTGCCGCGCGTGGCGCGGACATCACCTTTGACGTGGTGTCCAACCCGGAATTCCTGAAGGAAGGCGACGCGGTCGCCGACTGCATGCGCCCGGACCGCATCATCATTGGTGCGACCAGCGAGGAGTCGGTCGCGGTGATGCGTCGTCTGTATGCGCCGTTCAACCGCAACCACGACCGCGTGGTGGAAATGGACGTGCGCTCGGCCGAGCTGACCAAGTACGCGGCGAACGCGATGCTGGCGACCAAGATTTCGTTCATGAACGAAATCGCAAACATCGCCGAGCGCGTCGGTGCCGACGTCGAGCAGGTCCGCCAGGGTATCGGCTCGGACCCGCGCATCGGCTGGCACTTCATCTACCCGGGCGCCGGCTATGGTGGCTCCTGCTTCCCCAAGGACGTGCAGGCGCTGGCCCGCACCGCCCAGCAGCATGGTCTTGAGCCGAAGCTGCTGAACGCGGTGGAAGCGGTCAACGATGCGCAGAAGGGCCACCTGTTCGCCCTCATCCAGCGTCATTACGACAAGGGCGAGGACGAAGGCGTGCGCGGCAGGACCTTTGCCGTGTGGGGCCTGGCCTTCAAGCCGAATACCGACGACATGCGTGAAGCCTCCAGCCGTCGCCTGCTGGCGCAGCTGTGGGAAGGCGGTGCCACGGTGCGTGCCTATGATCCGGAAGCGATGCATGAATCGCAGCGCATCTTCGGCGAGCGCGATGACCTGGTGTTCTGCAGCAGTGCTGATGAGGCCCTCGAAGGGGCCGACGCGCTGGTGGTGGTCACCGAGTGGAAGCAGTTCCGCAGCCCCGACTTCCAGAAGCTGCGCGAGCAGCTGAAGGACGCGGCGGTGTTCGATGGGCGCAATCTGTACGATCCTGCCGAAGTGGAAGCTGCCGGCCTGGCGTACTACGGCATTGGCCGGGGGCGTTCGCTGCATGTCTGACCTGCTGCCGACCGAACGCGAGCAGGCGCTGGAAGCGCGCCTGGTCGAACTGGAAATGCGCGTGTCCTTCCAGGAACAGGCGCTTGCCGAATTGAGCGATGCGCTGGCCGATGCCCGCATGCAGGGCATGCGCAACGCCGACGTGCTGCGTGTGCTGCTGGAGGACCTGGGCAAGGTCCGCAACGCACTGAATTCTTCCGATCCGGCGAGCGAACCGCCGCCGCCGCACTACTGATCCGAATCCTATGAGCGATACCCTCCGCGACCAGCTGATGGGCCTGGGCTTCAAGCCCGCGCCCAAGCCCGAGCGCAAGAATGATGGCCCCCGCCGTGATGGCCGCCCGCAGGGCAAGGGTGGCAACGGCAATGGAAAGCCGCAGGGCGCTGGCAAGGGCGAGCACAAGCCCGGTGAGCGTCGCGGGCATGGCCACGGTGGCCCGGGCAGGCCCGGCCAGTCGCGTGGCCCGGGCCAGCAGGGCCCGCGCAAGCCGCGCAGCGCCGAAGAGATGGATCTGGCCAAGGCCTATGCCATCCGTGCGCAGCGTGAGAAGGAAGAGCGCATCGAGACCGAGCGCCTGAAGCAGGAAGAAGCACGCGTGCGCCGCGAGGCGAAGGCCAAGCTGGAAGAACTGCTGAAGGACAAGGGCCTGAACTCCGAGGCGGCTGATATCGCTCGCCACTTCCCGTATGGCGGCAAGATCAAGCGCATCTACGTGACCGCCGAACAGCTGACCGCGCTCAATGCCGGTGAGCTGGGCGTGGTCCAGCTCAATGGCCGTTACCTGCTGGTGACCGCCGAAGTGCTGGCACAGTCCGAAGCGGTGTTTGCCGCATCGGTGGCACTGAAGGTCGACCCGAACGCGCCGGCCGAGGAAGATCCCTACGCAGACCCGCAGTACCAGGTACCGGACGACCTGGTCTGGTAACTGCACCTGCTGCACGATGAAAACGCCGGGCATTGCCCGGCGTTTTCGTTACCGGACGCGCGCAGTGCTGTGGCGTGCACGGATCAACGGCAGGCTCAGCGCGAAGAAGCACAGCAGTGCGCCGACCAGAGCGAATCCGCTACCTGCGAGGAAGGCCGTGCGTCCCTCGTCGATCTTCCACAGTTGGCCGGCGATGAGCGCGCCCAGCACGCCGCCGACACCGGACGAGAAACCGTACAGCAGGCCCTGGCCATGGCCATTGAGGCGACCGGGGAAATAGGTCGCCAGCATCTGCATCGCCGCGGCGAAGAACGCGGCAAAGCCCAGCGCGTGCGCGGTCTGCGCCAGCAGCATCACCGGCAGGTTTTCCGGGAACAGCGCGGTCACCGCCCAGCGCAGGCAGGAGCTGACCAGGGCGATCAGCAGCATCCAGCTGGCGTCATAGCGGCGGAAGAAGCGGCCGATGGTGAAGAACACGCCCACTTCGAACACCACGCCGATGGTCCAGAGCAGGCCGAGCGTGGATGTGCGATAGCCGTGGTGGTCCATGTAGACCGAGAAGAAGGTGTAGTACGGGCCGAACGAGAGCTGCTCCATGAAAGCGGCCAGGAAGAACGCCAGCACCGGCGGGCGGCGCACGATCTGCCAGAAGCCGCTGGCATCGCCGCCGGTCCTGCCGATGTCGCGTGCGTAGTGGTTGCTGAAGGCCGAGGCGACCAGCAGGACGAACAGCGGCAGCATCATCCAGGGCAGCAGCCCGGCGCGGCCGGCGGTGCCGTCACCTTCGATCAGCCAGCCGAACAGGGTGACGATGGCGATGAAGCCAAGCGAACCCCAGACCCGGATCAGGCCGTAGCGATGGCTGTCGCTGCCGAGATGGGTGAGGGTGATCGACTCGAACTGCGGCATCACCGCGTTGTAGAAGAAGCAGAACACGATCATCGCCGGATACATCCATGGCTGCGGCAGAGGCAGCAGGAATGCGGCGAAGCTGATCAGGGTCAGTACGCAGCCGATGCGCAACAGTCGGATCGGCCGCGGTGAGGTGGCTGCCAGCGAGGTCCAGGCACTGGGTGCAACCACGCGTGTGGCATACCACAGCCCCATCATCACGCTGATGGCGGTCACGCTCATCCCGCGTGCAGTGAGGAACAGGCTCCAGTACGGAGTGAACGCGCCCAGCGCCGCGTAATAGAACAGGTAGAAGCTGGAAAGACGGGCAACGGGAACGGTCATCGCGGAATGATGAAGCAAAAAGGGGACGGAGGGGATTAAGTCGTTTGAGGCACAAACGACTTAATCCCCTCCGTCCCCTTTTCGGGTCATTCGGGATCGTAGTCGAGGTTGGAGGCCAGCCAGCGCTCGGCCTGGGCGCGCTCCACGCCCTTGCGCCGGGCGTAGTCGGTGACCTGCTCGCGGCTGAGGCGCCCGACCACGAAGTACTGGCTTTGCGGATGGCTGAAGTAGTAGCCCGATACCGCGGCGGTCGGAAGCATCGCAAAGCTCTCGGTCAGTTCCATGCCGGCGTTGGCCTCGGCCCGCAGCAGATCGAACAGGCGCCGCTTCTCGCTGTGCTCGGGGCACGCCGGATAGCCGGGAGCGGGGCGGATGCCACGGTACTGCTCATCGATCAGGGCGTCATTGTCCAGCGTCTCGGCCTGGTCATAACCCCAGAATTCCGTGCGTACACGCTGATGCAGGCGCTCGGCCAGGGCTTCGGCGAAGCGGTCGGCCAGGGCCTTCAGCAGGATCGCGTTGTAGTCGTCATGCTCGGCTTCGAAGCGCGCCACGTGGGCATCGATGCCGATGCCGGCAGTGACCGCGAACGCGCCGATCCAGTCCTGCCTGCCGCTGTCGGTCGGCGCGATGAAATCGGCCAGGCAGAAATCCGGACGCTCGGCCGGCTTGTCCACCTGCTGGCGCAGGAAGTGCAGGGTGGTCTCGCCCTGTGGGTGCTGCACGCGCACGTCGTCGCCGACGCTGTTGGCCGGCCACAGGCCGAACACGGCCTTGGCGGTCAGCCACTTCTCGCCGACGATGCGGTCGAGCATCGCGCGGGCATCGCGGTACAGCTCGCTGGCCTGGCTGCCGACGATCTCGTCGGTGAGGATTGCCGGGAACTTGCCGGCAAGCTCCCAGGCCTGGAAGAACGGCGTCCAGTCGATGTACTCGACCAGCTCGGCCAGCGGATAGTCATCGAAGACGTGCAGGCCTGGCTGCTTCGGTGCGGGCGGCGTGTAGTTCCCCCAGTCGCCCTGGAACTTCTGCCCGCGTGCATGTTCCAGCGACACCAGGCGCTTGGCATCGCCACGATTGCGGTGCCGTGCCCGGATCTCGGCATAGTCGGCCTCGTTGGCGGCAACGAAGGCTTCGCGCAGGTCGCGCGAGATCAGCGACTGGGCCACGCCGACCGCGCGCGAGGCGTCCTTCACCCACACCGTAGGCGCTTTGTAGTGCGGGTCGATCTTCAACGCGGTGTGCGCGCGCGAGGTGGTGGCGCCGCCGATCAGCAGCGGCAGATTGAAACCCTGGCGCTCCATCTCGCGGGCGACGTGGCTCATCTCCTCCAGCGAGGGAGTGATCAGACCGGACAGGCCGATCAGGTCGGCATTGTGCTCGCGCGCGGCATCGAGGATCTTCTGCGCCGGCACCATCACGCCAAGGTCGACCACCTCGAAGTTGTTGCAGGCCAGGACCACGCCGACGATGTTCTTGCCGATGTCATGCACATCGCCCTTCACCGTGGCCATGATGATCTTGCCGTTGCTCTTGGCAGTGTCGCCGCTGCGCGCCTTCTCCGCCTCGATGTACGGCAGCAGGTAGGCCACGGCCTTCTTCATCACACGCGCGGATTTCACCACCTGCGGCAGGAACATCTTGCCGGCGCCGAACAGGTCACCGACGATTTTCATGCCGTCCATCAGCGGGCCTTCGATCACGTCCAGCGGGCGGCTGGAGGCCTGTCGAGCCAACTCGGTGTCTTCTTCCACGAAGGCATCCAGGCCGTGTACCAGCGCATGCGCCAGGCGCTGCGCCACCGGCTTGTCGCGCCATGCCAGGTCTTCGGTCTTCGCCGCGCCCTTCCTGCCCTTGTAGCGCTCGGCAATCTCCAGCAGGCGCTCGGTGGCATCGCTGCGGCGGTTGAGGATCACATCCTCCACGCGCTCACGCAGCTCCGGCTCCAGCTCATCGTAGATCGGCATGGCACCGGCATTGACGATGCCCATGTCCATGCCGGCGGCGATGGCGTGGTACAGGAACACCGAATGGATGGCCTGGCGCACCGTTTCGTTGCCGCGGAACGAGAACGAGACATTGGAGACGCCGCCGGACACATGGCAGTGCGGCAGCGTCTGCTTGATGATGCGGGTGGCTTCGATGAAGTCCACTGCATAGTTGTCATGTTCTTCGATGCCGGTGGCGACGGCGAAGATGTTCGGGTCGAAGATGATGTCCTGCGGCGGGAAGCCGATCTCGTCGACCAGGATGCGGTAGGCGCGGGTGCAGATCTCGACCTTGCGCGCGCAGGTATCGGCCTGCCCGCTTTCATCGAAGGCCATCACCACCGCGGCAGCACCGTAGCGCAGCACCTTGCGTGCGTGCTCGCGGAAAAGTGCCTCGCCTTCCTTCAGCGAGATCGAGTTGACCACGCTCTTGCCCTGCAGGCACTTCAGGCCGGCCTCGATCACGCTCCACTTGGAGGAGTCGACCATCACCGGGATGCGGGCGATGTCCGGCTCGGACATGATCAGGTTGAGGTAGCGGGTCATCGCCGCTTCCGAGTCGATCAGGCCCTCGTCCATGTTGACGTCGAGGATCTGCGCGCCGCTTGCCACCTGCTGGCGGGCCACGTCCACCGCTTCTTCGTAGCGGCCTTCCTTGATCAGCTTGCGGAACTGCGCGCTGCCGGTCACGTTGGTGCGTTCGCCGACGTTGATGAACAGCAGGTCCGGAGTGATGACCAGGGGTTCCAGGCCGGACAGGCGGGTAGGGCGGACAGGCGTCATGGCAGGCGTCGGCTCAGCAGCAATAGGGCGGGAAGTGCGGAACGGTGGCGGCGACATTCATGCGGCCTGCTCCCGGGTGCCGGGCAGTGCGCGCGGCGGCAGCCCGGCCACAGCCGCGGCAATGGCGCGGATATGGTCGGGCGTGGAGCCGCAGCAGCCGCCGACCAGGTTCAGCAGGCCATCTTCGGCGAAGCCTCGCAGGGTGCTGGCCATGTCCTCCGGCGTCTCGTCGTACTCGCCGAAGGCATTGGGCAGACCGGCATTGGGGTGTGCGCTGACGTAGCAGTCGGCGACCTGTGCAAGGGTTTCCACGTGCGGTCGCATCGCATCGGCGCCCAGCGCGCAGTTCAGCCCGATCGACAGCGGCCGAGCATGCGCCAGCGAGGCATGGAAGGCTTCCGCAGTCTGCCCGGACAGGGTGCGACCGGAAGCGTCGGTGATGGTGCCGGAGATCATCACCGGCAACCGCGCGCCGCGCGCATCGAACGCTTCCTCCAGCGCATACAGCGCGGCCTTGGCGTTGAGCGTGTCGAAGATGGTCTCGACCATGATGGTGTCGGCGCCGCCGTCGATCAGGCCCTCGATGGCTTCGCGGTAGGTGTCGCGCAGTTCGTCGAAGCTGGTGTTGCGGAAGCCCGGATCGTTCACGTCCGGGCTGATCGAGGCGGTGCGGCTGGTCGGGCCGATCACCCCGATCACGAAGCGCGGCTTCCCCGGGGTGGTTGCGGCCACGGCGTCACAACAGGTGCGCGCGACCGCAGCGCCGGCCTTGTTCAACTCGTACACCAGGTGTTCGAGGTGGTAGTCGGCCTGGCTGACCGAAGTGGCGTTGAAGGTGTTGGTCTCGACCAGATCCGCGCCCGCTTCCAGGTAGGCGGTGTGGATGTCTGCGACGATCTGCGGCCGGGTCAACAGCAGCAGATCGTTGTTGCCCTTCAGGTCATGGCCTTCCGGTGCCGCGTGGTCGCAGCCCGGGCCATGTGCATGGTCGTAACCGCCGGCGAAGCGTTCGCCACGGTAATCGTCTTCCTGCAGGCCGTGGCGCTGGATCATCGTGCCCATCGCACCGTCGATGATCAGGATCCGCTCGCGCAGGGCGTCGAGCAGGGCGTTGGCACGCTCAGGATGCAACCAGGGCAGGGCAGGCATGGCGTTCTCGGGCTCAGGGTTTGTGGGCGATCAGCGAAATCACTTCGAAGTGCGGCGGACGCTTCTCGCGGGTGACCGTCTCCAGGCTGGATACCTGCAGGCCGGCCTTGTCGACGAACCTGCGCAGCTCCTTGTCGCTGAAGCCGAGGTTGACGTGGCCGTAGGCTTCCACCGCGGCCTTGTGTTCGTGGCGGGCCAGGCTGCACAGCAGCAGGCGCCCGCCCGGGCGCAGCACGCGCGCGCCTTCGGTCACCGCCTGCGCCGGCTTGCTGGCGTAGGTCAGCGCGTGCATCAGCACTACCAGATCGAAACTGTTGTCCTTGAAGGGCAGCGCATGCATGTCGCCCTCGCGCACTTCCACGTTGGGCAGACGGCGCAGGCGCTCGCTGGCGGCGGCGACCACGCGCGCGCTGGTGTCGATGCAGATGTAGCGCTTGGCATGCGGGGCCACCAGTTCGGCCAGCACGCCGTCACCAGAGGCGATGTCCAGCACGTCGCCGGTCTCCAGCAGCGGCAGCGCGGTGCGGGCGAGGGCTTCCCAGGTGCGCCCCGGGGAGTAGTGGCGTTCCATGTCGCCGGCCACGCTGTCGGCCCAGTTCTGGTCGGAGGCGCGGTGGGCCAGCACGGCAGCGACGCGTTCAGCGTCCTGGCGCAGCAGCGGGTCATCGCTTCCGTTGCTCAAGGCATGCCACAATGCACGCTGCGCCGGGTCCAGCTGGGCCTCGTCGAAGCGGTAATAGGCCGATACGCCCGCACGGCGGTCGCGGACCAGGCCGGCTTCCTTCAGGCGCGCCAGGTGGGTGGACACGCGTGGCTGTGCCAGCCGGGTGATCGCCGACAGTTCGGCCACGGTCAGTTCCTCCTGCTCCAGCAGCGCCAGCAGGCGCACGCGGGTCGCATCGGCGAACACCTTCAGGCGGGTCGACCAGTCTTCAAGATCCATAAATATCTACCTATCGCGATATAGAGATATATTCGCTGAAAGGGCCCGTCGCGGTCAAGTCGCCAGCGTACGGAAACAGCCGGGCCCCGGTACAATCGGGGCACCTGGGCGCGCCGTATGTAGCCCATAACTTCATGTACCCGGGAGGGTGTTGTGGATTTCAGCTTTACCGAAGAGCAGTTGATGCTGCAGGACGTTGCGCGGCGCATCGCGCAGGAGAAGATCGCCCCGAGCGCGGAGCACCATGACCGTACCGGCGAGTTCCCGCTCGACAACATCCGCCTGCTGGGCGAGAACGGCCTGATGGGCATCGAAGTGCCGACCGAATACGGTGGCGCGGGCATGGACCCGGTTGCGTACGTGCTGGCGATGGTGGAGGTCGCCGCCGCCGACGCAGCCCATTCGACCATCATGTCGGTCAACAACTCGCTGTTCTGCAACGGCATCCTCACCCACGGTACCGAGCAGCAGAAGCAGACCTACGTGCGTGCCATCGCCGAGGGCGAGGCCATCGGCGCGTTCGCGCTGACCGAGCCGCAGTCCGGCTCCGATGCCACCGCCATGCGCTGCCGCGCGGTGAAGCAGGCCGACGGCACCTTCGTCATCAACGGCAAGAAGAGCTGGATCACCTCCGGCCCGGTGGCCAGGTACATTGTGCTGTTCGCGATGAGCGAGCCGGACAAGGGCGCGCGCGGCATCACCGCCTTCCTCATCGATACCGACAAGGCGGGCTTCGGTCGCGGCAAGACCGAGCCGAAGCTGGGCATCCGCGCTTCGGCCACCTGCGAGATCGAGTTCAACGATTACGTGGCGCAGGCCGAAGACGTGCTGGGCCAGGAAGGCGAGGGCTTCAAGATCGCCATGAGCGTGCTCGATGCTGGCCGCATCGGCATCGCCTCGCAGGCCATCGGCATCGCCCGAGCCGCCTATGAGGCGACCCTGGAATACGTGAAGGAGCGCAAGGCCTTCGGCGCGGCCATCGGCACCTTCCAGATGACCCAGGCCAAGATCGCCGACATGAAGTGCAAGCTGGACGCAGCGCTGCTGCTGACCCTGCGTGCCGCGTGGGTGAAGGGTCAGGGCAAGCGTTTCAGCACCGAAGCAGCGGTGGCCAAACTGACCGCTTCGGAAGCAGCGATGTGGATCACGCACCAGGCGGTGCAGATCCACGGCGGCATGGGGTACTCGAAGGAGATGCCGCTGGAGCGTTACTTCCGTGATGCCAAGATCACCGAGATCTACGAGGGCACCTCGGAGATCCAGCGCCTGGTGATCGCGCGCAACGAGACCGGGTTGCGCTGATGGACGCGACGGGGCGGCGATTGCCGCCCCGTTTCCTTTGTGCGATCAACGTGGCAATCGGCAAACGATATCCGTTCCGTTCCATTCACAGACGATCTGCAGCGACTCAGGTGGAGCACCGGGGAACATGTTCACCCCATAGAGGCGACCGGAGTCGATCCATCGATCCAGATCGTCCCGGCTGTTGAAGTTGTAGGTGCCGGCGAAGTGTTGGGCCAGGCCGGGGCTGGTTGCCGCGCCGTCGGGAATCATGTTGCCATTGGCGTCCTTGCTCTGGCCTTGCACGTATCTGGCGGTGTCCACTGACGAAGAGACGATGACCAGCGTAGTCTTCGAGCCATCGCGCCAGGTGATCCTGTAGATTGCACCGTCGATTCCGAGGGCCTTGCTGACGAAGCTCAGGCCGATCGAGGACAGGAATATCGCCATGCTGTTCCAGGCCCTCGACGATGTCGTGGCGCCAGTGAATGCCTTGCCCATGGCGCTCTCCAGCCTGAATCGCTCGGTTGCCATCTGCACGACATCGTAGGCGTTGAGGTTCTTGTGCTCTTCCGGGAAGCCTATGCTGTTGGCGTATTGCGGGTCATCAGGATGAACCTCGTACTGGACTCCTCTTCCGGCCCACTGCCGCGGCGCGAACTGTACGGTTGGCACGTTGTTGTCGAGCATCCCCATGATCCGATTGAAGGATGCGTTGATTGGCCCGGGAATCTGCGCCCTGGTGGCGCGATAGCGACGCAGCTCGCGATCGTATTCCACATCGAAGCCATGGATCCGGCGCTGCTGGAAGTCGGCGACGATGGTGGGCCCCGTGCCCGAGGACAGCGCCAGCGCGCGTGGATCGCGACAGTTGTCGCAGACGAGAACGCCTGCCGCATGTGCGTCCTGGACGCTGCTGGCCGCGAAGAGCGCACCAAGCAGAAGGGCGGGGCGGCTGAAGCGTCGTAGTGGTGCTCTTTCCATGAACTGTCTCCTGGGCGGCATCGGATCGATTGCCGTGGAGGTATCTGGATAGCAACGATCCGGGCGTGCCGCACTACTGCGCGCCCAGGAATCCAAAGCGGGGGCCTTATGCGAAACCGGTAGACGCCTTGAGCGCCTCGTTGTCGGCGCAGCAGTGGAAGGGACTTTTCAGTACAGGCCGTATGCGACCGGTCTCCGGGCAGTCGACATGCCAACGGTCCATTGGCATTCCCGCTCCTTGGTCGCAGAATGCTCCACCGTTCATGGACGCCACCACATGCTCATCTATCGAGGCGCAGGGCTGCTGACCCTGCTCACACCGATCGCTGCCGTGCTGCTCATCCTCATCCTGTTCCCGGATCCAGCGGTAGGTCGCGGCAATACTTCACTCAGTCAGGTCCTGCTGGCGTTCGGCCTTGGCTCGGCAATCAACACGGTGCTGGGTTTCGTGCTCAATCGAAAGCCGCGTGCACCTGGGCAGCATGCTCCGCATCACTTCTTCTTCCTGCCGATGCAATGGCCTGCACTGGCGATTGTGGCGGCATGCGTGGTGATCGCAGTGTTACGCTGAGACGCTGCCCGGACAGCGCCCACCAAGGTTGGCGACTACCGGGTATGCCGTTGCCCCGGTAGATGCCAACCTGGGGCGGCATGGATCCAGAAGCGGCAACAACAAAGGCCCCGGATCGCTCCGGGGCCTTTCTCGTTTCAGTTCACCGCTGGATCAACGATCCGGACGGTGTGCTGCATCCGCGTCGCGCTGGCGTTCCATGAACTCCTTGGACGGTTCATCCAGCTTGTCGCCCAGCATGCGGCGCACGACCACGAAGAACACCGGGATCATCAACAGGCCGAGCAGGGTGGCGAACAGCATGCCGCCGATCACGCCGGTACCGATGGCATGGCGGGAGTTGGCGCCCGCGCCGGTGGAGATCGCCATCGGGATCACGCCCATGATGAACGCGAACGAGGTCATCAGGATCGGGCGGAAACGCAGGCGGGCCGCTTCGATGGTGGCATCGCGCAGGTTCTTGCCGGCGGCGCGCTGCTCCACCGCGAACTCCACGATCAGGATCGCGTTCTTCGCCGCAAGGCCGATCACGGTGATCAGGCCGATCTTGAAGAACAGATCGTTTGGCAGGCCGCGCAGCATCGACAGGCCGAGGGCACCGAGCACGCCCAGCGGCACCACCAGCAGCACTGCCACCGGGATCGACCAGCTCTCATACAGCGCGGCCAGGCACAGGAACACCACTACGATCGACAGCACCAGCAGCAGCGTCGCCGCGTTGCCAGCCAGGATTTCCTGGTAGGACATGCCCGACCAGTCGTAGCCGAAGCCGGCCGGCAGGTCGTCGTTGACGATGCTCTCCATGGTCTGCATCGCCTCGCCCGAGCTGGTACCCGGGGCCTGCGAGCCGACGATGTTGATCGCCGAGTAGCCGTTGTAGCGGCTCAGCGACGGCGGTGCCGACACCCATTCGGACTTGACCACCGTGTTCAGCGGGATCATCGAATTGGTGCCATCGGCGTTCTTGGTCAGGCTGGAGGGGCTGTAGAAGCTCTTCAGCGATTCCTGGCCGGTGCGGTACGGACCATCGGCCTGCATGGTCACGCGCTTGATGCGGCCTTCGTAGAAGAAGTCGTTGACGTACACGGGGGCCAGCATCAGCTGGATGGTGCTGTACACGTCCGACACCGACATGCCCATCGACTGCGCCTGCACGCGGTCTACATGCAGCTGCAGCTGCGGCGCGTTTTCCAGGCCGTTCGGGCGCACGCCGACCAGGTGGTCCGGCTTCTGCGCGGCCTGGCCGAGCAGGATGTTGCGGGCCTGCGTCAGCTGCTCGTAACCGGCACCGCTGCGGTCCTGCAGCCACATGTCGAAGCCGCCGAACTGGCCAAGGCCCTGCACGGTGGGCAGGTTGACCACGAAGATCTGCGCTTCCTTGATGCCGTAGAACGCGCCGTTCATGTTCTGGATGAACTCGGGCGCGGTGAACTTGCGTTCCTCCCACGGCTTCAGGCGGATGAAGCCCATGCCGACGTTCTCGCCGGAACCGACGAAGCTGAAGCCGGCCACCTGCAGCATGCCTTCATAGCCATCCTGCTTTTCCAGGATGCCACGCATCTGCGCGAACACTTCGTTGGTCTGGCCCTTGGTCGAGCCCGGCGGCAGCTGTACGATCGCCAGCGCATAGCCCTGGTCTTCTTCCGGCAGGAAGCTGCCCGGCATGCGGGTGAACAGGAAGCCGCACAGTGCGGTGAGCACCACGAACAGGATCATCCAGCGCGGCGCATGGCGCACCGCCGAGGTGATGTGGCCGACATAGGTGTGGCTGATCTTGTCGTAGTACTTGTTGAAGGTGCGGTAGACGATGTTCGGATTGTCGTTGTGCGTCGGCTTCAGGAAGGTCGCGCACAGCGCCGGGGTGAAGCCCAGCGCCAGGAACGCCGAGAACGCCATCGAAATGGCGATGGTCAGGGCGAACTGCTTGTAGATCTCACCGGCGGCGCCGCCCTGCAGGGCGGACGGGATGAACACCGCAGCCAGCACGACGGTGATCGCCACCACCGCGCCGGTGATCTGGGTCATCGCCTTCTGCGTGGCCGGCTTCGGCGCCAGGCCTTCCTCGGTCATGATGCGTTCGACGTTCTCGATCACCACGATCGCGTCATCGACCACGATGCCGATCGCCAGCACCATCGCGAACAGGGTCAGCTGGTTGATCGTGAAGCCGATCATCCACATGCCCAGGAAGGTACCGAGCAGCGCCACCGGGATGACCAGGGTCGGGATCAGCGTGGCGCGGAAGTTCTGCAGGAAGATCAGCATCACCAGGAACACCAGGAACACTGCTTCAAACAGCGTCTTGACCACTTCCTGGATCGAGATCTTAACGAAGGTGGTGCTGTCGTACGGCGAGAACCAGGTCACGCCGGCCGGGAAGCTGGGTTGCAGCTCGTCCATCTTGGCGCGCACCGCCTCGGCCACGTTCAGGGCGTTGGCGCCCGGCAGCAGCTGGATGG
Source organism: Stenotrophomonas sp. YJH_SMC_119 (assembly GCF_059368315.1). Classification (NCBI taxonomy): domain Bacteria; kingdom Pseudomonadati; phylum Pseudomonadota; class Gammaproteobacteria; order Lysobacterales; family Lysobacteraceae; genus Stenotrophomonas; species Stenotrophomonas sp. YJH_SMC_119. Next base: position 202,225 of record NZ_JCAFRP010000002.1, on the reverse strand, counting down.
CGAAGGCACCGGTCGGCTTGCCGTTGTACTGGGTGTCGAAACCGTAGTTGTTGGCACCGAAGGCAACGCGGGCGATGTCCTTCAACAGCACCCGCGAGCCGTCAGCGTTGGCGCGCAGGATGATGTTCTCGAACTCCTGCGGCGAACTGAAGCGGCCTTCGGCCGAGACCGTGGCGGTGAAGTGCTGGCCTTCCGGCGACGGATCCGAGCCAAGCGCACCGGCGGCGAACTGCACGTTCTGCGCGCGCACCGCAGCCAGCACCTGGCTGGCCGACAGGCCATAACCCTGCATCTTTTCCGGGTTCAGCCAGATGTTCATGGCGTACTCGGAACCGAACTGCTGGGTGCTGCCGACGCCGGGGATACGCGAGACCTGGTCGAGCACGCGCGAACCAACGATGTCGTTCAGCGCATCACGGTTGATGGTCGGGGTATCGGACTGCAGCGCCACCACCATCAGGAAGCCGGCGTTGGCCTTGGCCACCACCACGCCCTGCTGGGTCACTTCCGAAGGCAGTCGGGGCGTGGCCAGCGAGACCTTGTTCTGCACCTGCACCTGGGCGATGTCCGGATCGGTACCCGTCTCGAAGGTCAGGGTGATCTGCGCACGGCCGTTGGACGACGAGGAAGAGCTGAAGTACAGCAGGTGATCGATACCGGTCAGCTGCTGCTCGATCACCTGGGTGACCGATTTTTCCGTGGTGTCGGCACTGGCGCCCGGGTAGGTGGCCGAGACGGTGACCTGCGGTGGGGCGATGTTGGGATAGGACTCCACGCCCAGGTTGAGGATCGCGATCACGCCGCTGAGCGAGATCAGGATCGCCACCACCCAGGCGAAGACTGGATGTTCGATGAAAAATTTAGGCATGACGGAAGGTTCCCGTTACTGCTTGTTCGAATCGGTGGCGGCCGGCTTGGCCGCATCGGCCTGCTCGGGCTTGGCCGCGTCGGCCGGTGCCTTGCCAGCAGCCGGTGCGGTGCCCGCCGGAGCGGCGCCGCCTGCGGCCGGCTTGCCGTTGGCGTCCTGCCCCGGGGTCCACGGCTTGGCCACCGCCGGTGCACCTTCCTTGACCTTCTGCACGCCGGCCACGATCACCTTGTCGCCGGCGGCCAGGCCGTCGCTGACCAGCCAGTTGCCGTTCTGCGCGCCATCGGTCTTCACGTTCTTGCGCGCGACCTTGCCGTCGGCGCCGACCACCATCACGTAGCCGCCCGTGGTGTCGCGCAGCAGGGCCTGCTGCGGTACCAGGAAGGCATTGTTGCGTTCGCCCAGGTTGGCCTGGAAGCTGACGAAGGCGCCCGGCAGCAGGATCTGCTGTGGGTTCGGCAGCAACGCGCGCAACGACACCGCACCGGTGGCCGGGTCGACCGTGGTCGAGGAGAAGTCCAGGGTGCCCGGCTCGCTGTAGGTGCTGCCATCGGCCAGCTTGACGTTCACCGTGGCCTTGCCGTCGCCCGACAGCGCCAGCGCGCCCTTGGCCTGTTGCGCGCGCAGCTGGGTCAGCTCGTCCACGCTCAGCGAGAAGTTCACGTACAGCGGGTCGAGCTGGTCGACGGTGGTCAGCAGGGTCACATCGCCCTGGCCGACCAGCGCGCCTTCGGTGACCTGCTGCTTGTTGGCCACGCCGCTGATCGGTGCGGCTACTTCGGTGTAGCCCAGGCTGATGCGCGAGGAAGTCACCGCTGCTTCGGCCTGCTTGACCGCCGCCAGCGCGGTACGCTCGGCCGATTCAGCGTTGTCCAGGTCGGACTTGGAGACGAACTGCTGCGGCGCCAGCGAACGTGCACGGTCGGCGGCCACCTTGGCGTTGGCGTAGGTCGCGCGGGCCGATGCCAGCTGTGCTTCGGAGGCGTTGAGCGAGGCACGCAGCGGCGCCGGGTCGATCAGGAACAGGGTCTGGCCCTGCTTGACCTGCGAGCCTTCCTGGTAGACGCGCTTGAGCAGCACGCCCGGCACGCGCGCACGCACGTCGGCGCTGCGGAACGGCGACAGGCGACCGACCAGCTCGCGCTGCAGCGGCAGGGTCTGCGGCTTGGCGTCGATCACGCCCACCTCCGGCGGCGGGGGCGTCTGCTGTTCCGGCTTCTTGCAGGCAGCCAGCGCGACAGCAACGGCGCACGTCAAGGCAAGGGTGCGGAGTGGGGCGGTCATCAGGAGGAACTCCGGGGTTGGTTTGAAGACGGGGCCGGCGACGGCTGAGGCGCGAAGGCGCGCAGGAAGCTGTCGACGGAGAACTCTGCCCAGCGCCGACGCAGCCGCGCGTCATCACGATGGGGGGTATGGAAACGCTGTTTGTCGAAATCCTGACCGGCAATCATGCTCAGCAGCAGTTCGGCCATGAAGTGCGGGTCGTCATGCCGGAGCTGGCCACGCATGCAAACGGTTTCAATCCATTCAGCAAGATGAAGCGTCAGTGCGCCGGCTCCGTGCCGGTACAGCGTACGCGCCTCTTCGGGAAACTGGGCCGCGTCGGCGGCGATCAGCCGGCAGGCCTGGCCCACGTGCGGTTGGTTGAAGTGCTCCAGGAAGTCGGTGGCGAACTGGAGCAGGCTGGCACGCAGGTCGTCAGTGCGGAGTGCACGAACCATGGCGCCGGTGGCGTGGCCGACGTGGCGCTGCATCACCCGGCGCAGCAGTTCCTGCTTGCTGCCGTAGCGCGAGTACAGGGTCTGCTTGGAGCAGCCGGCGTGCTGGGCCACCGCCTCCATGCTCATCTGCATGCCCTGCTGGGCCAGCAGTTCGCGTACGGCGTCGAACACACGCTCATCGCGTGCATCGAGGGCAACGGGGAGGTAGGCCGGGTTCACGCGGTGGACTATACCGTCCAGTTCAGGATTGTGGAATCGCATCGGCGTCGCCGCGTGTGTCTTCCGGTAACACGTTTTGCCGATCCTGTCGGCAGTGCTGAAACAGGCGCCAGCACCATACCGGTGCGAACTGAATAGGCGTTTGAACCGCAGCAAACCCGAATCTGCTTATTCCGTCCTGCAGCAAGGCCTTTTCGCGCGGTAGGGCTACAATTTCATTTTCCCAACTGAGCAAGCGCATCGCTCTGCCATGAAACCGCAAAAAACCGCAGCCAAGACCGTGAAGAACAAGACGAAACCAGCAGAGTCGGAGGTCGCAGTGACCGCTGGTTTCTCCCTGGAGCCGGTGTACACGGCCTTGCGCAAGCGCTACCCCGCGGCCGCACAGGCCGAAGCAGTGGCCTTTGCCACTGACTTCTACAAGCGCATGGAATCGGACGAGTTCCCGCACCACAGCGCTGAAGAGTGGGCCGCTCTCGCGGCTGAGACGCTGGAATTCGCGCGTGCCCGCAAGGCCGGCAAGGCCAACGTCCGCGTGTTCAATCCGACCGCGAAGGCCAACGGTTGGGAATCGCCGCACACCGTTCTGCAGATCGTCAACGATGACATGCCGTTCCTCGTGGATACGGTCACCATGTCGCTGGCCGAGCAGGGCGTGGGCGTCCACGTGCTGGGCCACCCGGTGCTGCGCTTCACCCGCGACAAGGCCGGCAAGCTGGTCAAGGTCGGCGAGGGTGATGCCGAGTCGGTGATGCTGCTGGAGATCGACCGCCAGCCGGCCGAAGCCATGGCCGCCATCGAACAGGCCATCAACAAGGCGCTGGACGAAGTGCGCGCGATCGTGCGCGACTGGCAGCCGATGAAGGACAAGGCGTTGGCGCTGGCCGACGACCTGGGCAAGCGCCAGCTGCCAGTCGACGATGCATCGCGCAAGGAAGCACAGGAGTTCCTGCGCTGGGCCGCCGACAACCACTTCACCTTCTTCGGCTACCGCGAGTACCGCGTCGAGAAGCAGGGCAAGGAAGACGTACTGGCGCCGCTGAACGACACCGGCCTGGGCCTGATGCGCGGCAAGGACAAGTCCGCGGCCCGCCCGGTCAAGACCCTGGCCGCGCAGGGCCTGAACGCCACGTCCGGCCTGAAGGACGCGCTGATCCTGACCAAGACCAATGCCCGCTCGCGCGTGCACCGCGCCGGCTACATGGACTACATCGGCGTGCTGGAATTCGACGCCAAGGGCAAGATCATCGGCGAGCAGCGCTTCCTTGGCCTGTTCACCTCCAGCGCCTACAACCGTCGCCCGTGGGAGATCCCGCTGGTGCGCCAGCGCCACGAGCACGTGATGAAGCAGTCGGGCCTGGCCCCGGCCAGCCACAGTGGCAAGGCCCTGCGCCACATCCTGGAAACCCTGCCGCGCGAAGAACTGTTCCAGTCCAGCGAGGACGAACTGTTCCGCACCGCGATGGGCGTGCTGGGCCTGCAGGAACGCGTGCGCAGCCGCCTGTTCCTGCGCCGCGACAAGTACAGCCGTTTCATCTCCGCGCTGGTCTACCTGCCGCGTGAGCGCTTCAACACCGACGTGCGCCTGCGCATCGAAGCGATGCTGAAGGACGCGCTGCACGGCGAGTACGTCGACAGCTCGGTGGTGCTGGGCGAATCGCCGCTGGCCCAGGTGCACCTGATCGTGCGCCCGAAGCCGGGTGAAATGCTCGACGTTGATACCGCCGAACTGGAGCAGAAGCTGGCCCAGGTGCTGCGCAACTGGCAGGACGACCTGCGCGAAGCGCTGGTGGCCCGCCACGGCGAGACCGAAGGCCTGCGCATCGCCGCGCGTATCGGCAAGGCGCTGCCGGCCGGCTACATCGAAGACAACAGCACCGCGGTTGCAGCCAACGATGTCAGCCAGCTTGATGCCCTGACCGGCCCGGACGACCTGCGCCTGAGCCTGCAGGCCGTGCCGCGCGAAAGCGGTGATGGCCTGCGCCTGAAGCTGTATCGCCAGCTGGACGACATCCCGCTGTCGGACGCGCTGCCGATGATGGAAAACATGGGCCTGCGCGTGATCGCCGAGCGTCCGTACCGCCTGTCGGTCGACAACGCCCCGGTGTACGTGCAGGACTTCGAGGTCGAATCGACCGCCGGCGCGATCGATGCCGCCAGCGTCGATGAAGCCTTCGGCGAGACCTTTGCCCGCGTCTGGCACGGCGATGCCGAGAACGACGGCTTCAACCGCCTGGTGCTGGCTGCCGGCCTGCACTGGCGCCAGGTCGCCATGCTGCGTGGCTACTGCAAGTACCTGCTGCAGACCGGCGTGCCGTTCTCGCAGGCCTACGTGGAAGGCACCTTCGCGCGCTACCCGCTGCTGGCCCGACTGCTGGTCGAGCTGTTCGAAGCGCGCTTCGATCCGGCTACCGGCCACGAGAGCAAGGACGACATCGCCGCCGGCCAGGCCCAGCTGAAGGCCCACTTCGATGTGCTGGCTGCTGGCGACGACGCCACCCTGAAGGTGCTCAAGACCGTGGTCGACGCCCGCAAGGGTGACCGCGACGCGCAGATGCAGGCCGCGCGCGATGCGCTGCTGAAGCTGATGGACCGTGTGTCCAGTCTGGACGAGGACCGCATCCTGCGCTCGTTCATGGGCGTGATCGACGCGACCCTGCGCACCAGCTACTACCAGACCGATGCCAACGGCCAGCACGGCCATGTCATCAGCTTCAAGTTTGATTCGGCGCTGGTGCCGGACCTGCCGAAGCCGCGCCCGTACCGCGAGATCTTCGTCTACGGCCCGCGCGTGGAAGGTACCCACCTGCGCTTCGGCGCGGTCGCCCGTGGCGGCCTGCGCTGGTCGGACCGTCGCGAAGACTTCCGTACCGAAGTGCTGGGCCTGGTCAAGGCTCAGATGGTCAAGAACACCGTAATCGTGCCGGTCGGCGCGAAGGGCGGCTTCTTCGCCAAGACCCCGCCGGTGAACGGCGACCGCGACGCGATCTTCGCCAACGGCGTGGCCTGCTACAAGCTGTTCATCCAGGGCCTGCTGGACATCACCGACAACATCGTCAACAACAAGATCGTGCCGCCGGTGGATGTCGTGCGCCACGACATGGACGATCCGTACCTGGTGGTGGCCGCCGACAAGGGCACCGCGACCTTCTCCGACATCGCCAACGGCCTGGCCATCGCGCACGGCTTCTGGATGGGCGATGCGTTCGCCTCCGGTGGTTCGGTTGGCTATGACCACAAGGGCATGGGCATCACCGCACGCGGTGCGTGGGAATCGGTCAAGCGCCACTTCCGTGCGCTGGGCCGTGACAGCCAGACCCAGGACTTCACTGCGGTCGGCGTCGGCGACATGTCCGGCGACGTGTTCGGCAACGGCATGCTGCTGTCGCGCCACATCCGCCTGGTCGCTGCCTTCGACCACCGCCACATCTTCCTGGACCCGAACCCGGATGCGGCCACCACGTTCGTCGAACGTGAGCGCCTGTTCACCGTGCCGCGTTCGAGCTGGGCGGACTACGACGCCAAGCTGATCAGCAAGGGCGGCGGCGTGTACCCGCGCAGCCTGAAGTCGATCGAGATCACCCCGCAGGTGCGTGAAGCGCTGGGCCTGGATGACAACGTCAAGGCGCTGTCGCCGAACGATCTGATGAGCGCGATCCTGAAGGCACCGGTCGACCTGCTGTGGAACGGCGGCATCGGTACCTACGTGAAGGCTGCCAGCGAGCAGCACAGCGATGTCGGCGACCGCGCCAACAACGCCCTGCGCGTGAACGGTGGCGAGCTGCGCTGCAAGGTGGTGGGCGAGGGCGGCAACCTGGGCATGACCCAGCTGGGCCGCATCGAAGCCGCCCAGGCCGGCGTGCTGCTCAACACCGACTTCATCGACAACTCGGCCGGTGTGGACACCTCCGACCACGAAGTCAACATCAAGATCCTGCTCAACGATGTGGTGCGGGCCAAGAAGCTGACCGTCGAGCAGCGCAACAAGCTGCTGGCCTCGATGACCGATGAAGTCGCCGAGCTGGTGCTCAATGACAACTACCGCCAGAACCAGGCGCTGAGCCTGATGGAGCGGATGGCGGTCAAGCGCCTGGGTTCCAAGCAGCACTTCATCCGTACCCTGGAACAGCAGGGCCTGCTGGATCGCCAGATCGAGTTCCTGCCGTCCGACGCCGAGCTGTCCCAGCGCAAGGCACGCGGCCAGGGCCTGACCCGCCCGGAACTGTCGGTGCTGCTGTCCTACTCGAAGCTGGTGGCGTTCGCCCAGCTGCTGGAATCGGACATCCCGGAAGATCCGTACCTGTCCAAGGAACTGCAGCGTTACTTCCCGACCCCGCTGCAGAAGAAGTACGCCGACGCGATGGAGCGTCACCGCCTGAAGCGCGAAATCATCGCCACGGCCGTGACCAACCAGACCATCAACCGCATGGGCGCCACCTTCCTGATGCGCATGCAGGAAGACACCGGCCGTTCCATCGCCGAAGTCGCCAAGGCCTACACCATCAGCCGCGAAACGCTGGATGCGCGCGCGCTGTGGGCGCAGATCGATGCACTCGACGGCAAGGTGCCGGAGTCGGTGCAGATCGACGCGCTGGAAGTTATCTGGAAGCTGCAGCGTTCGTTCGTGCGTTGGCTGCTGTCGCGCCCGGGCGCGATGCCGGGCATCACTGAAGCGGTCAACCGCTACCAGGGTCCGTTCAACGACATCCGCGTTGCCTCGGGTGTGCTGCCGGATTCGCAGCGTCCGACCTACGAAGCCCTGGTGGCCGAGTGGAAGGAAAAGGGCCTGCCGTCCGCGCTGGCGCAGCAGCTGGCCGAACTGCACTTCCTGGAGCCGGCGTTCGACATCATCGAACTGGCCCGCACCCGCAAGCTGAAGCCGGTGGACGTGTCCAAGGTCCACTTCCGCCTGGGCGATGCCCTGCAGCTGCCGTGGCTGTTCGAGCAGGTCGATGCGCTGGAGGTCAACGGTCGTTGGCACGCCGTGGCACGTGGCGTGCTGCGTGACGAGCTGGCCGCCAACCACCGCAACCTGGCCGGCCAGGTGCTGGGCACCAAGGGCAGCAGCGCGGAAGCCAAGGTCGCAGCCTGGATGGGCCGTGACGACAACAGCCTGCGCTTCACCCTGGCGATGCTGGCCGAACTGGCCGAGCAGAAGACCCTGGACTACCCGACCGTTTCGGTCGCGGTGCAGCGCCTGGGCCAGCTGGCGGCACACGGCGCGTAAGTGAAGTAGTGCCAGGCCATGCCTGGCATGCGTGAACCGGAACGGCCCCGCGAAAGCGGGGCCGTTTTGTTTCTGCCCTTGACCTTTGCGACCATCTGACCCGACGCCGGCCGTGAACCTGCCAGGTGGATGACCGGCCCGTCCGCCGGGACCGTGAGCGCCATGGATGGCGCGACCGAGCCCCCATGGATGGGTTTACGGCGTGTCCCGGCGGACGGGCCGGTCATCCGCCCAGCGGGGTTCAACCCCCGGCGCTCGGTTATGCTCTTCCTCATGCCTTCCCCCCGGATCCACCGATGAGCGACACCCCCCGCATCGCTTTCCTGGCCAGCACCGCCGAGCCCGCGCAGATGGCCCGCGCGGCGATGATCTCGCGTTATGGCGATCACGCGCCGGAGCAGGCCGACGTGCTGTGCCCGCTGGGGGGCGACGGCTTCATGCTGCAGACCCTGCATCGGCATGGGCACCTGGGCAAGCCGGTGTTCGGCATGAAGCTGGGCACGGTCGGCTTCCTGATGAACCAGTACCGTGGAGACGACGACGTGCAGGCCCGCATCGCACGCGCAGAACCGGCCAACCTGCGCCCGCTGGAAATGGTGGCGCTGACCGAGTCCGGCACCAGTACCGGCTCGCTGGCCTACAACGACGTTTCGCTCCTGCGCCAGACCCGGCAGGCCGCGCATATTGGCATCGACCTCAACGGCCAGGAGCGCGTGGCCGAACTGATCGGCGACGGCGTGCTGGTGGCCACCCCGGCCGGCAGTACCGCCTACAACTATTCCGCGCATGGTCCGGTGCTGCCGCTGGGCTCGCACACCATCGCGCTGACGCCGTTGGCCCCGTACCGGCCGCGGCGCTGGCGCGGCGCGATCCTGAAGGCTGATACCGAAGTGCGCTTCCGCGTGCTCGATCCGTACAAGCGCCCGGTCAGCGTGACTGCCGATTCGCACGAGACCCGCGACGTGGTCGAGGTGACCATCCGTGAGTCGAAGGACCGCCGCGTGACCCTGCTGTTCGACCCGGAGCACAACCTGGAAGACCGGATCCTGAGCGAACAGTTCGTTTTTTGAGGACAATGGGCAGCCGGCCGTGCCGACCGCTTGAAGGACCCCCACCGATGGGCGACAACTCCCCCCGTTTGCTGACCGTCGCGGTGACCTCGCGCGCGCTGTTCGACCTCGAGGAAAGCCACGCGCTGTTCGAGAGCGATGGCGTGGCGGCCTATGCCGAATTCCAGCGCCAGCACGAGGACGACATCCTCGGCCCCGGCGTGGCCTTCCCGGTGGTGCGCAAGCTGCTGGCTTTGAACCAGGGGGCCAGCCCGGAGAATCCTCGCGTCGAGGTGATCCTGCTGTCGCGCAACTCGGCCGATACCGGCCTGCGCATCTTCAATTCGATCCAGCACTACGGCCTGGGCATCATCCGTGCAACGTTCACCGCCGGCGAGCCGACCTGGCCGTATGTGAAGCCGTTCGGCACCGACCTGTTCCTGTCAGCCAACCCGGAATCGGTGCGCAGCGCGCTGCGCCACGGCATCGCCGCGGCGACCATCCTGCCCAAGCCGCCTGGCGAAACCGCCGCCGCGGCGGCCGACCAGATCGATACCGGTCGCCCGGCCGGCCAGTTGCGCATCGCCTTCGACGGTGACGCAGTGATCTTCGGTGACGAGAGCGAGCGCATCTCGCGCGAGCAGGGCGTGGAGGCGTTTGGCCGGCACGAGCGTGAACGGGCCCGCGAACCCCTCAGCGGCGGCCCATTCCGCGGTTTCCTGTCGGCCCTGCATACGCTGCAGGAAGTGTTCCCGGCGGGCGAGAGCGCGCCGATCCGCACTGCGCTGGTGACCGCACGCTCGGCACCGGCGCATGAGCGCGTAATCCGCACCCTGCGCGAGTGGGGAGTGCGCCTCGACGAAGCGCTGTTCCTCGGCGGCCGCCACAAGGGGCCGTTCCTGCAGGCGTTCGGTGCCGACATCTTCTTCGATGATTCGCAGCACAACATCGACAGTGCGCGCGAACACGTGGCCGCCGGCCACGTACCGCACGGTGTCGCCAACGAGGGGTGAGACCATGCCGGGTGGGTGCCAGCCATTGGTTGGCACTGCCATGCATCGACGCCCACCAAGGTGGGCAGCTACCAGAGCGCTGTACCGCGGTAGTCGCCAACCTTGGTTGGCGCCGTCCTGGATCCATGCCCACCAAGGTGGGCATCTACCGAAAGCAGCACCGTCGAAGGGCATGACCCGTCACGGGGTGGCCGACATCCCCAACTGCAGATCCACCACCTTCCAGCGCAGGCCCTGCGGTTCCAGCACCACTTTCATCGGCGGCTGGTCGGGGCCGCGATCGACGTCGATCACGAAGCGGTCCAGCGCTTCGAAGTGATGCTCGGCGTTCTTCAATGGCCGTGCCGGCTCGGTCGCGCCGAAGGCATCACCGCCCTGCAGTTCATTGCGGCCGCGCTTCCACAGCACGTGGCCCTGCAGCATTGCGCCGATCCCGGTCGGGGTCACCATGGTCTCCACCGCTGCACCGCCGAGCTGGTCGCCGAGGCCGTACAGCAGGGCGCCGAACGGGCTGGCCGCTACATCCGGGCCGGCCTGGCGTACCAGATAGTCGTTGAGCTGGGCGCGCAGGCTGCTGCGCACGCGAGGGAAATCGACATAGCGTTCCAGTCGCGCCGTGTCGCGTTCTTCGATGGCCTTGGACAGGCCACGCACGGCCATGTACGGGCCGCCGAACCACCACGCAGCCAAGGCCAGGACCAGCAGCACAGCCAGTGCAGTGAGCTTCTTCATGCTGTCCAGACTGCCGCAAGTGAGGCAGCCAGTGGTGAACGGCAGGTGATGCGGCTCAGAACTCCAGGTCCAGCGCCGCGCACAGGTAGTCAACGAACGGGCCGAGCCCAGCCAGGTCCTTGCCCAGCGTGGACAGCAGGCGCGGGCCGGTCATGGTGGCATCGTCCAGCGAGCGCCACATCACCCAGTTGCGGTGCTTGAGGTCGTCGATGAACTCGAAGTCGGCCGGGAAGCCACGCGGGGGCCGCACCAGCTTTTCGCTCTCCTCGAAATCGAAGCGTTTGCGCAGGGCCGGTGCATGCGCGGCGGCCTTCCAGCTGCCCGGATTGTCGAGGATGAAGTGGCGTACGCGGCGCTGGGTTTCCGGTTCCGGATGCCACAGGCCAGCGCCGACGAAACTCTCGCCCGGCTGCAGGTGCACGTAGAACGAGGGCGCGGCCACTTCGCGGCGGCGCTCATGGAACAGGCGTGCACCCTGCCAGGTCTTGTACGGCGACTTGTCGTTGGAAAAACGCGCGTCACGATGGATGCGGAACAGCGAACCACCGACGCCACGGGTATCGGCGCGGAAGTGCTCGCTGACCTCGGCCAGCGCCGGCTGCAGGTCGCCCAGCAGGCGCAGGAACGGCTGCCGCACGTGGTCTTCGTACTGCTGGCGGTGATCGTTGAACCAGGCCTTGTCGTTGTGCCGCGCAAGGCTGCGCAGGAACTTGAAGCTGGCGTCCGAGAAATAAGTGCTCACAGCGTCTCCTGCAGGTGCTGGCCCCAGTCGCGCAGCGATTGCAGCAGGGCCTGGCGCCGGGTGTCATCGGGCGCTTCGGCGGCCAGTGCATCCAGCTGCTGCTGGTACTGGGGCAGGTTGAGTTCGCCCAGGCCGCCGTCTCCGAGCAGGCGCTGGCGGCGGTAATCCTGCCAGCGCTGGCGTTCAGGCGGCGCGAGGCTGTCGGGATGATTGCGCGCGCGGTAGCGGAACAGCAGCTCCGGCAGGCGCGGGTCGCGGAAGCGACCTTCCAGCGCGGCCAGCTGCTCGGGCGCAGTGGTGCGTGCAAGCGCAAGCAGCGGCTTGTCACCGTTGCCGAGGAAGCCGTCGTACAGCGAGGCATCGACGTCGGCCACGGTGGCGGCGCGGGGCTGGTTGTAGACCTGCCGGGCCTTCTCGGCCAGCTGCGGGGCGAACGCGCGCAGGCGTTCCACCTTGGCTTCGATCGCAGCCACATCCAGGCCGAGGCGCGCGTGGTCATCGGCGCGCAGGTGGTTCCAGGCGATCAGCGCCGGCACCTTGTTCAGATGCACTTCCTTCAGAGGTACCCGTGCCACGCCTTCGGGCAGCTCGCTGGCACGCATGTACAGGCGCTGTGCGATCACCTCCGCCGGCAGCTCCAGCAGATCGTCGATCTCGCCTTCCAGGTCGAACACGATCACCCGGTTGTTGATGGTCGGGTGCACGGCCAACGGCAGCACCGGTGCCGCGCACAGGCGGCTGGCCGGGTAGCGCATGGAAATGTGCAGCACCGGCTTCATCGCGGCCACGTCCAGCAGGCCGCCGACGAAACGCTTGTCGCGCAGCTTCAGGGCGTAGTCCCACAGGCGTGGTTGCGACTGCTTGAACAGCCGCGCCATGCCGATGGTGGCGCGCACGTCGGACAGTGCTTCGTGTGCATCGCCTTCGCGCACGTGGTTGGCTTCGGCCAGATGTTCGAGCTTGAACGAGGTGGCGCCATCCTCGCGCAGCGGCCACTGGATGCCGTCCGGGCGCATCGCGCGCATCAGCCGCAGCATGTCCAGCAGGTCCCAGCGCGAATTACCGTTGCGCCACTCGCGTTCGTACGGGTCGTGGAAGTTGCGGAACAGCCCGTAGCGGACGAACTCATCGTCGAAGCGCAGCGTGTTGTAGCCCAGCGCGCAGGTGCCGGGGCGCGACAGCTGCTCGTTGATGCGGTCGAAGGCCTCGGCCTCGCTGATGCCCTCGGCCAGTGCCTGCTGCGGGGTGATGCCGGTAACCAGGGTGGCCATCGGCGAGGGCAGCAGATCATCGGCCGGGCGCACGAAGAAGCTGACCGGGGTGTCGATTTCGTTGAGATCGGCGTCGGTTCGGATGGCGGCGAACTGCGAGATGCGCGTGCGCCGCGGGTCCTGGCCGAAGGTTTCCAGATCGTAGAACAGGAAGCTGTCAGCCATCAGTGCGCGCCCTCCAGGACCGGCAGCTGCGCGTGGATCTGCGCTTCCAGCGCGGCCCAGTCGATGTTGTCCAGTGAATCATGGCCGGCGGTGGCGGCCACCAGCATGTCGCGTTGCAGTTCGGTGCGGCGCAGCGCCTCGGCGTACGGCGTGTGCAGGAAGGTGACCATCGTGTAGTGCGGCACGAAGCGGGTCGGCCAGCGCCGCTGCAGTTCCTGTTCCAGTTCGCGCTGCAGCAGGAATGCAGGGTCGGCGACGCGGTCGCGCATTTCCAGGTAGTTCTCCAGCGCCATCTGCTGGATGGCACGTGCATTCGGCTTGCGCTCGGCTTCGAACGCGGCGAACGCACCTTCCAGATCATCGGCCTCCATCAGGTGGCGGGCCAGTGCAACGCAGTCCTCGAACGCGCAGTTCATGCCCTGGCCGTGGAACGGCACCATCGCATGCGCGGCGTCGCCGATCAGCACGGCACGGCCCTGCTGGTGCCAGCGATCGAGCGTCAGCGTGCCAAGCAGGCCCGGCGGGTGCTGTTCCCAGTCTGCGCGCAGGTTCGGGATCAGTGGCAGGGTGTCGGCGAACTCGCGCGCGAACAGCGCCTCGGCCTGCGCGCCGGTATTGATCGTGGCGAAGCTGGGATCGCCCTGGTTGGGCAGGAACAAAGTGACGGTGAAGGTGCCTTCGTGATTGGGCAGGGCGATGCACATGTAATGGCCGCGCGGCCAGATATGCAGCGCGTTGCGCTCGATGCGGAAGCTGCCATCGTCGGCCGGCGGAATTTCCAGCTCCTTGTAGGAGTGATCGAGGAACGCGATGTCCTCGCCCAGCGGCGCCCGCCGGTTCATCGCCGCGCGCAGGGCCGAGCCTGCACCATCGGCACCGATCAGGGTGTCGAAGCGGATGTCATGCGGGCTGTCGTCGCGGTCGTCGATGAAGCGTGCGTAGCCGGCGTCGAAATCGACAGTGTGCAGGCGGCGGTGGAAGTGTACGGTCGCGCCAGCCTGTTCGGCCAGTTCCAGCAGCGTGGTGTTGAGGTCGCTGCGATGGATCGACCAGATCACTTCGCTGTCGTCGCGGCCATAGCGCTGCAGCTGCGCTTCGCCTTCGCGCGGATGCACCATGCGTCCGCGCATCATCACCGCGCGCGCCATGACCTCGTCTTCCACACCGGCCTGGCGCAGCGCATTGCGCCCACGCTCGGCCAGCGCCAGGTTGATCGAGCGGCCGCTCTCGTAGTCGGCCACGCGTGGATCGCCACGGCGTTCGTACAGGGTGATGCGCCAGCCCTGGCGTGACAGCAGGATGGCCAGCAGCGACCCGGCGAGGCCGGCACCGATAATGCTCAACGAGCGGGAAGCATGTGCGATCAACGAACTGTCCAGCAGTAGGGGAGGGACCGGCTCAGAGGCCGGCCCAGGCTTCCACTTCCTCGACGAAGTGGTGCACGTCCAGGTAGCGGTTGTAGAGCGGGGTGGGCGAGATGCGGATCACGTCCGGCTCGCGCCAGTCGCCGAGCACGCCGATGCCGCGCAGGTGCTCGAACAGCGCACGACCGCGCTCGCGGCCACCGATCACGCGCAATGACAGCTGGCAGCCGCGGCGCTGCGGCTCGGCCGGGGTGATGATGTCGAGCACGCCGGACAGGCGTGCACGTACAAGCGCTTCGAGCATGCCGGTCAACGCCAGCGACTTGCTGCGCAGTGCCTCCATGCCGGCGCGCTCGAACAGGTCCAGCGACGCGCGCAGCGGCGCCAGGCCGAGGATCGGCGGATTGCTGAGCTGCCAGCCTTCGGCACCGATGGCGGGGGTGAACTGCGGTGCCATCTGGAAGCGGGTGGCTTCCTCATGGCCCCACCAGCCGGCAAAGCGCGGCAGCGTGGTGTCGCGGTGATGGCGCTCGTGCACGAACGCGCCGGCCACCGCACCCGGGCCGCTGTTGAGGTATTTGTAGTGGCACCACACGGCGAAATCGGGTGCGACGTCATGCAGGCGCAGCGGCAGGTTGCCGACCGAGTGCGCCAGGTCGAAGCCGATGCGCGCGCCCTGCAGGCGGGCAGCACGGGTGATTGCATCGAGGTCGAAGGCCTGGCCGGTGCGGTACTGCACGCCGGGCCACAGCACCAGTGCAAGGCGCGGACCGTGTTCGGCGATGGCGCGCTCGATCGCGGTGAGCGTGATCGTTCCGTTGGCTTCGTCCGGTTGCACTTCCACCAGGCACTCGGCCGGGTCGAACCCGTGGAAACGGATCTGCGCTTCGACCGCGTGTCGGTCGGTCGGGAACGCACCGGCTTCCATCAGGATCACCGGGCGCTGCGCGGTCGGTCGGTAGAAGCTGACCATCATCAGGTGCAGGTTCACGCTCAGCGTGTTCATCGCCACCACTTCGCTGGGCAGTGCACCGACCACGCGGGCCAGCTGCGCGCTCACCAGACGGTGGTAGGACAGCCACTGCGTCGGGCCGGTGAAGTGGCCTTCCACCGCCAGCTCGCCCCATTGCTTCATCACTTCCTGCACCGCGGCCTGGGCGCCACGCGGCTGCAGGCCCAGCGAGTTGCCGACGAAGTAGGTCTGCTCGCCACCGCCATGGCGCGGAATCAGGAATTCGTTACGCAGCGGGCGCAGCGGATCGGCGGCGTCCAGGGCAATGGCGTGGGTGCGGCTGAGCAGGTCGGACATGGTCGGGCAACAGGCTGCAACGGGACCGCCAGTGTAGCGCCTGGGGCATGGCCCGGTAGACGCGGCCACGCTTCGAGCGCCGCGTTTTCTGGTAGTGGCCCACCTTGGTTGGCGCGCGTGGATCCATGCGCCCACCAAAGTGGGCGCCTACCGGTGTGGGCGTCAGCCCGCCGCCGGCACCGGCAGCGGATCCACGTGCCCGCACTGGCTGCAGGTACGCAGCTCCAGGCTGGCGTGATAGCGCGCGAACACCTTGGGCAGGTCGGTCTCGATGTTCTGCAGCGGGAAGAACTCTTCGTGCAGCTTGTGGTTGCAGCGTTCGCAATGCCAGATCACGCCGTCCTTCTCGTGCGGCAGGCGCTTGCGCTCGACCACCAGGCCGATGCCGCCGGGCGGGCGCCGCGGCGAGTGCGGCACCCTGGCCGGCAACAGGAAGATCTCGCCGGCGCGGATCGGAATGTCGCGCACCGCGCCGTCCTCCTGCACCTTCAGCACCATCTCGCCCTCGAGCTGGTAGAACCACTCCGGGCCTTCGTCGTAGTGATAGTCGGTGCGCGAATTCGGCCCGCCCACGACCATCACGATGAAGTCGCCGTTGTCGATCATCTTGTTGCCCACCGGCGGCTTCAGCAGGTGGCGGTTTTCTTCGATCCAGGCGTGCAGGTTGATCGGCGAGGCGAGCATGGTCGTGGTCCGTAGTGAGGTCAGTCGCGCCGGCCCTGGCGGGGCACGTAGGACAGTGCCTTTTCATAGGCTGGCTTCAGCTCTTCCGGTCCACCGACATCGATGCCCATTTCGCTGACCCGGCCGTTCTTCAGGCTGTAGACCCAGCCGTGCACCATCAGCTTCTGCCCGCGCGCCCAGGCGTCCTCGACGATGGTCGAACGGCACAGGTTGGCGACCTGCTCGATCACGTTCAGTTCGCACAGGCGGGCATGCTTCAGCTCGTCATCCTCGATCGCATCGAGGATGCTCTGGTGCTTCTGCACCACGTCGCCGACATGGCGCAGCCAGTTGTCGGCCAGGCCGACGCGGGTATTGTGCAGGCAGGCGTGCACGCCGCCGCAGCCGTAGTGGCCGACGATCAGGATGTGCTTCACCTTCAACTGGTCCACCGCGTACTGCACCACGCTCAGGCAGTTCAGGTCGGTGTGCGCGACCACGTTGGCGACGTTGCGGTGCACGAACACTTCACCCGGGGCCATGCCGATGATCTGGTTGGCCGGCACCCGCGAGTCGGAGCAGCCGATCCACAGGTATTCCGGATGCTGCTGCTTGGACAGCTGCTGGAAGAACTCAGGGTCTTCCTTGGCGATGCGGTCGGCCCAGTCGCGGTTGTTCTGCAGCAGGCGGTGGATGTCTTTCATGTGCGGTATCCCTGGCGTCGGGTGGGGGCAAGGCGCGGCCGTTCTGGTCGCGCCGTCGCGGGAAGCTGGGGTGATCAGCCGCTGGAGGCGGACTGTTCACGGTGCCAGCGCATCCACTGCGCCAGCTCATGGGAGGACGGGGAGGCGAGCGCTTCCAGTGCGGCGATCACGGCCTGCTGGTTGGCGTCGGGATGGTTCTGGCTGAGTTTCAGCTTCAGCTGCACGTGTTCCACCTGGAAGCGGAAGCCGACGATGGCGCGCAGCTCCGGGCCGTGTTCGGCGCGCGCGGCATCGAACCGCCAGGCCTGGCCGACGCTGGCTTCGAAGCGGTCGCTGATCGCGCCGACCAGTTCGGCCAGCGCATCAGCGTCGTCGAAGGTCTGCAGCTGGCCACGCAGCTCGGCAGCGGCGTAGTTCCAGGTGGGTACCCGCGCGGCGGGCTCCTTGTCCGGATACCAGCTGGCCGAGACGTAGCCGTGTGGGCCATCGACCAGTACCTTGGCCGCGCCGCTGTGGCGCGACTGCGGGTTGGCGCGGGCCCAGTGGCCGCGCAGTTCGATCTGGTCGCCGTCACGCCGGTACAGCACCGGCATCCGGGTCAGCTCCGGCAGGCCATCGCTGCCGGGGGTGAGCACGGTGACGAACGGGTCGCGTGCCAGCAGGCGGTCCAGCCAGAGCAGGTCGGTCTCGGCGAAGGCGCGCGGGGTGAACATGCAGGGGTCAGGCGCGCCCGCCCAGCGACTGGACCATGCGGCCACGCAGACCCTCGTCGCTGTCGGCCTGCGGCGGCTGCACTTCGTGCAGGCTGAAGCCGCGCACCAGTGCGTCCTCCTCGTCCAGGCCGTCGTACTCGACGAACTCGGCGTCGAACAACTGCGAACGGGCGGTGTCTTCGCTGTCGTAGCTCAGCGTGTTGCCATCGCTGTCGAGCACTTCGGCGGTGCCGGCCGGGCGAACGCGCAGGCGCGCCCAGATCAGGGTGTTGCCGAGGCTGGCCAGCCACCAGCTGTCGCGCGAGGCGGTGATGTCGTTCATGAGCGTATTACCAGAGCGAGGCCAGCCAGAGCAGGGCGGCCATGCCCAGTCCGGCCAGCAGGGTCAGCAGCGATACCCAGGCCGGTGTCGCCAGCCCGGACAGCGAGCGGTCCGGTTGCTGCCGATAGTCGCGGCGCAGCAGCCAGGCCAGGGCATCGGGCTTGAGGAAGGCGCCGCTGCCGAAGCGCGCGGCGAGCGCCGGATGGCGGTCGCGCACGTGCACCAGGGTCAGCGGCCAGAAGATCACGAAGGCACTGAACCCGGCCACTGCAACGCCGACGAAACAGAGGGCGAAGAACAGGGTCATGGGGGCAGTACCTCCGTGGTCGTATGGGGCTTAGAAGTCCGCGCTGCCCGGGGCGCGCGGGTAGGGGATCGCATCGCGGATGTTGGACAGCCCGCAGACGTACACCACCAGGCGCTCGAAGCCCAGGCCGAAGCCGGCGTGCGGCACCGAGCCATAGCGGCGGAAATCGCGGTACCAGCTGTAGTGCTCGCGATCCAGGCCGAACTGGGCCATGCGCGCGTCCAGCACGTCCAGGCGCTCTTCGCGCTGGCTGCCGCCGATGATCTCGCCGATGCCAGGGGCCAGCACGTCCATCGCGGCAACGGTCTTGCCGTCGTCGTTCAGGCGCATGTAGAAGGCCTTGATGTGCTCCGGATAGTTGGTCACCACCACCGGGCGGCCGACGTGTTCCTCGGTCAGCCAGCGCTCGTGCTCGGTCTGCAGGTCCAGGCCCCATTCGACCGGGAAGTCGAACTTCCTGCCGGACTTCTGCAGCAGGCTGACCGCGTCGGTGTAGTCGATGCGCTCGAACGGTGCGTTGATGAAGTCTTCCAGCTTGGTGATCGCGTTCTTGTCCACGCGCTCGGCGATGAAGGCCAGGTCGTCGCTGCGCTCGTTCAGCACCGCACGGAACAGGTACTTCAGGAACTCTTCGGCCAGGCGTGCGTCTTCGGCCAGGTCGGCGAAGGCGATTTCCGGCTCGATCATCCAGAACTCCGCCAGGTGGCGGGTGGTGTGGCTGTTCTCGGCGCGGAAGGTCGGGCCGAAGGTGTAGACCTTGCTCAGCGCCAGGCAGTAGGCCTCGACGTTCAGCTGGCCGGACACGGTCAGGAAGGTTTCCTTGCCGAAGAAGTCGCGGCTGAAATCGATCGCGCCCTTCTCATCGCGCGGCAGGTTCACCACGTCCAGGGTGGACACGCGGAACATCTGGCCGGCGCCTTCGGCGTCGGAGGTGGTGATGATCGGGGTGCTGATCCAGTTGAAGCCGTTCTCGTGGAAGAAACGGTGCACGGCCTGGGCCAGGCAGTTGCGGATGCGGGTGACCGCGCCGAACAGGTTGGTGCGCGGGCGCAGGTGCGCCACTTCGCGCAGGAACTCCGGCGACATCGGCTTGGGCTGGATCGGGTAGGTGAGCGGGTCTTCGACCCAGCCGACCACTTCCACTGCACTGGCCTGGATCTCGAACGACTGGCCCTTGCCCTGCGACTTCACCAGGGTGCCGGTGGCGATGACCGAGCAGCCGCTGGTCAGGCGCTTGATCTCGTCGAAGTTGGCCAGGCTGTCGCCGGCCACGACCTGGATCGGGGCGAAGCAGGAGCCGTCGCTCACATTCACGAAGGCCAGATTCGCTGAACCGCGCACCGTGCGCACCCATCCGCGTACCGTGACTTCGCCGCCTTCCGGGATCTTCCCGGCAAGCGCATGTTCAACGCTGACCACCGTCATGACTTGAATCCTCTGCTGATCGACTCGATCTGTGAACACGGGAGTTTACCGGTTGCAGCGTTCTGCTTGCGAGGCATTTTTCGCGGCAACGGCTCCTTATAATGTCCCCGTACCTCTGGAGTAGCCCCATGGCCGTCAGCCTGACCCCCATTGCCTTCGAGCGCGTGCAGCGCTTTGTCGCCCAGACCCCCGGTGCGCTGGGCCTGCGTTTCGGCGTGACCAAGACCGGTTGCTCCGGCTGGGGCCACATCACCGACCTGGCACGCGACGAGCGCGAGGGCGATACCGTGTTCGAGCAGGACGGCGTGAAGATCTATGTCGACGCCAAGAGCCTGGCGCTGGTGGACGGCACCGTGATCGACTTCGGCAAGCACGGCCTGAGCGAGACCTTCACGTTCAGCAACCCCAATGCCACCGCCGAGTGTGGCTGCGGCGAGAGCTTCACCACCGACGCCGACAAGGCCTGACGGCCCGGCGCGTCCCGGTAGCTGCCGACCTTGGTCGGCACGCGGGGCTCGGCAGGGACCCCACGGATGGAACGACCGGCTTTTACCTATCACCCCAACGCCTACGCCCTCTCCTTCGAAGAGGGCGACGGAATCTGTGACTGCTGCGGCCAGCCGCGCACACTGCGCTACCGCGGGCCGTTCTACACCCGTCTGCGTCCGGATTACCTTTGCCCCTGGTGTATCGCCGACGGCAGGGCGGCGGCCAGCTACGAGGGTGAATTCACCGGCTGGAGTGATATCGAAGGGGTCTCGCCAGACCCCGCCGACCTGCCGCCGAGCATCGCCCGTGAGCTGCTGCTTGAGATCTGCGAGCGCACCCCGGGCTACCCGTCCTGGCAGCAATCGGTCTGGCTGAGCCATTGTGAACGGCCCTGTGCCCTCCTCGGTTTCGCCGGCAGCGACGATCTGCTGCCCATCCTCGACCAGGTCCGGCCCGATGTGGCGGCAGTCAATCCACGCGACACCGACTGGGTCTTGGCGCACCTGAGCCGGGACGGGATGATGGTCGGCTGCCTGTTCCAGTGCCTGGAATGCGGCCAGCATCGCCTTCACGTCGACCTGGGGTGAATCCAGACGGATTCTTGGGCTGTGCGGGGCTCCGGTAGCGGCCAGCCTGGGTCGGCATGGGGGCTGCGCCCCCGGTTCAGGTTGCCCTGTGACCC
Source organism: Stenotrophomonas sp. YJH_SMC_119 (assembly GCF_059368315.1). Classification (NCBI taxonomy): domain Bacteria; kingdom Pseudomonadati; phylum Pseudomonadota; class Gammaproteobacteria; order Lysobacterales; family Lysobacteraceae; genus Stenotrophomonas; species Stenotrophomonas sp. YJH_SMC_119. Next base: position 181,240 of record NZ_JCAFRP010000002.1, on the reverse strand, counting down.
GCCGGTTGCCCGGCACCCCCATCTGCGCCATAATGCACGGCTTCCTGCCTCCCCGGCGGGAATCCTTGCCCCACCGCGGTATCAACGGCGGGGGGCTGTCCGGCCGCAAGGCCACATCCGAAAGGTAGAAAAAAACATGAGTCGTCATTACGAAATCGTGTTCATGGTCCACCCGGACCAGAGCGAGCAGGTCCCGGCCATGATCGAGCGCTACAAGTCGCTGGTCGAGAACGGCAACGGCACCATCCACCGTCTGGAAGACTGGGGCCGCCGCCAGCTGGCGTACCCGATCCAGAACCTGGTGAAGGCCCACTACGTGCTGATGAACATCGAAGCCGACCAGGCCGTTCTGAACGAACTGACCGAGAGCTTCCGCTTCAACGACGCCGTGCTGCGCAACCTGGTCATCAAGCGTGACGAGGCTGACACCGAGCAGTCGCTGATCATGAAGAGCAAGGACGAGAAGGGTGACAAGCCGGAGCGCGGTGAGCGCCGTCGTCGTGACGACGAAGAAGGCGAGTCCAACAACACCGCTGACAACGAAGCCGGCGACGACGCCGCTTCCGCCGCCTAAGGAGCCTTCCCATGTCCAAGTTCTTCCGTCGCCGCAAGTTCTGCAAGTTCACTGCTGAAGGTGTGAAGGAGATCGACTACAAGGATCTCAACACCCTGCGCCAGTACCTGACCGAGAACGGCAAGATCGTGCCGAGCCGCGTCACCGGTACCAAGTCGAAGTACCAGCGCCAGCTGGCGACCGCCGTCAAGCGCGCTCGCTTCCTGGCCCTGATCCCGTACACCGACAACCACGACGTCTGATGCCAGCGGGGCGGCCCGGCGCCGCCCCCGCTGTGCCAGCTATTCGGACAGCCTTTGTTGCGGGGCATCGCCTCGCTAACGAATAACTTATCTGGAGCAATACCATGCAGCTGATCCTCCTGCAGAAAGTCACCAACCTCGGCAACCTGGGCGACCTGGTCGACGTGAAGCCGGGCTACGGCCGTAACTTCCTCGTGCCGCAGGGCAAGGCCGTGCCGGCCACCGAGAGCAACAAGGCCGAGTTCGAAGCCAAGCGCGCCGAATACGAAGCCAAGGCCCAGGCCATCCACGCCGACGCTGAAGGCCGCAAGGCCAAGCTGGAAGGCGCGAGCGTGACCATCGCCGCCAACGCTTCGACCGAAGGCAAGCTGTACGGCTCGGTTGGCCCGCGCGACATCGCCGAGGCCTTCACCGCCGCCGGCCTGCCGCTGGAAAAGAGCGAAGTCATCCTGGGCGAAGGCGCCTTCCGCAACATCGGCGAATACGACGTGCTGGTCCACCTGCACGCCGACGTCGAGACCACCGTCAAGGTCGTCGTCGTCGCCGAAGCCTGATCCCACGCCGCAAGGCTTGGCATCACCGCAGAACGGGCGCCCGCAAGGGTGCCCGTTTTGTTTTTGGCGCCGTTCCGCGGTGTCGGGCCAGGTCCGTCCGACGGGGTGGGCAATGTTCCACGCCCATTCGTAGAATACGTCCACATCGGTATACTCAGGGCGTCACACCCGTTCCACGGGCATCGATCCCAACAGGATCAATGGCTTGGAGGGTAAACGCAGGCCGCTTGCCGGCCCCAGTCCGGAACCCCTATGCGTCTTTCCACGATCAAGCTGTCCGGCTTCAAGTCGTTCGTCGATCCGACCACCCTGCACCTGCCGACCAACATGACCGGCGTGGTGGGGCCCAATGGCTGCGGCAAGTCGAACATCATCGACGCCGTGCGCTGGGTCATGGGCGAGAGTTCGGCCAGCCGCCTGCGTGGCGACTCGCTGACCGACGTGATCTTCTCCGGGTCCAATGCCCGCAAGCCGGTGTCGCAGGCCACGGTCGAGCTGATCTTCGACAACTCCGACCACACGATTTCCGGCGAGTACGCCTCGTTCAACGAGATCTCGGTCAAGCGCACGGTCAGCCGCGACGGCACCAGCAACTATTACCTCAACGGCACCAAATGCCGTCGCCGCGACATCACCGACCTGTTCCTCGGCACCGGCCTGGGCCCGCGCAGCTACTCGATCATCGAGCAGGGCATGATCAGCCAGATCATCGAGGCGCGCCCGGAAGACCTGCGCGTGTACCTGGAAGAGGCAGCCGGCATCTCCAAGTACAAGGAGCGTCGCAAGGAGACCGAGACCCGCATCCGCCACACCCGTGAGAATCTGGACCGGCTGGGTGACCTGCGCGACGAGATCAGCAAGCAGCTCGAACACCTCAAGCGCCAGGCCAGACAGGCCGAGCAGTACCAGGCCCTGCAGGAAGAGCGCCGGATCAAGGATGCCGAGTGGAAGGCGCTGGAATTCCGTGGCCTCGATGGGCGCCTGTCGAAGCTGCGCGAAGGCCTGTCGCAGGAAGAGACCAAGCTGCAGCAGCTGATCGCCGATCAGCGCGACGCAGAGGCCCGCATCGAAACCTCGCGAGTGCGTCGCGAAGAGGCCGCCGATGCGCTCAACACCGCGCAGGCGGCGGTCTATCAGGTCGGCAGCACCCTGGCCCGCCTGGAGCAGCAGATCCAGCACCAGCGCGAGCTGTCGCAGCGCCTGCACAAGGCGCGCGACGAAACCCAGCAGGCCCTGGCCGAACTGGGGCAGCACATCAGTGGCGACGAGGCCAAGCTGAGGGTGCTGCGGGAGGCGGTAGAGGCCGCCACCCCGCAGCTGGAAGAACTGCAGGAAGAAAACGAGATAAAGCAGGAAAGCCTGCGCGAGGCTGAAGACCGGCTGGCCAGCTGGCAGCAGCGTTGGGAACAGCACACCTCGCAGAGTTCGGAAGCCTCGCGCGCCGGCGACGTCGAGCGCACGCGCGTGGACTACCTGGACAAACAGATCCTCGATGCCGACCGGCGTCGTGAAGCCCTGGCCGCCGAGCGCGCCGGGCTGGACGTGGATGCGCTGGAAGAAGCCTTCGAGCAGCTGCACCTGCAGCACGACACGCAGAAGACCGCGCTGGATGAACTGAGCGAAGACGTCGAGCTGCGCAAGCAGGGCGTGGCGGCGGTGCAGGAACAGCAGCGCAATGGCCAGAACGAACTGGCCGAACTGCGCAAGCAGGCCAATGGCCTGCGCGGTCGCCTGGCTTCGCTGGAAACCCTGCAGCAGGCCGCGCTGGGCCAGGAGCAGGGTGCTGCCGTGGCCTGGCTGAAGGCGCGTGGGCTGGACTCGGCGGCGCGTGTCGGCGAACGCCTGGATGTCGATGCCGGTTGGGAAAACGCGGTGGAAAGCGCGCTCGGCCAGTTGATCGAAGGCGTGCTGGTCGATGACCCGGCCAGCCTGGTCGACGCGCTGGGCGAACTGGGCGAGGGCCACATTGCGCTGGTCGCCAACGATGGCGCGGACCTGAAGGTCGCGCCGACCTCGCTGGCTGCACGCGTGCGTGGCCCGGCAGCGATCCGGCGCCTGCTGGCGCACCTGCACGGTGCCAGGGATCTGTCCGAGGCCAAGGTGCTGCAGGCCAGCCTTCCGGAAGGCGATTCGATCATCACCCAGAGTGGCGAGCGCCTGGGCCAGGGCTGGCTGCGTGTATCGCGCTCCGGTGCCGCCGCGCAGGGCGCGCTGCTGCGCGAACGTGAGATCCAGGAGCTGCGTGAGCAGATCGAGCAGCTGCAGGACCGCGAGGCCGAACTGGAAGAACAGCTGGCCGGCTTCCGAGAGCAGCTGCAGGCTGCCGAACAGCAGCGCGAAGACGCGCAGCGCGCGCTGTACCAGGCCCATCGTGCGGTGTCCGAACTGGCCGGCCAGCTGCAGGGCCAGCAGGGCAAGGTGGAGGCAGCGCGCACGCGCATCGATCGCATCGAAGGCGAGCTGAAGCAGCTGCAGGAAACCATTGAAGCCAACAACGAACAAGCGCGTGAAGCGCGCTCGCGGTTGGAGAACGCGGTCAGCAGCATGGGCGACCTGGAATCGACCCGGCAGCGGCTGGAGGGCGAGCGCCGCCAGCTGACAGAGGCGCGTGACCTGGCCCGCGACGCCGCCCGTGCGGTACGCGAGCGCGCGCACTCGCTGGCCCTGACCCTGGAATCGCAGCGTGCGCAGCTGGCCTCGTTGAGCCAGGCGCTGGAGCGCATGGGCACCCAGCGCGGGCAGCTGGATTCGCGACTGGGCGAGCTGCATTCGCAGCTGGACGAAGGTGATTCGCCGGTCGAAGCGCTGCAGGCCGAGCACCAGAATGCGCTGGAAGAGCGCGTTCGGGCCGATCGCGTGCTGACCGAGGCGCGCACGCTGCTGGACGGCATCGACGCCGAGCTGCGCAACTACGAGCAGACCCGCCACCAGCGCGACGAACAGGCATTGGCCCAGCGTGAGCGTATTTCGCAGCGCAAGCTTGACCAGCAGGCGCTGGTGCTCAGCGCGGATACCCTGCAGGCGGCGGTGGAAAAGGCCGGTTTCGTGCTGCAGGACGTGCTCAATGCACTGCCCGAGGACGCCCGCCTGGGCGACTGGGAGCAGGCCGTGCACCAGATCGATGGCCGCATGCGCCGGCTGGAGCCGGTCAACCTGGCCGCCATCCACGAGTATGGCGAGGCCTCGCAGCGCTCGGACTACCTGGATTCGCAGCACGCCGACCTCACTACAGCGCTGGAAACCCTGGAAGATGCCATCCGCAAGATCGACCGCGAGACCCGCGGCCGCTTCAAGGACACTTTCGACCGTGTCAACGCCGGCGTGCAGGCGCTGTACCCGCGCCTGTTCGGTGGCGGCCACGCCTACCTGGAATTGACCGGTGAAGACCTGCTGGACACCGGCGTGACCATCATGGCGCGCCCACCGGGCAAGCGCGTGTCCAGCATCTCGCTGCTGTCCGGCGGCGAAAAGGCGATGACCGCAGTTGCGCTGGTGTTCGCCATCTTCCAGTTGAATCCGGCACCGTTCTGCCTGCTGGACGAGGTGGACGCACCGCTGGATGAAGCCAACGTCGGTCGCCTGGCCAACATGGTCAAGGAAATGAGCGAGAAGGTGCAGTTCCTGTTCGTCAGCCACAACAAGGCGACGATGGAGGCTGCGCACCAGCTGTCGGGCGTGACCATGCGCGAACCGGGCGTCAGCCGCCTGGTCAGCGTGGACCTGGAAGAAGCCGCACGATTGGCGGGCGCGGCCTGACGTGCCATCCTAATTACCTGAATGAACTAGCCGGAGAACCTATCGAATGTCCGACACGGCACTGTTGCGCATCGGCATCCTGGCCGCCGGCCTGCTGTTGATCGCTGCGATCTTCCTGTTTGGCCGTCCGAAGAAGAAGCCCCAGGGGCGTCGCGTGGAAAGCGCGGAACCGACCGGCGGCGAGCGTCGCGAGCCGGTGCTGGGCGATGATGGCGTCACTGTGGCCGATGGCCGCGTAGAGCCGGGCATGGGCTCGGAAGGCGAGCAGGCCGAGCTTGGCCTGGCCGACACCGACGCCGGCGCGGCCAGCGACCTTGGCAAGCGCGCCACCCAGGACTTCGACAAGATCGTGTCGCTGTTCGTGGCCGCTCGCGCCGGCGAACAGCTGCGTGGTGAAGACATCGTGGTGGCGGCGGAGAAGACCGGCCTGGTGTTCGGCCACATGAACGTGTTCCACCGCCTGGTGGAAGGCCACCCCGAGCGCGGCCCGATCTTCTCGATGGCCAGCATCATGAAGCCGGGCAGCTTCGACATGGCCAACATCCGCGCCATGGAGACCCCGGCCATCGCCTTCTTCCTGACCCTGCCGGCGCCGCTGACCGCGCTGGATGCCTGGGAGAAGATGCTGCCCACCGTGCAGCGCATGGCCGAGCTGCTCGACGGCGTGGTGCTGGACGACAGCCGCAACGCTCTCGGCCGGCAGCGCATCGCGCACATCCGTGACGAACTGCGTGCCTATGATCGCCAGCACCAGGCGCCGCCGCTGACCAAGACCCCGCGCTGGTGAGCGCCATGGTGTGCCGACCAACGGTCGGCACCCACCCCGACCAGCAGTCGGCACCCACAACAGTAGATCCACGCCATGCGTGGATGGGGCGAACCAAGATTCGCCCCCACCAACAGGGTCAGGCCGGTACGCCGGCGACCTTGGCAAATGCCCTGCGGAACGCGGCCATTTCATCTTCGGTGCCGACGGTCACGCGCACGCGCTGCGGCCAGATCGGCCAGCTGCGGCCGATGATCACGCCGTTGTCTGCCATCGCCTTGGCAAAGGCGGCACCGTCGCGCTGCACATCCACCACGAAGCAGTTCGCTTCCGACGGCACGCAGCTGAAACCACGCTTGCCCAGCCACGCGACGGTGGCCTGCCGCACCTTGGCATTCTGCAGGCGCCGCTGCGCGATCAACTGAGGATCCTGCAGGCTGGCCAGTGCCGCGGCCAGTGCTGGCACGGGTAGCGGGTTGTCGCCCAGGCTGGCCAGTTCGCGCAGGCGGTCGGGATGCGCGGCCGCCACGCCCAGGCGCAGGCCGGCCATGCCATAAAGCTTGGAGAACGTGCGCAGCACGATCAGGTCATCGCGCTGCGCCACCTGCGCGATCAGGCTCGGCTGCTCGCTGTACTGCAGGTAGGCCTCGTCGACCAGTACGCGGGTGGACGCAGGCTTGTGGGCCAGCAGCCAGGCGAGCTCATCCGGCGGGCTGATCGAGCCGGTCGGGTTGTTCGGGTTGCACACATACAGCAGGCCGGTCGGGCGCGCGTGTGCGGCGGCCACCATCGCGCGCAGGTCATGTGCGCCATCGTTGCGCAGCGGCACCTTCTGCACGTATGCGCCGTGTGCGGCGGCGACCTCGCCCAGCGTCTCGAAGGTCGGGTCGGCGACTACCAGTCCCGCCTGCGGGCCGGTCCACAGCACGGCGGCACGGTTCAGCGGTTCGCTGGAACCCGGATAGAGCCGCACGTGATCAGCCGGAATGCGCGCCTGTTCGATGAAGGCGTCGCGCACCTGACCGGCCAGTGCGAAACGGTAGCGGCCGCAACCGGCGATGCTGTCGCGTGCCGCCTGCTGGGCTGCGGGCGAGGGGCCGTAGGGGCATTCGTTGAAGTTCAGCAGTACCGCGCCCTCGGCGGGGGCGGGGGCGGCGGCAGTCGCGGGTTGGGCATGGCCGAGTTGCGGCAGCCCGCTGCCGGCGACGGCGAGGCCGGCACCGGCCAGTTGCAGGAAGCGTCGACGGGAAGCGGGCAGTGGCACGGGCAGGATTCCGAAGGGCAGACCGTCGCACGCTAGCGCCGGCGAGGGTGGGCGGCAAGCTGCTTTTCGTGGCGTCGCGCCATGCAGATGTGCCAACCAAGGTTGGCACCTACTGGAATGAGGGAGAAGGTTGGCACCGGAGCGGGGAGTGCCCGTCGAGCACGCTCGACGCTGCAAAGGCGGGGGCGTTACAGGGCCTGACGGCCGGGCGCGGTAGAATCCCCGGCCATCCCAGAACCACCGGATCCCGATGAGCCCCAGCCCCGCCGAACGCGCCGAAGACCTTCGCCGGCAGATCGCCCAGGCCAACCGCGCCTACCACGAGCTGGACGCGCCGGAGATCCCCGACGTCGACTACGACCGGATGGTGCGCGAGCTGGAAGCGCTGGAGCGCGAGCACCCGGAACTGGCCCGTGCCGACAGCCCGACCCAGCAGGTCGGTGCGCGCCCCTCTGGCCGCTTCCCGGAAGTGCGCCACGCGGTACCGATGTTGTCGCTGTCCAATGCCTTCAGCGACGAGGAAGTGGCCGATTTCGTGCGTCGCATCGATGAGCGCCTGGGGCGTCGCAGCCTGCGGTTCTCGGCCGAGCCGAAGATGGACGGCCTGGCGATCAGCCTGCGCTACGAGGATGGTCATTTCGTGCTTGGCGCGACCCGTGGCGATGGCAGTACCGGCGAGGACGTGACCGCCAACCTGCGCGAAATCGGTGACATTCCCAAGCGCCTGCACGGCAAGGACTGGCCGGATGTGCTGGAGGTGCGCGGCGAGGTCTACATGGCCCGCGCCGACTTCGAGGCCTACAACGAACGTGCGCGCCTGCAGGGCGGCAAGGTGCTGGCCAATCCGCGCAACGCGGCGGCCGGTTCGCTGCGCCAGCTCGACCCGAAGATCAGTGCGCAGCGCAGGCTGAGTTTCTTCGCCTACGGCACCGGCGAAGTGCAGGGCGGCGAGCTGCCGGACACCCATTCGGGCACCCTGGCCCAGCTCGGCGCCTGGGGCTTCCCGGTCAGTGAGCTGTGCAAAGTGGTGGAGGGCACCGACGGCCTGCTCGGTTACTACCGCACTATCGGTGAACGCCGCGACGGCCTGCCGTTTGATATCGATGGCGTGGTCTACAAGCTGGATGACCGGGCGGGTCAGCAGGCGATGGGCTTCGTCTCCCGTGCGCCGCGCTGGGCCATCGCGCACAAGTTCCCTGCGCAGGAACAGAGCACCACGGTGGAGGCGATCGAGATCCAGATCGGCCGCACCGGTGCTGCCACGCCGGTCGCGCGACTGGCGCCGGTGGCTGTGGCTGGCGTGATCGTGTCCAACGCCACCCTGCACAACGCCGACCAGATCGCGCGCCTCGATGTGCGCGTTGGCGACAGCGTGATCGTGCGCCGCGCTGGCGACGTGATTCCCGAGGTGGTCAGCGTCATTCTCGACCGCCGCCCGCAGGGCACCACGCCGTGGCAGATGCCGACGCGCTGCCCGGTGTGCGGCTCGGAGATCGTGCGTGAGGAGGGGGCGGCGGCGTGGCGTTGTTCGGGCGAACTGTCCTGCCCGGCGCAGCGCAAGGAAGCCATTGCCCATTTCGCTTCGCGCCGTGCCATGGACATCGACGGTCTCGGCGACAAGTACATCGAAACCCTGGTCGACGCGGGCATCGTCAAGAGCGTGGCCGACCTGTACCGGCTCAGCCGCGATACGCTGCTGCACTTGAAGCTGGTGCTGGACGCCGAGGAGCCGTCGGCGCTGGCAGCGGCGCTGAAGCTGCACCTTCCCGCCGAGGGCAGTGGTGCGGTGCTCAATGCGGTGCTCAAGCTGGACGGCAACGATCCGGGCTGGCGCGCGCAGGCGCTGGCGCAGCCGGCCAGCTTCGAATGGAACACGAAGAAGATCGCCACCAAGTGGGCCGACAACCTGATCGCAGCGATCGACGCCAGTCGTGCGGCCACGCTGGAGCGCCTGCTGTTCGCGCTCGGCATCGAGCATGTGGGCGAGAGCACGGCCAAGGCGCTGGCGCAGTGGTTCGGTGACCTGGAGCTGATCCGCCACCTGCCGTGGCCGTTGTTCAAGCGTGTGCCGGACATCGGTGGCGAAGTGGCGCGTTCGCTTGGCCACTTCTTCGAGCAGCAGGGCAACCAGCAGGCCATCGATGACCTGCTGCAGGTCGGCCAGGTGCGCATCGCCGATGTGCATGCGCCCAGTGCCAAGCTGCGCGAAGGGCTGGATCTGGCGCAGTTGCTGGTCGAGTCGGAGATCCCAGGCATCACCCGCCTGCGCGCCGAAAAGCTGGTGGCTGCGCTTCCCGGCGCACAGGCGGTGCTCGATGCCGAGCATGGCCAGTTCGTCAACGCCGGTCTGCCCGATGACACCGCGCGCGGTCTGGCCGAATGGCTGGACGCTGATGGCCACGGTGCGATGCTGTTGGCCGCCGAGAACGCGATGCGGGAGATCCTGGCCAAGGCGCCGGCGCTGGCCGAGATCGTGGCGGGTCCGCTGGATGGGCAGACCGTGGTGCTGACCGGCACCCTGGCCCAGCTCACCCGCGATGCCGCCAAGGAACGCCTGGAAGCGCTGGGTGCCAAGGTCTCCGGCAGTGTGTCGAAGAAGACCAGCTTCGTGGTGGCCGGTACCGAGGCCGGCTCCAAGCTGGACAAGGCACAGTCGCTGGGCGTGCCGGTGTGGGATGAGGACCGCCTGCTGGCCTATCTTGCCGAACACGAATGATGACGCCGCCGGGTGCCCGGCACCCGGCATGAAGCACAAAGGAATACCGATGCAGACTGCCCCACTGGATTTCCGCCTGGCCACCCGTGCCGACGAAGAACTGTTGATCGCGTTGATGCGCGAGTTCTATGCCGAAGACAGGATCGACTTCGACGACGCGCGCGTGCGTCGCGGCGTGGATGCGCTGCTGGCCGACCCACGCAACGGCGAAGTGCTGTTGTGGCTGGACGAGGCGGGCGAGGTGGTCGGTTACGCAGTGATCGCGATGGGCTTCAGCCTGGAGCAGGGCGGCCACTTCATGCTGCTGGACGAGCTGTACCTGAGCCATCGTGCGCGTGGTCGCGGCCGCGGCAAGCAGGCGCTGGCCATCTGCGAACAGCGGGCACGGGGCCGTGGCGTAAGCCGCCTGCGCCTGGAAGTGAACCACCACAACGAGCTGGCCCGTCGCCTCTATCTGGCGAGCGGTTACATCGATGACACCCGCGATCTGCTGACCCTGCCGCTGGACCACCCGCGCCCGGAGGGCATCCTGTGAGCGAGGCCCTGCTGCGCGCGCTGCAGCAGCGCGCCGCGCTCAATGCGCTGGTCCGCCGCTTCTTCGCCGAACGCGATGTGCTGGAAGTGGAAACGCCGATCCTGTCGGTGGCCGGCAACACCGAGCCGAACATCGACAGCTTCCATACCGATTTCACCGGCCATGTCGATGCCGGCGGACGCCGCCGCTGGCTTCGCACCTCGCCGGAGTATCCGCTCAAGCGCCTGTTGGCGGCGGGCGTGGGTGACTGTTACGAACTGGGCCGGGTGTTCCGCAATGGCGAGGCGGGCGGCCGCCACAACCCGGAGTTCACCATGCTGGAGTGGTACCGGGTTGGCTGGGATCATCATCGCCTGGTGCAGGAGACCGCCGAGCTGGTCGGCCAGGCGCTGGCGCTGGTCGGGCGCAGTGCGACCCTGCGCGTGCTGAGCTACCGCGAGCTGTTCCAGCAGCATGTGGGCGTTGACCCGTTCAAGGCCGATGAGGCTGGATTGCGGGCCACGCTGGGTGATGTGCACATCGATCCGGTCGGGTTGACCCGCGACGACTGGCTGGACCTGTTGATGACCCATCGCATCCAGCCGCACTTCGATGACGCGGTGATGACCGTGGTCCATGACTGGCCGGCCAGCCAGGCGGCGCTTGCGCGCATCCGTGCCGGTACACCGCCCCTGGCCGAGCGTTTCGAGTTGTATCTGGGCGCGGTGGAGCTGGCCAACGGCTATCACGAACTGAACGACGCCCACGAGCAGCGCGCGCGCTTCCAGCGTGACCTGCAGCGACGCCATGAACGTGGCCAGGTGCAGCCGGCGCTGGACGAGGCGCTGCTGGCCGCACTGCCATCGATGCCGGCGTGCGCGGGCGTGGCGGTGGGGGTCGATCGCCTCCTGATGGCGATGAACCGCACGCCGCGCATTGCCGACGTGCTGGCCTACGACTTTGCCCACGCATGAGCGACGTGCGTTCCTGAACGTCAAAGACTGAACGGAATTCCGCGATTCCGCGCTTGCTTCGGTAAGCAGGATGATGCTCTTATCACGGCAGATGCCGGACACTGGCACGCAGTTCATCCATTCCTGCTGGGGAAGGCTTTGGTCAAGTGGTTTGCGGTTGTCGCTGCACCGGTTTACTCCATCGCGCTCTGGGGTGCCTGGCTGCCGTCATCGGCATCTGCCCAGCAGGCCGGCTACGACGGTGAAGTGGTGACCTGCGAATCACGCGACATGGGCTGGGTGCATTGCGATATCGATGTCAGCAACGGCGTCGACCTGGTGCGCCAGCTTTCCAACAGCAGCTGCATCCGTGGCAGCGAATGGGGCACCGACCGCAGTGGCGTGTGGGTCACGCTGGGCTGCCGCGCCGAGTTCCGCGCACGCCGCGCTGCGGGTGCCGTGCCGGTAGCCAGCGAGGGCAAGCGCCTGGTCCGTCGCGTGGTGCGTTGTGAATCCAATGGTCGCCCGCAGAGCTGCCCGGTGCGCCTGGATGGCGCGCCAGTGCGCCTGCTGCGCCAGCTGTCGGCGCTGCCATGCCGCGAAGGGCAGGGCTGGGGCTACAAGCGCAATGAAGTCTGGACCAGCCGCGGTTGCCAGGGGGATTTCGAAGTGGCTGACGAGGACGGCCGATTCGTTGACGTACCACGCCGGCTGACCTGTGAATCGAAGTCGAAGAAGCGCCGTTTCTGCGGCGCCAGCATCTCGGTCGGTGCCGCCGTCTCCGAGCAGCTGTCCAGCACGCCGTGCGAGGAAGGCAGTACTTGGGGCTGGAGCCGCAACGGCATCTGGGTGGACGGTGGCTGCCGCGCCGAGTTCTCTGTGAATTGAGCCCGGGCGGGCTCCAACCCCGGGGGGCGTGGCCCTACAATGGGCCCATGAACACTGCCTCCGACATCGACTACGCCCGTTACGACCATATCCGCCCGATCCTGTGGACCGGCGATGCCCTGCAACTGCTGGACCAGCGCAAGCTGCCGTTCGTGGTCGAGCATGTGGTCTGCCATGACAGTGACGAAGTGGCTGCGGCCATCCACGCGTTGACCGTGCGCGGTGCGCCGGCCATCGGCATCGCCGCCGCCTGGGGCGTGGTGCTGGCCGCACGTGACGTGCAGGCCGCAGACGGTGCGCACGCGCTGCAGCAGCTGGAACCGGCGCTGCAGCGTCTGAACGCTTCGCGTCCGACCGCTGTCAATCTGGCCTGGGCGCTGGCGCGCATGCGCCGTTGCCTGAATGCCGCCGGTGCTGACTGGAAGGCGAAGCTGGAGGCCGAAGCGCAGGCCATCGCGGAGGAAGACCTGGCCGCCAATCGCCACATGGGCGCGCTGGGCGCAGGCCTGATCGAAGCCGGCAGCGGCGTGCTGACCCACTGCAACACCGGCTCGCTGGCCACCGCCGGCTTCGGCACCGCGCTGGGCGTGATCCGCGCCGGCATGGCCCAGCACCGCATTGCCCGCGTGTTCGCTGGCGAGACCCGTCCGTGGCTGCAGGGCGCGCGCCTGACCGTGTGGGAGCTGCAGCAGGATGGCATTGACGCCACGCTGATCGCCGATTCAGCCGCCTCGCACCTGATGAAGACCGGCGCTGTGCAGTGGGTGATCGTCGGTGCCGACCGCATCTGCGCCAACGGCGATACCGCCAACAAGATCGGGACCTACCAGCTGGCCATCGCCGCCCGCCATCACGGCGTGAAGTTCATGGTCGTGGCGCCGTCCTCGACGGTGGACATGGAGACCGTGGACGGCAGCCAGATCGAGATCGAGCAGCGCGATCCGGGCGAGCTGTACGGCGTGGGCGGCACCCGCACGGTGGCAGAGGGCATCGCTGCCTGGAACCCGGTATTCGACGTCACCCCGGGTGAGCTGATCGACGCCATCGTGACCGAGCGCGGCGTGATCCTGAACCCGACCCCGGAGAACATGCGCGCCGCCTTCGGCGGCTGACGCGCGGGGGGAGGGGCCGCGTGACCTCCGCCCCCGGTGGTGCCGGCCGCGGGCCGGCAACCCCCTAAGTTCCTGATTTGTGCAGGTAAAATACCCGTAAAGGGAGGCGGAAAACGGCCTGTTGTGGTAATATCCGCAGGTTGAATCGAGGTTCCGGCACGACCCCCTCCCGCAGGGGGCTGCGCCGGACTGGACCGCTACCAGACAACGGAACCCGAATGGCAGAAACCGCCAAGGAAATCATCCAGGTCAACCTGGAAGACGAGATGCGCAAGAGCTACCTCGATTACGCCATGAGCGTGATCGTGGGCCGCGCGCTCCCGGATGCGCGCGACGGCCTCAAGCCGGTGCATCGCCGCGTGCTGTTCGCGATGAATGAACTCAACGCGCACAGCAACAAGCCCTACTTCAAGTCGGCGCGTATCGTCGGTGACGTCATCGGTAAGTACCACCCGCATGGCGATCAGTCGGTGTACGACACGCTGGTGCGCCTCGCACAGCCGTTCTCGCTGCGTTACATGCTGGTCGATGGCCAGGGTAACTTCGGCTCCATCGATGGCGACTCCGCCGCGGCAATGCGATACACCGAAGCGCGCATGTCGCGTCTGGCGCATGAGCTGATGGCGGACATCGACAAGGAAACCGTCGATTTCCAGCCCAACTACGACGAGAAGGAACTGGAGCCGACGGTCATGCCGACCCGGTTCCCGAACCTGCTGGTCAACGGTTCGGCCGGTATCGCGGTGGGCATGGCGACCAACATCCCGCCGCACAACCTGAGCGAATCGATCAACGCCTGCATCGCGCTGATCGACAACCCGGAAATCGACGTCGACGGCCTGATGGAGTACATCCCGGGCCCGGATTTCCCGACCGCCGGCATCATCAACGGCACCGCCGGCATCGTCGCCGGCTACCGCACCGGCCGTGGCCGCGTGCGCATCCGTGCCAAGGCCGATATCGAAGTGGCCGACAACGGCCGCGAATCGATCATCGTCACTGAAATTCCTTACCAGGTGAACAAGGCGCGTCTGATCGAGAAGATCGCCGAGCTGGTCAAGGAAAAGAAGATCGAAGGCATCAGCGAGCTGCGCGATGAGTCCGACAAGGACGGCATGCGCATCTACATCGAGATCAAGCGCGGTGAATCTGCCGAGGTTGTGCTGAACAACCTGTACCAGCAGACGCAGATGGAATCGGTGTTCGGCATCAACATGGTGGCGCTGGTCGATGGCCGCCCGCAGTTGATGAACCTCAAGCAGATGCTGGAGGCGTTCGTCCGCCACCGTCGCGAAGTGGTCACCCGCCGTACCGTGTTCGAGCTGCGCAAGGCGCGCGCCCGTGCCCACGTGCTGGAAGGCCTGACCGTCGCGCTGGCCAACATCGACGAGATGATCGAACTGATCAAGACCTCGCCGAACCCGAACGAAGCACGCGAGCGCATGCTGGCCCGCGTGTGGGAGCCGGGCCTGGTCGGTGCGATGCTGGGTGCCGCCGGCGCCGAAGCCTCGCGCCCGGAAGACCTGCCCAAGGGCGTGGGCCTGATCGAGGGCGGCTACCAGCTGACCGAGATCCAGGCCACCCAGATCCTGGAAATGCGCCTGCACCGCCTGACCGGGCTGGAGCAGGACCGCCTGACCGATGAGTACAAGCAGCTGCTGGAAGTGATCGCCGGGCTGATCCACATCCTGGAAGATCCCGACCGCCTGCTGCAGGTGATCCGCGAAGAGCTGGTCAGTGTGAAGGCCGAATTCGGCGACGAGCGTCGTACCGAGATCCGCCACAGCGAAGAAGACCTGGACATCCTCGACCTGATCGCGCCGGAAGACGTGGTGGTCACCGTGTCGCATGCCGGTTACGTGAAGCGCCAGCCGGTGAGCGTGTACCGCGCGCAGCGCCGTGGTGGTCGTGGCCGTAGTGCGGCGGCGACCAAGGAAGAGGATTTCATCGAACAGCTGTGGCTGGTCAACACGCATGACACGCTGCTGACCTTCACCAGTTCGGGCAAGGTGTTCTGGCTGCCGGTCTACCAGCTGCCGGAAGCGGGCTCCAACGCCCGCGGCCGTCCGATCATCAACTGGATCCCGCTGGAACCGGGTGAACGCGTGCAGGCCGTACTGCCGGTGCGCGATTACGCCGATGGCCAGTTCGTGTTCTTCGCCACCAAGAACGGTACGGTCAAGAAGACCCCGCTGGGTGAGTTCGCCTTCCGTCTGGCGCGCGGCAAGATCGCGATCAACCTCGATGAGGGCGACGCGCTGGTCGGCGTCGGCCTGACCGACGGCCAGCGCGACATCCTGCTGTTCGCCTCCAACGGCAAGACCGTGCGCTTCGGCGAGGACAAGGTCCGCTCGATGGGCCGTACCGCCACCGGCGTGCGGGGCATCAAGATGCCGGCCGGCGAGGAAGTGGTCAGCCTGATCGTGGCCGAAAGTGCCGGTGGCATCGAGGACGAGAACGAGGACGACAGCGGTGTCGAGGAAGCCGCCGCCAATGGCGATGCGGTGATCGAAGGCGCCGACGACGCCAGCGTTCAGTACATCCTGACCGCGACCGAGAACGGCTATGGCAAGCGCACCCCGCTGCCGGACTATCCGCGCAAGGGCCGTGGCACGCAAGGCGTGATCGGCATCCAGACCACCGAGCGCAATGGCAAGCTGGTCGCCGCGGTGCTGATGGGCTCCAGCGACGAAGTCCTGCTGATCTCCGATGGTGGCACCCTGGTGCGTACGCGTGGCTCGGAAATCAGCCGCGTCGGCCGCAACACCCAGGGCGTGACCCTGATCCGCCTCTCCAAGGACGAGAAGCTGCAGGCGGTGGAGCGCATGGATGCCTCGATCGACGAGGACGAGGACGAGGACGAGGTGGCTGCCGCCGCCCCGGCCACGACCGACGGCGCACCGGCTGCTGCCAGCAGCGAGGACGCCGCGCAGGAGTGATCCTGCCGCGAGCCTGAGGTACCCGACGACGCCGGCCCTGTGCCGGCGTCGTCGTATCCGGATGCCACACATACGCGCGCGCTTCACGCAGGCGGTGGGATAACGGCGCATGCTGCCCCCGGAGATCGACGATGTCCGCCACGCCGCAGTCCGCTCCTGCTCCCGTCCGCGCCTCCCGGCATCCCCTCGTCACCGTGCTGTCGCTGCTGCTGGTCGTGTTCGGCCTGGTCATCGGTGGCCTCGGTGGGTGGCTGCTCAGCCTTGGCGGCTCGGCGTACTACGCCATCGCCGGGCTCGGCCTGCTGGCCAGCGGAATCCTGTTGTTCGGCAACCGCCGCAGCGGCGCGCTGCTGTATGCGCTGGTGTTCATCGGCACGCTGCTGTGGACCTGGTGGGAATCGGGCAGCGACTACTGGCGCTGGGTACCGCGGCTCGGGCTGGTGACGGCGCTGGGCATCGTGCTGGCGCTGCTGGCGCCGACGCTTCGCGAGCCGGTTTCAAAACGCCTGTCGCGCAGCGTGGCGGGCGTGCTGATGCTGGTGTTCGTGGCCGCCTTCGGCCTGGCCTTTGCCCCGCATGGGGAAGTGGACGGGCACCTGCCGTTCCCGGAAGGCGCAGTCAGCGCCGGACTGGAACCTACGCGCGATACCACGGGCCTGCAGCCGGCTGACCAGCCCGCCGAGGGCGACTGGCCGGCGTGGGGCCGCAGCAATGCGGGCACCCGCTATTCGCCGCTGCAGCAGATCACCCCGGCCAATGTGGCCACGTTGCAACCGGCCTGGCAGTTCCGTACCGGGGATATGCCGAAGAAGCGCTGGGGTGCCGAAACCACGCCGCTGAAGATCGGCGACCGCCTGTACCTGTGCACCGCACGCAACCGCCTGATCGCGCTTGATGCTGCCAGCGGCAAGGAACTGTGGCGGTTCGATCCAAAGGTGAAGGATGCCTCGATTCCCTATACCGCTGCCTGTCGTGGTGTGAGCTATTACGAGCAGCCCAGCACGCCGACCCTTGCCGATGCAGCATTGGCCGATGTTGCCGCTGATCTGGCGTTGCCGGAACCTCCTCCCAGCGTCACCCGCAGCGCTGCACCGGGCAGTCGACCGGCGTGCTGGGCGCGCATCATTGAAGGCACGCTGGACGGTCGCATCATCGCGGTGGACGCGGACAGCGGCCGCCCCTGCGCGAATTTCGGCAACAACGGGCAGGTCGACATCACCCTGGGCATGGGCGAGGTGCCACCGGGTTACGTGTCGATCAACTCGCCGCCGGCCATCGTGCGCGGCGTGATCGTGACCGGCCACCAGGTGCTGGACGGGCAGCGCCGCGATGCGCCGTCGGGCGTGATCCAGGCGTACGACGCCATCACCGGCAAGCTGCGCTGGGCGTGGGACATGGACCAGCCCGAGCGCAGCGGCCTGCCGCCGCGCGAGCAGACCTACACGCGCGGCACGCCCAACATGTGGACCACCGCCACCGGTGATGAAGCGCTGGGCCTGGTCTACCTGCCGCTGGGCAATGCCGCGGGCGACTACTGGAGCGGCTCGCGCACGGAAAACCAGAACCGCTATTCCACCTCGCTGGTGGCGATCGACGTGGCCACCGGCAAGCCGGTCTGGCATTTCCAGGCGGTGCGCAAGGATGTGTGGGACTACGACCTGGGTTCGCAGGCCAGCCTGATCGACTACCCGACGGCGGCGGGCAAGGTGCCGGCGATCCTGCTGCCGACCAAGCAGGGTGACATGTACATCCTCGATCGCCGCAACGGCCAGCTCCTGACTGCCGCCGAAGAGCGCAAGGTGCCGGTCGGCGGCGTCGAACCCGAGCAGCGTTCTCCCACCCAGCTGTTTTCGCTGTACCACACGCTGCGCCGCGAACATGACCTGACCGAGCGTGACATGTGGGGCATCACCCCGATTGACCAGCTGGTCTGCCGCATCCAGTTCCGCAAGGCGTACTACGAAGGGTTCTACACGCCGCCGAGCAGCGAGCGACATTCCATCGAGTACCCCGGCTACAACGGCGGCTCGGACTGGGGCAGCGTGTCCATCGATACGCGCCGCGGCGTGATCGTGGCCAACTACAACGACATGCCCAACTACAACCGGCTGGTGCCACGCGCGGAGGCCGACCGGCTGGGCTGGCTGCCGCGCGAGAAGGTCCGGTTCGACAAGGGCGGTGCCGAAGGCGCGGGCGACCCGCAGGTGGGTACGCCCTACGCCATCCAGGTCAACGCCGGCTGGCGGCTGCCGTTCACCGGCCTGCTGTGCAAGCAGCCGCCCTATGGCGGTATCCGTGCCATCGACCTGCGCACCGGCAAGCTGCTGTGGGACCGACCGTTTGGCAGTGCGCGCGGCAACGGACCGTTCGGCATCCGTTCCGGCCTGCCGATCGAGATCGGGACGCCGAACAACGGCGGTTCGGTAGTGACCGCCAGCGGCCTGATCTTCATCGCCGCCGCCACCGATGATCTGCTGCGTGCCATCGATCTGAAGACCGGCAAGGAGCTTTGGCATGCCAAGCTGCCTGCCGGCGGCCAGGCCAACCCGATGGTGTACGAGCAGGGCGGGCGCCAGTACGTGGTGATCATGGCCGGCGGCCACCATTTCATGGAAACCCCGAACGGCGATTACGTGATTGCGTTTGCGTTGCCGAGGTAACCGCAATGGGGGCGGTGGGCCGTCCCCATTGCACGACACGGGATTACACCGTGACCACCACCTTGCCGATCTGCTCGTTCGATTCCAGGTAACGGTGTGCTTCCTGGATCTGCGCAAACGGGAACACCTTGGCAATTTTCGGCGCCAGCGTGCCCTTGTCCAGGCCATCGACGATGAATGCCTTGGCACGGGCCAACGCGGCATCGTCGGAGACGATTTCCGAGTACAGATAGCCCTTCAGCGTCAGCGACTTGCCCAGCACATTGAACAACGGGAACGGGGTGGGCTCGCTGCTCAGCGCACCGTACTCCAGCAGGATGCCGCCACGGGCCATCGCCTCGGTCAGCGGCACGAACTGCGGGCCACCGATTGGATCGAACACCACGCGGGCACCGGCACCGCTGGTGATGCGTGCCACTTCGGCCACCAGATCCTGCTCCTGGGTGGCGATGACGTGGGCGGCGCCGGCATCGAGCAACGCCTGGCGCTTGCCCGGGCCACGGGTGACCGCGATCGGCGTGGCGCCCACCGCGTTGGCGATCTGGATCGCGGCTAGGCCGACGCTGCTGCTGGCAGCGGTGATGATGACGAAATCCCCGGCGGCCAGATGTGCCTGTTGCAGCAGCGCGCCCCAGGCGGTGACGTACTGCATCCACACCGCGGCCGCCGTTTCGAAGCCCAGTGCCTGCGGATGCTTGACCACCAGTTGCGCGGGCACGTTGGCCAGCTCGCCATAGGTGCCCCAGCGCGCGATGTCCAGCGGCGGTATCACGCTGACCGCATCGCCTGCAGCGAAGCCGCTCACCGCACTGCCGATGGCTTCGACCACGCCGGCCGCTTCGTAGCCCAGCCGGCTGGGGAACTGCGCTTCCTGCAGATAGGCGCCGTTGCGGAACATCACCTCGGCGCGGTTCAGGCCGATCGCCTTGACCCGGATCTGGACTTCGTCGGCGGAGGGGGCGGGAACGTCGATATCGTCGATGCGCAGCACATCGGCGGTGCCATATTCGTGGATGCGGACAACCTGGCTCATGGGGGGCTCCGAGAAAGGGCCGACGAGGGCGCCGGCGAAAGGGTGAGCGCTACTGTGCGCGTAGTCTGCAACCAGAGTAAGGGGTAATCTGGCGTTTCATTGAAAAACAATTTTTTGCAATGGACCTGATCGTTCCCCTGCGGACCTTCGCCAGGGTGGCCGAGGTCGGCTCCTTCGCCGCCGCTGCCGAGGCATTGGACCTGTCGCCGCAGCTGGTCGGCAAGCACATCCAAGCGCTGGAGCAGCATCTGGGCGTGCGCCTGCTCAACCGCACCACGCGAAAGCAGAGCCTGACCGACTTCGGCCAGGCCTACTTGGCGCGGGCGCGGGTGATCCTGGAGGAAGTGGAGGGCGCCGAGGAATTGGCGGAAGTGGCGCGTGGACGGCCGATGGGGCGCCTGCGCATCAGCGCGCCGGTCACCTTCGGCGTGCACGCGCTCGGCCCGGCGGTGGTGGCTTACATGCAGCAGTACCCGGATGTGCAGGTCGATCTGAACCTGTCCAACAGCCTGGTGGACATCGTCGAGGACGGCTACGACCTGGTGTTCCGTACCGGTGACCTGGCCGACAGCGGGCTGGTGGCACGGCGGCTGGGGCCGTATCCGCTGGTCCTGTGTGCCTCGCCGGACTATTTGGCTTCGCGCCCGGCCATCACCCATCCCAATGATCTGAGCCGGCACGAGTGCCTGGGCTTCGCGCATTCGATCATCCGCACGCGCTGGAGTTTCCGCGATGCCGATGGCAGCGTGCTTACCGTCCCGGTGTCCAGCCGCTTCATGGTCAACCAGGCCGAGCCGCTGCTGACAGCGGCCGTGGGTGGTCTGGGGTTGATCCTGCAGCCCTACGAAATGCTCGCCGCTGCGCTGGCACGTGGTGAACTGGTGGAAGTGCTGCCGGACCATGTGCCGGTATCGACCTGGATCAACCTGGTGTATCCGCGCGACCGCCAGCTGACCCCCAAGCTGCGCAGCTTCCTGGACTTCTGCGTGGCGCGTTTCACTGAGCAGTCGATGGCACGGCGATAGCGTGGCATCGATCAGTATTCCCGTGTTCCCATGCGAAGGACTCGCCCCGTGATCTCTCTCCCGTTGCCGCAGCATGCCACCCGCTTCCTGCTGCTGGCGTCCTTTTCCAGCGCCAGCGTGCTTGCGCAGCAGATACCTGCGCAGGCGTTGGCCGAGTGGGGGGGTGCAAGGGCGCACGGACGGCCTGGCGCGACCTGATATCGAATGCCAGGATTTCCTGCAGGCGATGGGCCGGAAGCCTCCGGGACTGCAGTATGTAGGTTGCAGCCAGGATGACGCGTCCTACATCAAACCCATGGAAGCCCACTATCGTGTTTCAGGTGCCCAGGCGGCGCAGGTGGAAGCCTATCTGCGCGAGACATTTGGCATGCCTGCATTGCGCTACGTCTGTTGCGGCTGGAGCAATGGCGCGCCGTACTACTGGCGCGACGGCCCGGATACGGTGCGGTATCAGATCGGCATGGGGGTGGAGTCGCTGCCGTACGAACGGGACGAATGGCCGCGCATCGAGGCATTCAACGTCACCGTCGAGGTGTTGAGGCAGAGTCCCTAGCGTGGATGCGGCGGGCCGATCCATCGTCTAGGATGCGCCCAGGGATACCCGCAAAGGAATTGCCATGAAGGCTGTTGGACGCCTGTTTCTCTGCAATGCGTTGGCCTGTTTGATCCTGGTTGCCACGTCGGCGTTTCCGGCAGTTGGCGCAGCATCTTCCGAGCGCGAACATCCACGTGCGCAGGATGCCATCGATGACTGGCTTGCGGCCTTCAATGCAGGCAGCCTCGAGGGGTTGCAGGCATTTGCCGACAGATATGCGAAGCAGGAGGGCAGCACTCCCAAGGACTATCTCGAGTTCCGCGAGAGCACCGGCCCGCTGAACGTGCTGGAAACACTCGAGCGCGCGCCCAGCCAGGCGAAGCTGCTGGTAATGGGCCAGCTGAGCGAACGTGCGATGTGGGTGACGGCGGTCATGGACCCGGCCAACCCGTCGCACGTGAAGCAGTTCCAGATCGAGGGCACTGATACGCCGGACAAGTACAAGCCGGAACGGGTTGCTTTGCCCGCGCTGATGGCCGATGCCACAGCAAAACTGGAGGCGCTGCGGGCGCAGGACGCGCTGTCGGGTGCATTGCAGGTGGCACGGAACGGCAAGGTGCTGCTGGACTGGCGCGGTGGCGAGGCTGATCGTACCGCTGGCATTCCAGTGGGCGTGGATACGCAGTTCCGCCTTGCGTCCTCCAACAAGATGTTCACTGCAGTGGCCATCCTGCAGCTGATGCAGGAGGGCAAGCTCAGCCTTGATGACACGATAGGGAAGTTCCTGCCGGACTATCCGAACAGGGTGGTAGCCAGCAGCGTGACCGTACGCCATCTGCTGTCACATACCAGCGGTCTGGGTGATTTCTTCGGCGACGATTTCGAGCAGTATTCCGCGTCGTTGAAGACGCTGGATGACTACGTGCAGCGCTTTGCCAAGGATGCGCCGCAGTTCACGCCGGGCAGCCAGGACAGCTACTCCAACTATGGCTTCATCGTATTGGGGCGCATCATCGAAGCGGTTTCGGGGCAGTCGTACTACGCCTATGTGGACGAGCACATCCTGCGCCCGGCGGGCATGACCGGCACCGGCTTCGAGCCGGAAACAGTGAACGTCCCGCAGCGAGCCGTCGCCTACACGAAGAAGGATGGGCAATGGGTCCGTGAAACGAAGTCGCTGCCCTGGCGCGGCATGTCAGCCGGTGGTGGCTACAGCACGGTGGCCGACATGGTGAAATTCGCCGGGGCACTGCAAAGCGGAAAGCTGGTCTCGCCCGCATTGCTGAAGCAGGCCACCACCGCGCAGAACCACAAGGGCTGGTATGGATTCGGCTTCGTGGTGCAGGGCGAGGGCAGGGAACACCAGTATGGCCATGAAGGCGGTGCGCCCGGATCGAACAGTGCCATCGTGGTGATGCCCGCACAGGGCTATGTGATCGTTGGCCTGGCAAATGTCGATCCGGATGCGATCGGCAACGTGGTCAACTACATCGCGCGTAGAGTGCCGCTGTGAACGCGGAAGGTGCCGGTCATTCCGGCACCCGCACCATCTTCGTCATCAAGTGTTCCACCACACCCGCAGGGTCGGCCGTGCGGCCCACATGCGTGCTCGACATCTGCACGATCGAGCTGCGCTTGGCGGTGAGGAAGTGGAAGCGGGCACGTGCGGGCAGCTGCGCGATGGGTCCGGCGCTGGCGTCACCGCGGCAGATGGCCACGATCGCATTCAGCCACGGTTGCAGCGCCTCCTGGTCCAGCGCCGGCGCGAACGCCCGCAGGCGCGCAGGATCGATCTCGATGGCCGCTTCCAGATGGCGCGCGCCAGGGCAGGAGACGATCACCCCGACGTTGATGAATTCCTCGCGTTCCACCCGCGGTACCACGCGGATGACCGCATAGTCATACGTGTGCAGCGTGGGCACGGATGGCCTCCTGCACGAACACCGCACGCACCTTCACGCGGTGCTTGAGGTAATTGATATAGCCCTGCCGGTAGGCCTGCGGGCTGTCGAACGCCGGTTCGTCCACCAGCCAGCTGTCCGGCACCAGGCCGACGATGCGCTCGATCTCGGCATCGGTCAGGCGCGCGGCCAGCTCGGCATCCACCTCGGCGATGCGGCTGGCGAACGACAGCAGCACATGGTCGCGGATCAGCACGAACGGCTTTTCGCACGCATCGCCGGTGTTGGCCCAGTCGTGATGGAAGTACATGGCCGCACCGTGATCGATCAGGTACAGCTTTCGATGCCACACCATCAGGTTCGGGTTGCGCGTGGTGCGATCGACATTGCTGGTGAACGCATCGAACCAGACGATGCGCGAGGCGAGGTCTGCATCCACCGGCATTGCCGCCGGATCGTAATTGATCGCACCGGGCAGGTAGTCCAGGCCCAGGTTCAGGCCTTCGCTGGCGCGGATCAGCTCCTGGATTTCCGGGTCGGGCTCGGTGCGGGCGAACTCGCGGTCCAGCTCGACGAACAGGATTTCCGGAATCGGCAGGCCCAGCGTGCGTGCCATCTCGCCGGCGATCAGCTCGGCGATCAACGCTTTCGGGCCCTGGCCGGCGCCACGAAACTTCAGCACGGCCATGCCGTCGTCGTCGGTCTCGACCACGGCCGGCAGGGAGCCACCTTCCCGCAAGGGCGTGATGTAGCGGAGGGCATGTACGGTGCGCATGCGTGCATTCTAGCGTGGGTGCAGGCGCAACCCTCTGACCGGCGAGGACCGATTTCGGCCTTCACCTGTCCCTTCCGCCTGCGATGGCAGCATCCTGCTACAGGAACCCTTGGGTTCATGGGCGTACTGGCACTCTCGATGCAGAGGCTCCAGGCTGGGTACCTGCTCGGCTGCCAGCGACGCGCACTGCGAAGCGGAAACCTCATCCACGATGTCCTGCAGGCTACGGAGGTGCACCGATGAGCGACGAATTCACTCCCATTCTGCCGACCTTGGACGATGCCAAGGCGGAAGAAATGATCGGCAAGGTCGTACTGGTCGGGGTCACCCGCTATGGTGGCGACGGCCAGGTGAAGGGGCTGGAGCAGTACGCCGGCACGGTGTTGCGCATCAGCGCCGACGAGGGCGTGGTGCTGGCCGACGAGAATGATGGCCACGAGCGCTATCTGCCGCCGATGCTGGACCAGTACCAACCGGCCGAACCCGGCGAGTACCGCATGCGCACCAGCGGCATGATCGTGGTCGATCCTGACTACCTGGCCACCTGGGACCTGCACGCGCAGCAGTAGTGCCAGGCCATGCCTGGCAGGTGCCGGCAGTTCCCCGGCACCTCCCGGAGCCGCACTTTGCCCCATCCGGCCACTAGCCCTTCCGGCCCATTCACGACAACCCCTGCGGTGCTAGATTCGGGTCCATGCCCGATTCCGGGCGCCCATTCACACCTCAGGGGATAAGGATGCTCATCCGTCGAACCTCTCTGGCAGCGGCGGTTGCCGTTGCCACCGTCGGCCTGCTGGCCGCTGGCCCGGCGCTTGCCGATTACGCGAAGCCGCCGGAACACCTGCTCAAGGTGTTGAAGGCACCGCCGCCGCCGGCGCCGAACGTGGCCCCGGGCGGCCAGCGCCTGCTGCTGACCACCGCGCAGACCTACCCGTCGATCAGCCGCGTCGCCCAGCCGTACCTGAAGCTGGCCGGCGTGCGCCTGGAGCCGAAGAACCGCAGCCGCCATGACACGCCCGGTGGCTACGGCATTCCGGCCTGCGTGGCCGACTTCACCCTGGTCGACATCGGCAGCGGCAAGGAAACCAAGGTCAACCTGCCGCAGGGCTGCGCCACCGGCGCGCTGTGGTCGGCCGATGGCAGCCATTTCGCCTTCCAGAATGCGGTTGATACCAGCGTGCAGCTGTGGGTGGGCGATGCGGCCACCGGGCAGGTGAAGCAGGTGCCGAATGTGCAGCTGAACCCGATCTTCGGCTACACCGTGCAGTGGCTGGGCGGCAGCCAGAACCTGCTGGTGAAACTCGTACCGGCCAACCAGGGCCCGGCACCTTCCAACGGCGGCGTACCGACCGGCCCGGATGCACAGGAGTCGCTGGGCAGCAGTGGCGAGAGCAGCACCTACGAAGCCCGCGACACGCTGACCAGCGTGCATGACGAGAAGCTGTTCGCTTATTACGGTGCCTCGCAGCTGGCCGTGGTCGATACCGCCGCCAACAGCGTGCGTCCGGTCGGGCAGCCGGCGCTGTTCAACGAAGTCAGCGCCGCACCCGATGGCGTGCACGTGCTGACCGAATCGATCAAGGCGCCGTACTCGCATGCGGTGACCTACCAGCGCTTCGCCAACGACGTGGCCGTGCTGGACATCGCCAGCGGCAAATCCACGCCGATTGCCAGCCTGCCGCTGGCCGACCGCGTACCGGTGCATGGCGTGCCGGAAGGCCCGCGTGGCTTCGACTGGCGTGCCACCGATCCGGCCACCCTGGTCTATGCCGAGGCACTGGACAAGGGCGACTGGAAGGTCAACGTGCCGCACCGCGACCGCGTGCTGATGCTGAAGGCCCCGTTCAACGGCAAGCCGACCGAAATCACCCGTACCGCGCAGCGATTTGAGGGCTTCGCGTGGACCGCCGATCCGGCCGTGGCGTTCCAGTACGAGAACGACGAGAACCGCCACTGGATGCAGACCCGCATCGTCGATGTGGACCAGCCGAAGAAGGAAGGCCGCCTGCTGTGGGACATGTCCAGCGACGAGCTGTATGGCAACCCCGGCAACCTGGTCTTTACCCGCTTGCCGAATGGCGCGCAGGTGGTGCGCCGTGAGGGCAACCATGTGTTCCTCAGCGGCCGTGGCGCGTCGCCGCAGGGCGACCGTCCGTTCCTGGACCGCCTGGACCTGGGCACCCTGAAGAGCGAGCGCCTGTTCCGCAGCAGTGCCGACGCCTACGAACAGTTCCTCGGTTTCAGCAGCACGCCGGGGCGCTACCTGACCTGGCACCAGTCGGTGATCGATCCTCCGAACGCCTTCATCCGCCAGCAGGGTGAGGCAGTGGCTGATGCGAAGACCGGCGAGGCGCAGTTCGCGTCCACCGCGACCGCGCTGACCAAGCTGGTCGACCCGACCCCGGAGGTGCGCCAGATCAAGAAGCAGCTGGTGACCTACAAGCGTGCCGACGGCGTGGACCTGTCGTTCACCCTGTACACGCCGCCGGGCTACAAGGAAGGCCAGCGCGTGCCGGCGATCCTGTATGCGTACCCGGCCGACTTCGCCAATGCCGCGCAGGCCGGCCAGGTGTCCGGTTCGCAGCAGACCTTCACCCGTCTGCAGCCGTACCGCCTGATGCTGCTGGCCGGCTACGCGATCATCGACAACGCCTCGTTCCCGATCGTCGGGGACCCGAAGAACGCGTACGACACTTATCTGGAGCAGCTGGAAGCCGACGCCAAGGCGGCGGTGGACAAGGCCGTGGACATGGGCGTGGTCGACCGCAACCGCATCGGCGTGACCGGTCACAGCCACGGTGGCCTGATGACCGCCAACCTGATCGCGCACACCAAGCTGTTCAAGGCCGGCGTGGCGACCAGTGGTTCGTACAACAAGACCTTCACCCCGTTCGGCTTCCAGAACGAACGCCGCTCGGTCTGGCAGGCGCAGGACGTGTACCTGAAGGCCTCGCCGTTCTTCTATGCCGACAAGATCAAGCTGCCGCTGCTGCTGGTCCACGGCGAGGACGACGCCAACCCGGGCACCGAGCCGTTCCAGTCGCGCAAGCTGTACCAGGCCATTCGTGGCAACGGCGGCACCACCCGCCTGGTGATGCTGCCGAACGAACCGCACTGGTACACCGCGCTGGAGTCGAACGAGCAGCTGGTGTCGGAAATGCTGAACTGGTTCGACACCTACGTGAAGAACGCCAAGTGAAGGAACAGGAAGGCCACCTCCGGGTGGCCTTCCTGCATCCTGCTGTAGCGCCGAGCCCACGCTCGGCTGTAACCAGCCGCACGTGCTCTGCAATCAACTGTGGAGACTCGGTAACGACGTGTTACCGGCACATTCGCGTGCCACGCAGATGGGCTAGGCTGGCCCTGTGAGTTCGTCCCGGGTCGGTGCAATGAAAGCCATCGTTCTTGCTGCAACGTTGTCGTTGGTCCTGGTTTCAAACGCCCATGCCCAGTCGCTGCCCACCGAGCTGGCGCAGCTGGGGATCATCGCCGGCATGCCCTACGCCAAGGCCAAGCGCCTGCTGGATGCTGCGGGATGGCAGGTGAAGCCGGCGCAGGGCGCGCCGGAATCGCTGGAGGGCTTTCCGGAAGTGGGGTGCCAGAAGGGCGGGAAGCAGTGCGCGACGACCTTCGAGAAGGGTGAACAGCAGATTGCGGTGCGGCTGGGCACTACCCTGGCAGGGCAGCCGTTCGTGCAGAGCGCTGATTGAGCACCCGAGCTCACGCCAACGGCAGGCGGTCCTGCGCATGCGCCAACCGGTCGTGCAGTTCGCGCACGTGCTCGGCCTTGGCATGGATGCGCGTGGTATCACCGAAACTGCGCAGGTAGGCGCACGCGGCGAAGCCGGCACTCTTCTTTTCGTACTCGGCAATCCAGGCCAGGCGATCCGGGTTGTTGGCCTGCTCGGCTGACCACGCGGCCACCGGCGGACGGATGCGGTACCTCAGGCCAACGCGCCACGGCTTTGGTGTCAGGCGCGCACGGAAGCAGTGCTGCAGCCGGCACATGCGCGCGTACAGGGTGTCGGCGCCCAGCGTTCTGAAGAACGCCTGAAGCTGCTCGTCTTCGGGCAGGAACGTGGCGTGCATGGCCAGCACGCGCAATCCAGCCGGCGTGCGGTACGTACGCAGATGCCAGTCCGGATGCTGTTCGCTGAAGGCCGCGACCCGCTGCAGGGCTACGCCTTCGGCGCCACCGGCCGCGGCCAGGCGCCGCTTGCGCTGCATCAGCATCGCCGTGTTGACCAGCAGCACCGCTGCCACCCCCAGCACCAGTCCCACCAGCCAGTGCCAGATCAGAGTGCCGATGACGGCGCCAGCGAACAGCAGCACTGCGGCGATGATTGCAGGCATCACGCAACCGGCAGGTGGCTGCGCATGATCGATGTCGGCGAACAGCACGTCCGGGGTGTTCAGGCACAGCGCACCGTAGCTGTTGCGTGTAATGATGACGTCGCCGTCGCGCTGCACGATCTGCTCGCGGATCGGCACGCCCTCCACGCCGTAGTTGCTGCGCACTTCGCGTCGCGGAAGCGCCTGCCCGGCGAGGATGGCATTGAGGGCTTCGTTGGCGCGGCGATCGGCGTGCACCTGCGCCTCGGCAGGGCCTTCGTCGGACCAGCCGAAGCGGCGCACGACCACCGGCCGGCCACGGAAACGGGCCTGCAGGCGGGCTTCGGCCCAGTACGCGGGAACGATCATCATCGTGCGGTGCTCCATCTTCCATGGCAGGTGCCGAAGCGAGTCTGGCACAGCGCCGGTGCGCCCGCATCCGCCTGCTGCAGTGGGCCGGGCGGAGTGATAGATTGCGCGCTTCGCATGCACTCCACCAAGGACGGAGCGATGTTCATGATCCTGCGCGGCCTGTTGGCCCTGGCCTGTGCCGGGGCGGTAGGCGTGGCCACCGCAGCGGTACCGGCAGGGCCGCAGATCCTCACCGAGGATGTCAGCCGTTTCTATGCACTTTATGACAGCGCTGGCGGCAAGCCCAGCGTTGCGCAGCTGCGTGGATACCTGGCCGAGGGTTCGGCCGGCCTGGCCGAACTGGCCAAGGCGCGCCGGGTCACTCCCGAACGCATTGCCGAGTCCATCGCCAGCCAGCCCGAGCTGTATGCACAGGGACGAAACTGCCTGGCCGAACTGCCCGCGGTGAAGCAACGCCTGACGCAGGTGTTTTCCAACCTGCAGGCGATCTACCCGCAGACCCGGTTCCCGCCGGTGACCATCGCGGTGGGCCGCGGCCGGCCGGTCGGGCTGACCTCGAAAAGCGGCGTGATCATTGGCCTGGAAGCGCTGTGCGCGGCCGACTTCATGAATGCCAATGTGCAGGATCGCTTCGTGCATGTGATCGCACACGAATACGTGCACATCCAGCAGACCGGCCTGATCGACTTCGAGCCGGGTGACCCGCGTGCCACGGTGCTGCGTGTTTCGCTGGGCGAGGGCATCGCCGAGTTCATCGCCGAGCTGATTTCCGGCAACGTCGGCAATGGGCGTCACGCGGCCTGGACCCGTGGCCGGGAAGTGCATATCGAAAGCGCGTTCGCGCTGGATCTGGACAGCACCGATCTGTCGCCGTGGCTGTACAACTACAAGCCTGGCTCGCAGGAACCCTACGACCTGGGGTACTGGGTGGGTTACCGCATCGCCAAGGCCTATTACCTGCAGGCCAAGGACAAGCGTGATGCGGTGCGTGCGCTGATCCAGCAGGACAACCCGAAAACGATCCTGGCCGCCAGCGGCTGGACGCCGGGCATGTGGATGCCGGCGAAAGTCACGGGTGTAGCGGCGCGTACGGCTGCACGCTGAGCACAGGGCAGGGCGTTAGACTGCGCAGGATGATTTCAGGAGTACCCGCATGCGTGGACCTGTTGAGCTTGCCGCTGCAACCGTCGTGACGTTGGGCCTCGCGTTGGCTTCTCCGCTGGGTGCCGCCGAAGCCGTCGCAGTCAATCCGATGCTGCAGACGCCCATCGACCAGTTGCGCCCCGACGAGGTTCGTTTCATGCAGCAGCGCCTGGCCGATTTTCCGGAGTTGCAGCGTTATCGTGATGCCAACGCGCGACTGCCTGCGGCCGTGCCGGGCCAGCCGCGCGTGGTGTTCTTCGGCGACTCGATCACCGAAGGCTGGGGTGCGGAAGGCAGCGCCGGATTCTTCCCCGGCAAGGGCTGGCTCAACCGCGGCATCAGCGGCCAGACCACGGCGCAGATGCTGGTGCGCTTCCCGCAGGACGTGCTGGCACTGAAGCCACAGGTGGTGGTGATCCTGGCCGGCACCAACGACATTGCCGGCAACACCGGCCCGTCCACGCAGGCGATGATCGAGGACAACCTGCACGCGATGGTGGACCTGGCGCGTGCACATGGCATCGCCGTGGTGCTGGCATCGGTGCTGCCGGTCAGCGATTACCCGTGGCTGCCGGGAACAGCGCCAGCGCCGAAGGTGCGTGCATTGAACACGGCATTGAAGCGCTATGCCGATGCGCAGCATCTGGTCTATCTGGACTACTACACGCCGATGGCCAATGCCGCCGGAGGACTCGATCCGCAGTTGGCCGAGGATGGCGTGCATCCCACGGCGAAGGGCTATGCGGTGATGGCGCCGTTGGCCGAGGCGGCGGTCAAGCGCGCGCTGCAGCAGAAGTAGCTTCTGCGGGCAGACTCGCCAGCAACCACTCACAGAAACTGATCACCAGCGGATCGGCCGCGCTGTCCTCATGCACCAGCCAGCTCCAGCGTGGGCCGCGCACGCGTGCCTCATCCAGCGGCTGCAGCAGCCCCTGATCGCAGGCGCGTGCCGCCAGCAGCTCGCTGACCAGGGCGATACCCAGCCCTTGGCAGGCAGCATCCAGCAGCTGCCCGGGTTCGGAGAAGTTCATGCCTTCGCGGCGCTGGCCGACATCGGCGCCCCCCTGTACCTGCCACTGGCTCCAGTCCATTTCGCGCTCGCCATGCAGGGTGAGGCGTTCGTGCACCGGCGTGGCGAGCAGGGCCGGATGGCAGGCCGGAAAGAGGCGATCCTGCAGCAGCACGCGATGCTGGCACTGCGCCTGTGAGTCGAGGTCATCGCGTACCGCCACGTCCAGCGTCTGCGTGGTCATATCCGGTGCCTCCTCGCTGGTCAGCAGCCACAGGTCGGCGTCGGGATGCAGGCGGTGGAAGCTGGCCAGGCGCGGCACCAGCCAATGCCGGGCAAAGGCTGGACTGGTGTTGACGATCAGTTGATTCGGCTTGCGGTACTGATCGAGCCGGCGGATGCCGCTGGCCAGCTGCCGCAGCAGGGACTGGGTGGTTTCCAGCAGGTCGATGCCGGCGTCGGTGAGGGTGACGCTGCGGCCCTGCCGGAAGAACAACGGCTGCTGCAGCGAGGCTTCCAGGCCCCGGATCTGCTGGCTGATGGCCGACTGGGTCAGATGCAGTTCCTCGGCGGCCCTGTGGAAACTACCCAGGCGGGCGGCGGCCTCGAAACCACGCAACGCGTTCAGCGGTGGCCAATGCCTCAGCATTTCAGATAAGTAAAACTGTTCAATTGATGGCTGAATCTATCGTTTGTTCTTATCGATACGCAAGCGCAGCATAGGTCCATCCCACACCGGCCCTGGAGCCCGTCATGAGCAGCCGTCGTCACTTCCTCACCCAGCTGGCGGGCGCCGCTGGCCTTGGCGGCCTGGCCGCCCTCGGCCTGACAGGGCTGCCGACGCGCGTATCCGCAGCGGGGCCGGGTGCGGGTATCTGGCGCATGCCGGACGAGCACGGGCCGCAGGAACGCGTTTTCCTGGCCTTCGCCGCGCAACCGCGGGTGTGGGGCGCGCAGGCCGATGCGGTGAACACCGCCGTGGCACGCCTGGCCCGCACCATCGCCCGCCACCAGCCCGTTAGTGTGCTGTGCCGCCCGGCGCAGCGGAAGCTGGCGCAGGATCGCTGCGGCCGCGACAACATCGAGTTCCTCGAGGTGCCGCTGGATGACATCTGGGTGCGCGACTACGGCGGATGTTTCGTCACCGATGGCAAGGGCGGGCTGGGCCTGGTTGATTTCAACTTCAACGGCTGGGGCGGCAAGCAGAGCGCACGGAACGATGGTGCGGTGGCGCCGTGGCTGGCGCAGGTGACCGGTGCCACGCTGCTGGAAAGCGATCTGGTGGGCGAGGGTGGCGGCATCGAAGTCGATGGCCATGGCACGGCCATCCTCACCGAAAGCTGCTGGGTGAACCGCAATCGCAATCCCGGCTGGTCGCGCGCGGATATCGAGGCCGAGCTGATGCACCACCTCGGCCTGCGCAAGGTGATCTGGCTGCCCGGCATTGCCGGCGAAGACATCACCGACGCGCATGTGGATTTCTATGCGCGCTTCGTGCGCCCCGGCGTAGTGATCGCCAACCTGGACAACGATCCGGAGTCCTACGACTACGATCTGACCCGCGAGCATCTGGACATTCTGCGCGGCGCCATCGATGCCGATGGTCGCCGCCTGCAGGTGCACACGCTGCCGCCGCCGCTGGACGGGCGCGACAACGTGCATACCCGCGACAACGATGATCTGGCGATGGGCTACATCAACTACCTGCCGATCAACGGCGCGGTGGTCGCGCCGCAGTTCGGTGACGACGCAGCCGATGGCTACTGCCGTGAACTACTGGAAGACATGTATCCCGGTCGTGTGATCGAACAGGTGGACATCGATGCGATCGCCGGTGGCGGTGGCGGCATCCATTGCTTGACCAAGAACATGCCGAAGGTAGGCTGAGGTGCCTCAGGCGTCGTCCTGCTTCAACGCCGCATCGGCCGCCAGCAGCGCCTCGGCGGCTGCACTGAGCGGCGGCGACGGCGGGGCAACCACACCGATCGCTTCCATCATCTTCGGCATGCCCAGGAACTGGCGCGCGCGACGGTCGTAGATGCCGGTGACCAGCAGCGCACGGGTGGCGATCTTCTGCTCGGGCCCGATCAGCACGCGCTGCTCCATGATGCCGCGCGAGCCGATCCAGCCGACCAGGCGTGTTTCCAGGGTGAAGCGCTGGAACGGCTTCAGTTCACGGCGGAACTGGATGGTGCCAGCGCCGACGATCGGTGCCCACTTCTCGCGCAGCGCCACCCGGCCCAGGCCCATCCGCAGTATCAGGTCCAGCCGGCCCAGATCGAAGATGTTCCAGTAGCGGCCGTTGGTCATGTGCAGGTTGCTGTCCAGGTCGTTGGGCAGTACCCGGAACTGCAGCCGCGAGACCCCGAACGGCGCCTCCAGCTTCGGCCGGAACAGGCTGCACAGCAGCAGGTGGAGCAGGCGGAACCAGAGATTCATGGTTATGACGACTGTTATAGAATCGCCGATACGCTAATTTATGACGACTGTCCTGGCAAGGAGCCTGCCGTGAGCCCGCGCCCCTCTGATGCGCCACAACGCGTGATTGATGCTGCGGCACAGATGCTGGCGCGCGTGGGTCTCAATGCCACCAGCATCCGTGAGGTGACCAAGCTGGCCGAGGCGCCGCTGGGTTCCACCTATCACCACTTTCCCGGCGGCAAGCAGGAGCTGCTGGCGCGCGCCACCCACATGGCTGGTGACAAGGTGGAGGCGCTCCTCGTTGAGTTGTTGAAGGGCGGGGCCGTGCAGGGCCTGCAGCAGTTCCTGGCGATGTGGCGCGAGCGCCTGCTGCGGTCCGGGTTCCGCGCGGGTTGTCCGGTGCTGGCCGTTGCCGTCGAAGAGCCGGTCGAGGCGGTTACCAGCCAACCGCGCGTGGCCGCCGCAGAGGTGTTCGTGCGCTGGCAGGGGCATCTGGCCGCAGCCTTCATTGCCGACGGCCACGAACCTGCGGCGGCGGATGGACTGGCCAGCCTGGTGATCGCCAGCGTGGAAGGCGCCGTGGCGATGTGCCGCGCACTGCAGGACATCGCTCCGTTTGATCGGGTAGCAGCGCAGTTGCTGAAGGCGGCCGCGCCTCCTTGATCCGGCTATACGTGTGCGGAAGACGCGCAGCAGGTCATCGGAAGATCATCAGGTAGCCCCAGCCGAGCACGATGGGCAGGAAGGCAGCGATGGCCGACGCGCCAAGCCAACGCAGGTAGCTGCGGGAGGCGGGGCATCCCTGCCGCTTGAGGGCCCAGGCATGCGTCGGGAGCACCAGCAACGCCTGCACCGCAAAGGTGGCCACGGCGGCAAGCCATGCCACCAGGACGCCGAGGCAGCCATCGCTGAAGCAGCGGCTACCAAACCACGAACCCCAACCGGCGAGGCCGATCATTGGAACGAACATCACGAGCGCGGTGGCGCGGGTGAACTGGGAGGCGTGCATGCCGTGGCGCATAGCTCTTCTGGTGGAAAATCATAATCCAGCCGCCGGCGCGCGGGTACAAGGCCGGCGCCAGTGCGGCCTGTGGGTGATGGACCCACGGCCCCATCGCGCTAGAATCCGTCCACCACCGCCTACGCGTGCCCGGCAAGGATGTCCGCATGCAGTATCAGGTTTCTGAGGTCCCTGGCCGCAATGCCACGCGCCCGCTGGCGGCGGCATGAAGAACTCGCGCCATTTTTCAATCAGTGCATTGAAGTTGCCCAGGAGCCGCGGCAGTGAAGTCGTGCGTGCGGCTGGCCGCGCACGCGGTGGCCATGATCGTCGCGTTGACCGGCGACACCGTTTTCCATGCCTCGGGTCTGCAGTGGGCGGCCGCTGTCGATGCAATGCCGCTGCGCTACCCGATGGCGGTAGTGCTGGCCGGGTAGTACTGCAATTCCGGGCAATTTCCTCTGTGCTTCACTTTTTCCAGGATCTTCATGCGACAGCGCATTGCAAGGAAACGCGTCCTGGCCACAACGGTCGTTCTATCGATGGTTGCAGTCGTAGCGCTGATGGTCAGCGTGCGCCCGCAGTGGCGGCGGGAAGTCGGCCCGCCTCCGATCAATCTGGGAACGGCACGGATGCAGGCCGAAGTGATGGCAGAGCTCATCGACCTGCGACCGACACCGCCAGGAAAGCCGCCGGTTCCACCGATTCCAATGAGAGGAGTCTCCTCCCCGATGCTGGCCGGTAACAGTGGGTTCGCGACCGCAGCGGTGCGGTTGGAAGACGTCGCGCCAGCACACTTCGAGCCGCGCGGCTGGGAGCCCGACATTCCATTCGCTGTGATGGAATGGACTGCGCCTTCCTGCGGTGAAGGGTATCCCGCCCCGGTCTGCCAGGTTCGTCACAGCGTCGTCGAGTGGCGCGATGATGACAGTGCGGCGTCCTTTCAACTGCAGCAGCATCTGGAGTCGATGCTGCAGGTTGCGAACCGCCGGGCTTCACGGGTACCCGGTCTCGCGTTCGAGCTTGCACACGTGCGGGCGCAACGGATGACGTGGGACGAGCTTCAGCAACGGCGCGCGCGCGGTATCGAGGGATGCACGGGTGGCCCGGGCAATCCGGATCTGGGCGTTGTCTATCTGCAGCGTCCTGTGTTCAGCCTGGATGGGAACTGGGCAATGGCATCGGTCGCCTCGGATCTGTGCAGTGGAGGAACGGCGATGCGTGTCCTCTACCTTCTGCATCGCAGGAAGGGCGGCTGGGAGCGTGTTCGAGTGGAGCCTGTCCGCCATATGAGCTTTGGACAGGGCCTGTGGCCCGCGTTGCCGGAGTCGTGATGATAGATACCTCGTTCAAGCCAAACCGTGACTGCCAACAACGGATCGCCTGGCGACGCATTGCATCGCTGGCGGCGGCGCTGTCGGCCTTGGCGCTCATGGCCGGGATCTGCAGCCTGCGCCCGAGGTGGCAGCAGGAGATCGGTCGGCTACCGATCAACCTGGGAACAGCGCAGATGCAGGCGGAGGCGATGGCGCTGGCGATCCGGCAGAGCCCCCCATTCCCCCCTCCACCCCCGCCAGTGCCGCAGCCAACGCCAGTTCTGCCATCGTCGCTGAGCGAGGTGCCCAGCGCACCGCAGACACCGTCCACGCGCGTTGATCAATGGCGCCCGCAGGAACAGCCGCAGTTGACCGACCCGGTGGGGGAGGACATCTACGTGATGGAGCAGACCTTGCCCTATTGCTGGCCGGGCAGCAGTGCCTCCATCTGCCAGGAGGTGGACGACCTGGTCCTGCCGCTGGACGACCGGTGGCCGCCGGACATCCATGCGCTGCGATTGCAGCTGCAGGCGGACCTGGTTCCCACCAATCGCCGTCCCACGCCAGTACCTGCGGGCGCATTGGCCGGTGCGCAGCGGATGGACGGCGCGGGGCTTCGAGCACTGCGGGAGCAAGGGTGCGGGGCAACGGTGCATGGGCCGACTCGGACATACGACCACGTCGCCTATCTGACCCGGCCTGTTTTCAGCGTCGATGGGCAGTGGGCTATGATTGCGGTCGCCTGGGATTCGTGTTCCGACGATTTCGCCTACCGGGAGCTTGTCGTGCTGCATCGGGAACAAGGACGCTGGATGGCCGAACCCCCGGAACGGGGTCTGGGCGGCGTATGGGACGGCCGCATACTGCGGCCCTGGACGTACAACCACTGACGAGGAAGAGCGCATGGATGTCGCTGCACGCAGGAACAGGACGTTGTTTCGTTGGATCATGGTGACGCTGCTGGCGGTACTGATGCCGTTTGCAGCACTGGCGCAGCCCGCAGCCGGGGAGGCCGATGGCGCCGAAGCCGCCACTGCCGCGGAAGAGGCGCGATGCCGCGCCTGCACCTACGAGCGTATCGGGCACAAGATCGATATCGGGCTGGTTGCACTGGTGTCGCTGCTGGTGGTGGGCCTGCTGGTAGCGGCGTCCCGCGAGTGGGGCACCACCTCGCAGCGCTGGACCTGCCGCACGCTGGCTCTGTTGCTGGTGGGTGTCGGTGTGGCATTGCTGTGGTGGGCTGGCAGCGTCGTCTACCTGGGCTACAACCCGTGGCAGGAAATGGCCGCCCCTGTCGATGGTTCGCTTACCTCGACACTGCTCAACACCTCACCGAAGTGGCTGGCGGCGCTGGCGTTGATTGGTTTCGCACCTTCCATCTGGAAGCGCAGCGAGCGCCTGCCGGCCTGGCGTATCGGCTGATCCTGGAACGACGGCGCCGGATCACACCCGGCGCCGCCTGCGGTCATCAGTCAAAGCGCCAGCGCACGCCCGCATAGACGCCACGCCCATCGCCCGGGGTCGAGCGCGCGACATCCTTGCCGGCGTCGTCGTAGCCCGGCGTGACCGTGGCGGCGTAGTGGCGGTTGCCGAGGTTGCGCATCTCCGCCCAGGCCTGCCAGCGGCCACCGGGTGCGTCGTAGCCGATGCGGCTGCCGAAGATCACGTGGCTGTCGGCCCAGTAGCTGTTGGCGTAGTCCACGGCGATGCGCGAGACGTATTCGGTATTGAGCGCGGCGTACAGGCCGGATGCATGATCGAAGCGCAGCTCGGCCTGGTAGGCGTGGCGCGGCAGGCCGGGCAGGCGGTTGCTGCCGAAACGCGCGTCGTGGCGATAGCGGAAATCGCTGAAGGTATACGCCTGGCGCAGCGACAGGCGGCCCGGTGCAGCCTGCCACAGCGTGCTGTCCAATCCGGCCTCGATGCCGCGGTGAACGGTGGGGCTGGCGTTGTTCTCGGCGATGAACAGGTTCGGCACCGGTTGCAGTTCGACGCTGAGCAGTTCGTGGTTTACGTGCGCGTAGTAGCCGGTCAGTTCCCAGCGACCCAGCGCCGCGTCACCGCGCGCACCCAGTTCCAGCGTGGTGGCGGTCTGATTCTGCATCGGCACCGGCGCGCGCTGGCGGCCGGTAGACGGGCCATTGCCCGGCCCGAAGTACTGGTTCGAGCCCCAGATCATCGACCAGGGGTGCGGCGCCTCCACCGAGCGGCTGAGGTTGCCGAACCACTGGGTCTGGGCGCTGTGCTGCCAGGTGAAGCCCAGTCGCGGCGCATAGTCCCAGTCGTGGTCGCGCAGGCGGCCGCCGCTGCTTGGCCAGGTCACCTGCACATCGCGGCGGGTGTTGATCAGTGCCAGCCCGGTCTGCATGCGCAGGCGGTCATTGAAGGTGAGGGTATTGCTGACGTGCAGCGTGCTGTCGGTGCCGTGGTGGCGGAAGTCACGCGTGCGCGTACCGGCGGCATAGCCGTTGCTGGCAAAGCGCAGCGACTCGCGCACATCGGCGTCCAGATCGTGGGTGACGCGCAGGCCGACCGTGGTCTCGCTGTCCAGGCCGAACAGCCGGTGGCGGCTGCGGTAGTCCAGCGTGGCGTTGAGGTTGGCGTAGTCCAGCTGCTGCCGGTACAGGCTCTCGTTCAAGTCCATCGGGTACTTGTGATAGACCAGCCCGGCCTGCAACGAGGAGTCCTCATCGATCTGCAGCGTGGTGACGTTGCCCACCCAGGTGCTGCCCGGCTGCGGGCGACGCGCATCGATGGCCAGGTTGGCCGCATTCGCGGCACGCGGATCGTTGCGGATCTGATCGCGGGTCAGGCGGCCGGGCGTTTCATGATTGGTTTCGCGATAGCGCACAAAGAAGCGCGTCTGCAGGTCGGGCGTGATCTGCCATCCCACATTCGCCATCGCACCCTTGCCGTCGCCGCGCGCATGACGCTGGTAACCGTCGAATTCGGTATCGGTGTAGGCCAGGAAGTAGTCGACATCACCACTGACGCCGCCCCAGCTGATGCCGCGCTTCTGGTAGCCACGGCTGCCGGCTTCGTAGTGCAGCTGCACGCCCGCCGAATCACGACCGCTGCGGCTGACGTAGTCGATGGCACCGCCCAGCGCCAGCGCCCCGCGCTCGAAGCCGTTGGCGCCGCGCAGGACTTCGACGCGCGACAGCCACAGCGGTTCCAGCAGCTCGTAGGGCGTGCCGCCCGGGCCGGTCAGTGGCAGACCGTCGATCGACACTGCAATGCCCGAGGCGTGCGCGCCCGGGCCCCGGTTGATGCCCGAGCCACGGATCGAGATCTTGGTGCCTTCGTTGCCCGGCGACTGCGCGCTGATACCCGGCTGGTAGGCCAGCACATCGGCGCTGCTGGAAAGGCGGCTGTCGGCCTTGGCCACGTCGATGACGTTGCCGGCGCCGGGTACACGCTTCAGTGCCACGCGCGCCTGGGCACTGGCATCGGCGGCAGCGGTGACCTGCACGGCATCCAGCGTGGTGGCCTGTGGGGCCGCAGCGGCGGTGGAAGAGAGGCCGAGGGAAACGGCCAGGAACAGCAGCGAGGGGGTGGGGCGGTACGACGAGAGCGACATGCGGGAATGCTGTAAACCACAAAAGTGGCGCGCAAGTTAACAGTTCGGCGGCGTCACGTCACCCACCGGCGGCGTATGGCCGCCCGCAACATCCATGTAGAGCCGAGTCCATGCTCGGCTATCGCGCGCAGCGGGGGTCTCCTGAGATCGCAACGAAGAGCAGCCGAGCATGGGCTCGGCTCTGCAGCAGGGTTTAGGGCGAGGGCTTCGCCAGCGCCTTGGCCTTCGCGTACAGCCGATCAGCCGCTTCCCTATCGCCCAATGCCGCATGGCACTCGGCCAGGCTGTCCCACGCGTTGGCCGAATCCGGATACAACTCGGCGTTGAGCGCGAACACTTTCAGCGCCTTGCTGGCACCCAGACTCTCGCGGATGGCATAGCCATCACCGTTGATCGCACGTTCCAGTTCACCTGTGGGAACGCCATTGCTGTCGCGCAGCCAGCTACGCATCTGCGGTTTCGCATCGGTGCTGTCATCCCGCGCATAGCCGATCAACCGCTCGGACAACACCGCATGCGGAAACTCCCCGGGCGCGGCCACCCCCATCATGCTCTCCACCAGCGTGCTGGACCAGACATTGCGGGCGCTGCCGTTGGTCAGGTACACGAACACCCAGTAGCCGCTGGCCAGCGTGCCCTTGTAGGCCAATCGCGCACGTACACGGGTGCCACCATCGTGGCCGACCTGGGTGTAGCCGTCGCTTCGGGTGGTGTCCCAACCGGTGGAGAAGAAATTGCTACCGCCACCGCTCAGTTTCTGCGGCTGCCAGAGCTTTTCCAGGGTCGCCGTGCGCACCAGCTTTCCGCTCGCCAGCGCCTGCAGGAAACGGTTCATGTCGCCCACGCTGGTCTGCAGATCGGCATGGCCCCAGCCGTAATCCGGCCAGGCATCTTCATTGGCCGGCTGCAGCTGGCCGTCCTTGCCGATGTAAGGCACCGCCGCGCGCTTGGCTGGCACGCTGGCGATGGCCCATGACGTGCTGGCCATCTTCAATGGCTGCAGGATGCGTTCGCGCGCGATGGCTGGGTAGGGCTTGCGGTAATGCGCTTCCAGCAAGGCGGTCAGCACCAGGTAGTTGGCCTGGGTGTACTGTACGCGGCTGCCGGTGGCGAACTGCATCGGTGTCGCGCCGGCTACCTTCAGTGCAGCGCCAAGGTCAGGGGCTACACCGGGGTAGCCCTTGCTGACCCAACGGTTGTCGACACGATCGTAGTACTCGCCGATACCCGAGCTGTGGTTGAGGAAATCGCGCACGTGGATCGCCTGCCATGCTGCAGGCAGGTCCGGCACATAGCGGCTGGCCGGTGCATCCAGATCCACCTTGCCCTGGTCGACCAACTGCATCACCAGCGTGCTGGTCAGCAGCTTGGCCATCGACTGCGCGGCGAAGATGGTCTCGACGGTGGCGGGCGCATGGGTAGCGGGATCACGTTCACCGCTGGCGCCCTGGTACAGCACCTGACCGTTGTGGGCGACCAGTACCGCCTGGCCGGCGATGCCGTAGCGTTCGCGGTTGGTCTGCAGCTGGGTGCTGAGCTGCTTGGAAAGATCGCCGGCAGTTTCAAGCGCCGAAACGGGTGGGATCGCAAACAGCGTGCAGAGCAATGCAACGGCCAGGGTGCGGTACATCGCGGTGATCCATCAGCGGTGATGGCGCATGTTGGTCACGTCGGAAGAGCGGGTCAAGGGCACCGATTCCCGCATCAGGGAGAGCCGGCCAGCGGCCGGCACTACCACACGTTTCCGGTAGTGCCGGCCGCTGGCCGGCACCCCTGCGATCAGCCGAGAATCCCTGGCAGATCCAGCCCCTTTTCCTTCGCGCAGTCGATCGCGATGTCGTACCCCGCATCGGCATGGCGCATCACGCCGGTGGCCGGGTCGTTCCACAGCACGCGGCCAATCCGCTTGGCCGCTGCCTCGGTGCCGTCGCAGACGATCACCATGCCGGCGTGCTGCGAGAAGCCCATGCCGACGCCACCACCGTGATGCAGCGACACCCAGGTCGCGCCGCTGGCGGTGTTGAGCAGGGCGTTCAGCAGCGGCCAGTCGGACACCGCATCGGAGCCGTCGGCCATCGCTTCGGTTTCGCGGTTCGGCGAGGCGACGCTGCCACTGTCCAGGTGGTCGCGACCGATCACCACCGGCGCCTTCAGTTCGCCGTTGGCGACCATCTCGTTGAACGCCAGGCCAAGTCGATCACGATCACCCAGGCCGACCCAGCAGATGCGCGCCGGCAGGCCCTGGAACTTAATCTTCTCGGCGGCCATGTCCAGCCAGCGGTGCAGGTGCGGGTTGTCCGGAATCAGTTCCTTCACCTTGGCATCGGTCTTGGCGATGTCTTCCGGGTCGCCACTCAGTGCCGCCCAACGGAACGGGCCGATGCCGCGGCAGAACAACGGGCGGATGTAGGCCGGCACGAAACCCGGGAAATCGAACGCATTGGCCACGCCTTCTTCCAGCGCCATCTGCCGCAGGTTGTTGCCGTAGTCCACGGTCGGTACGCCCAGCGCATGGAAGCCGAGCATGGCGCGGATGTGGTTGGCCATCGATGCACGCGCGGCCTTCTCCACTTCCTTGGGGGCGGAAGCGCGCTTCTCATCCCACTGTTCGACCGTCCAGCCCTGCGGCAGGTAGCCGTTCACCGGGTCGTGCGCGGAGGTCTGGTCGGTCAGCAGGTCCGGCTTCACGCCGCGCTTGAGCAGTTCGGCCAGCACATCGGCAACGTTGCCGAGCAGGCCCACCGACTTCGGCGTACCGGCCTTGCACGATTCATCGATCAGGCGCAGCGCTTCGTCCAGATTGTCGGTCCAGGTGTCGAGGTAGCCGGTGCGCAGGCGCATGTCGATGCTGCTCTTGCGGCACTCGACGGCCAGGCAGGAGGCACCGGCCATCACGGCAGCCAGCGGCTGTGCACCACCCATGCCGCCGAGGCCACCG
Source organism: Stenotrophomonas sp. YJH_SMC_119 (assembly GCF_059368315.1). NCBI lineage: Bacteria > Pseudomonadati > Pseudomonadota > Gammaproteobacteria > Lysobacterales > Lysobacteraceae > Stenotrophomonas > Stenotrophomonas sp. YJH_SMC_119. The sequence continues at coordinate 138,922 of NZ_JCAFRP010000002.1, read as the reverse complement.
GTGAACAGCCACTTCCCGGTCAGGTCGCCGCCGAAATGCTGGCGCCCCATTTCCACGAAGGTCTCGTAGGTGCCCTGCACGATGCCCTGCGCACCGATGTAGATCCAGCTGCCGGCGGTCATCTGGCCGTACATGGCCAGGCCCTTCTTATCCAGCTCGTTGAAGTGGTCCCAGTTGGCCCAGCGCGGCACCAGGTTGGAATTGGCGATCAGCACGCGCGGTGCATCGGCGTGGGTGCGGAACACGCCCACCGGCTTGCCCGATTGCACCAGCAGGGTCTGGTCATCGTCCAGGCGCTTGAGCGTTTCGACGATGGCGTCGAAGCTTTCCCAGTCGCGTGCGGCGCGGCCGATGCCGCCATACACCACCAGTTCCTGCGGGCGCTCGGCCACGTCCGGGTGCAGGTTGTTCATCAGCATGCGCAGCGGTGCTTCGGTCAGCCAGCTCTTGGCATTGAGCGTGGTGCCGGTCGGCGCGGCGATGGTGCGGGACGGGTCGTTGCGGGTCATGCGGCGCTCCGGTTCGTAGCGAATTCAAGGCAGGCGTTGAGCACCTGCGCCAGGGTGTGGCGCAGTGGTGCGGCGTGGTCGGGGTCGAGCGGGGTGGGCCAGCTGTGTTCGTCCACCTGGTCCGGCAGGGGTTCGTGCATGTAGCCGCGGCAGGCCAGTTCCATCTGCAGGCTGTGCACGCCGCCGGCGATGTTGCTGTAGTGGCGGGTGATCCAGCCGCCCTTGAAGCGGCCGTTGCGCACCTGGCTCATGCCGCTGATCTTCAGCAGGTTTTCCACCACGTCGCTCAGGGCGTTGTCGCAGGAGGTGTCCGGTGCGCCGGACGGACCGGCAGTCCCCAGGTTGAACTGCGGCAGTTCGCCCTCGAACAGGTGCGGGATATGCGAGCGGATCGAGTGCGCGTCGTACACCACCACGGTGCCGTGGCGTGCACGCAGGCGCGTGATCTGCGAAGCCAGCGCATCGTGGTAAGGCAGGAAATACGTGTCGCGACGACGGGCGATTTCTGCTTCGTCCGGTTCGCGCCCGGCGTGGTACAGCGGCTGGTTGTCGAAGGTGGTCAGCGGACACAGGCCGGTGGTGTTCTGGCCCGGGTACAGCGACACGCCGCTGGGATCGCGGTTGAGGTCGATCACCGAACGCGAGATCGCCGAGCGCACCGTGGTCGCGCCCATGCCGCGCACGAAGTCGTACAGCTCGTGCACCCACCAGTCGGCATCGCGGCGGGCCAGCCACGGCGAGTGGTAGTCGCCGATCAGGTCGTGCGGCAGCTCGCTGCCGGTATGCGGGAAGCTGACGATGAGGGGGGCATCGCCCTCGTGCACCGTCAACCATTCAGGAAGGGTCGTCATGCCTGCGGTTCCACAGTCGGCAACAGATCGCCCAGGCCCTGCGCCAGCGCGCCACTGCGCACAAGATTCGTGGCGGTCACCATGTCGGGGTGGAAATAGCGGTCTTCTTCCAGCGTCGGCACCTGCGCACGCAGGGTGGCGCGCACCGTTTCCAGCGCGGCGCTGGAGCGCAGCGGCGCATGGAAATCACAGCCCTGCGCGGCGGCCAGCAGCTCGATGCCGATCACGTTGGCGGCGTTCTCGGCCATCTGCATCAGCCGGCGCGCGCCATGCGCGGCCATCGACACATGGTCTTCCTGGTTGGCCGAGGTCGGAATCGAATCAACGCTGGCCGGGTAGGCGCGCTGCTTGTTTTCCGAGACCAGCGCGGCGGCGGTCACCTGCGGAATCATGAAGCCGGAATTCAGGCCCGGGCGCGGGGTCAGGAACGCCGGCAGGCCGGACAGGGCCGGGTCCACCAGCATCGCCAGGCGGCGCTCGCTGATCGAACCGATCTCGCACACCGCCATCGCCAGCATGTCGGCGGCGAAGGCCACCGGCTCGGCGTGGAAGTTGCCACCGGACAGCGCTTCGCCGGTGTCGGTGAACACCAGCGGATTGTCGGACACGCCGTTGGCTTCAATTTCCAGCGTGGTCGCGGCCTGGCGCAGGATGTCCAGGGCCGCGCCCATCACCTGCGGCTGGCAGCGCAGGCAGTACGGGTCCTGCACGCGTACGTCGTTGTCGCGATGCGACTCGCGGATGTCCGAGCCCTGCATCAGCGCGCGCAGGGTGGCGGCGGTGGCGATCTGCCCGCGCTGGCCGCGGATCGCGTGTATGCGCGGGTCGAAGGGCGTGTCGGAACCCTTGGCAGCTTCCACCGACAGCGCGCCGGTGACCAGTGCGGCCTGGAACACGGTCTCGATCTCGAACAGGCCCGCCAGCGCATAGGCGGTGGAGAACTGGGTGCCGTTGAGCAGCGCCAGGCCTTCCTTCGCGCCCAGTTCGATCGGCTGCAGGCCGGCACGTGCCAGTGCGTCGGCTGCCGGTAGGCGCTCGTCACCGATGAAGGCTTCGCCAACGCCCAGCATCACGCTGGCCAGGTGCGAGAGCGGCGCCAGATCGCCCGAGGCACCCACCGAACCCTGTGCGGGCACCACCGGCAGCACGCCCTTGACCAGCATCGCTTCCAGCAGTAGCAGGGTTTCCTCGCGAATGCCCGAAGCCCCCTGCGCCAGGCTGACCAGCTTCAGCGCCATCATCAGGCGCACCACGCTGGCCGGCATCGGCTCGCCCACGCCAGCGGCATGCGAGAGCACGATGTTCCGCTGCAGGGTGGCTAGATCTTCGCGCTCGATGCGCACGCTGGCCAGCTTGCCGAAGCCGGTATTGATGCCATACACCGGCGCGCCCTTGGCGACGATGGCGGCCACCGCCGCCGCACTGGCGCGCACCACCGGCAGCGCGGCCGGGTCCAGTGCAAGCGGCGCACCGCGATAGACCTGCCGCCACTGGGCGAGAGTGACACGGCCGGGGCGAAGAACCAGGGTGTTGCTCATGTGTTGCTCCAGGAGGCAGGCAGGTCGGGCTGTCCGCGCACCACGCGCGCGTGCAGCGGGTTGAATCCAATGCGATAGACCAGGTCGGCGGGGCCATCGATGTCCCAGATCGCCAGGTCGCAGTCCAGGCCCACGGCGAGGCGGCCGATGCGATCGCTGCGTCCGAGCGCGCGCGCCGCTTCACGGGTGAAGCCGGCGATGCACTCATCGACGGTCAGGCGGAACAGGGTGGCGCCCATGTTCATCGCCAGCAGCGGGCTGGTCAGCGGCGAAGTGCCCGGATTGCTGTCGGTGGCCAGCGCCAGCGGCACGCCGGCCGCACGCAGCGCAGCGATCGGCGGCAGGGTGGTATCGCGGGTGAAATAGAAGGCACCGGGCAACAGCACGGCGACGGTGCCGGCGGCGGCCATCGCGGCGATGCCGGCATCGTCCAGATGTTCGATATGGTCGGCCGAGAGGGCACCGAAGCTGGCGGCCAGTTCGGCGCCATGCTGGTTGCTCAGCTGCTCGGCATGAATCTTCACCGCCAGCCCGTTGGCGCGCGCCGCTTCGAAGACCTGCCGCGCCTGCGCCGGCGAGAAGGCGATGTTCTCGCAGAATACGTCCACCGCTTCGGCCAGGCCTTCGGCGGCGATGGCCGGAATCATCACGTTGCACACCTCGTCGGTGTATTCCTGCGCCTCGCGGCCTGGCGGAATCGCGTGTGCGCCGAGGAATGTGGTCACCACGTTGACCCGGCACTCCTCGCCCAGCGCACGCGCTACCTGCAGCTGCTTGCGTTCGTCGGGCAGGGTCAGGCCGTAGCCGGACTTGATCTCGATCGTGGTCACGCCTTCGGCACGCATCGCCAGCAGGCGCGGCCGGCTTTCGCTGGCCAGCTGTTCCGGGGTGGCAGCACGGGTGGCGCGCACGGTGGAGACGATGCCGCCGCCGGCACGGGCGATCTCGGCATAGCTGACGCCCTGCAGGCGCTGCTCGAATTCGTTGGCGCGGTTGCCGGCGTAGACCAGGTGGGTGTGGCAGTCGATCAGGCCGGGCGAGATCCAGCGGCCTTCGCCATCGATGCGGGTGGTCGGCTGCAGGTGGGCGTCGCTGCCGGCCGGGCCAACATGGACGATGCGGCCGCCAGCGCAGGCCAGTACGCCATCGCGGATGACACCCAGCCCCTCGCCATCGAGGGTCATCAGGTGGACGTTGGACCAGAGGGTATCGACGTGCATGGCATCCACAACGCGGCTGTGCTTATATGTCTATACAATATAGGCGTCCATTTCGGGTTGTCCAGCCATGTCCGATTCGCGTTCCCCGCTCTGTTTCCATGCCGCCCACGCCCTTCTGGCCGACGGCTGGGCCCGCGATGTCCGCCTGCAGGTGCAGGACGGCCGCATCACGGCGATCCACATGGGGCAGGGCGCCCAGCACGGCGACACCCGCGTCGACATCCTGGTGCCGGGCCTGCCCAACCTGCACAGCCACGCCTTCCAGCGCGGCATGGCTGGGCTGACCGAGATCGGCGGCGGCGACGGTGACAGCTTCTGGAGCTGGCGTGAGCTGATGTACCGCTTCCTGGCCCATCTGCGCCCGGACGCGGTGCAGGCCATCGCCGCCCAGGCCTACATGGAAATGCTGGAAAGCGGCTTCACCCGCGTCGGCGAATTCCATTACCTGCACCACGACGCCGATGGTCGCGCCTATGCCAACCGCGCCGAGATGAGTGCACGGATTGCTGCCGCCGCCGAGCAGACCGGCATCGGCCTGACCCTGCTGCCGGTGTTCTATGCGCATGCCGATTTCGGCGGGGCGGCGCCGAATCCAGCGCAGCGGCGCCTGATCCACGACGTGAACGGTTTCGCGCAGTTGCTGGACGCCGCCAAGCCGGCACTGGCCGCGCTGCCGGATGCGGTGCTCGGCATCGCGCCGCACAGCCTGCGTGCAGTCACCGGCGAGGAATTGAGTGCGTTGCTGCCGCTGACCGACGGCCCGGTGCACATCCATATCGCCGAGCAGGTGCGTGAAGTCGAGGCCTGCCTGGCCTGGAGCGGCCAGCGTCCGGTGCAGTGGCTGTACGACCATGCACCGGTGGATGCGCGCTGGTGCCTGGTGCACGCCACCCACATCACCGACGATGAGCGCGTCGCCATCGTGGCCAGCCAGGCCGTGGCCGGCCTGTGCCCGATCACCGAAGCCAACCTGGGTGACGGCCTGTTCCCGATGCAGGCGTTCGCGCGCGAGGGCGGGCGCTTCGGTGTCGGCTCCGATTCCAATGTGCTGATTGATGCGGCCGAAGAACTGCGCCTGCTCGAATACGGCCAGCGCCTGACCCTGCGCGGTCGCAACGTGCTGGCCCCGGATGCCACCCGCAGTACCGGCCGCTTCCTGTTCGAAGGCGCACTGCACGGTGGTGCACAGGCGCTGGGCGTGCCCGCTGGCCTGCAGGTCGGCGCCAGTGCCGACCTGGTCGAACTGGATGCCGGGCACCCGGCGCTGCAGGCGCGACAGGATGACGCATGGCTTGACAGCTGGGTGTTCGCCGCACGTAATGGCGCGCTGCGATCGGTCTGGCGCCATGGCCGCCAATGCGTGGCCGAGGGCCGCCACCTGCAGCGCGAGGCGATCACCACCGCCTTTACCGCCGCCCTGCGTGGCGTGCTGGGCTGATCGCCTCCCGCCACCGAGACCCCATTACGTGAAGGTCAGCAAGTCCGCCACGCTCAACCAGCGTATCCGCAGCGATCTGGAAAGCCGCATCCTCAGTGGAGAGTGGGCGCCGGGCTTTCGGATTCCGTACGAACACGAGCTGATGGAGCAGTACGGCTGCTCGCGGATGACGGTGAACAAGGTGCTGACCGCGTTGGCCGAGAGCGGCATGATCGAGCGTCGCCGCCGTGCCGGTTCGTTCGTGGCGCGGCAACCCCCGCACCTGGAGCAGGTGGCGCTGGAGATCCCCGATATCGCGATGGAGGTTGGCTCGCGCGGCCACCAGTACGCCTATCGCCTGCTGCAGCGCGACCTGCGCCTTGCCGATGCCGGCAATGCCGGTGAAGTCGAGCTGGCCGGTCAGGAAAACCTGCTGGCGATGCGCTGCCTGCATCTGGCCGATGGTCGCCCGCTGGCGCTGGAGCACCGCCTGATCAGCCCGGTGGGGGTGCCGGAGGTACTGGAGGTCGACTTCAGCACTACCGCACCGGGCAGCTGGCTGCTGCAGAACGTGTCGTGGACCCGTGCCCAGCACCGCATCAGTGCCTGGGGGGCAGATACCGCCACCGCCAAGCTGCTGGAGGTGAAGCCGGGTACCGCCTGCCTGGTGATCGAACGCCTGACCTGGCGTGGCGAACAGCCGATCACCCGCGTGCGCCAGGTGTTCCTGGGGGATGCCTGGGACCTGGTGGCGCGCTTCGCGCCGGGCGCGCGATAGGGATTCCATCCACGCATGGCGTGGATCTACTGGGCCGGAACGACTGTCGCCTTGAACTCTGTCGGGGCGTGTGTGCGATGTGTATCGTCCCTGCATGAAGAGCAGGGACCTCATCCGGGATCTGGAAGCGGCATGTTGGATCTGTCGTCGGATCCGCGGATCCCATCATGTATTCGTGCACCCGCAGCACCCTCACATCATCACCGTTCCTCACCCAAGGAAGGATCTGGGGAAGGGCTGGTGCAGGCGTTGCGGAAGCTCGCAGGACTGACGTAGGAGGGCCCATGCGATATCCAGTCCTGATCGAGGCAGGCGATGAGCGCACCGCGTGGGGTGTGGTCGTTCCAGATCTGCCGGGGTGCTTCTCGGCGGCCGACACGCTTGATGATGCGCTCAGCGCTGCCGAGGAAGCTGCACTCGCCTGGATTGATGCGGCCCTGGATGAGGGGCGCTCGATTCCGACACCTTCCGCGCCACAGAAGATCGCCGCCGAGGCATCCAAGGACATCCGTTGGATTCTTGCGTACATCTGCATTGATCCGGCTCTGCTGGACGATACCATCGAGCGGGTCAATATCAGCCTGCCACGCCGGATCCTGGCGAGGCTGGATGCGCAGGCCAGAGCGGCGGGTGAATCGCGCTCCAGTTACATCGCCCATCTCGCGGCATTGGGCTGAGCTGGCGCCATGTGGAGCCGAGCCGATGCTCGGCTGCTGTTCGCGTGTGGCTCAACTCTGCAAAGGCATCCACGCGTGGCGTGGATCTACCAAGGGGTCGCGCATCGGGGTTCAGTAAATCCACGCCACGCGTGGATGCGGCCCCATCAGTACGTGGCGCACTGCCGCCAGCGCACCGGCTCATCCACGCCGGGGCGGGCGTTGAGCTGGATGCGCACGTTGCGCAGGGCGGGGTAGTGCAGCACTTCCTCGCAGACCTGCGGCCAGACCGCGTCCAGCTCGCCCGTGCGGTTGATCGCCAGCGTCTGCCGGGTCAGCCAGACCCCGCTGGCGATACCGGGCTTGCCGGCCAAGGCGCGGGACAGATCGGCCTGGAAGCGCTCCAGCGTGGCGGCATCCGGGTTGGGGTTGCTGCGCGCGTCGGCTGAGGGCGCGGCCGGTGCAGGCGCAGCGGCCGGCGGCGTGGTGGCGGGGGCCGGCGCCGGTTCGGGCGCCGCTTCAACCGCAGGTGCAACCGGCGCGGGGGTGTCCGCCACCTCGGCAACAGGCGCGGTGTCCTGCACATGCAAGCCTTGCAGGCTCAATCCCACCAGCAGGCCCAGCGTGACCGCGCCGAGCGCGGCAATGGCGATCCGGCGCAGGGCTTCATGGCGGGCGCTGGCACGCACACGGGTTTCGATTTCCGCCGGCAGGTAGGGCTGGAGCAGCGGCCACAGGCGCGGACCGTCCAGTACTTCTACCGCCTGCTTCTCGGCAGCGCTGCGCCCGTCGCGTTCCATCCGGCCTTCGGTCAGCAGCACGCCGCCCTTGGCGCCGGCCAGGCGCGCAGCAGCCCCCAGCTCGTTCACTGCGGCGGTGCCGATACGGTAGGCAAGGCCATGCTTGCAGGACACCAGCCACTGGTTGGGGCCGTCGCTGAGCAGGAAGTCGCTGCTCGGCTCGCGGGATTCCTCCGCCGGGTCATTCAGTTCACGCAGGCCGCGCTGTTCGCGCAGCATGCGCTTGACCAGTACCGAGAACTCGCGCCAGTGCATGCCGGCCAGCGCTTGCAGGCCAAGTTGCATCTCCTTCTGCCGCCGCTTGATCCACCACAGATAGACAACAGCCAGGGAACAGGTAAGCAGGGCCGACAGCAGGGCCAGGATCCAAGGGAGCATGCAGGAGGTGCGCGGAAGGGGCGAATGCGGAAGACGACAGTGTAAAGGTCGCACTATCCGGCTGGGTCAGGACGTTCCTGACAGGAAGCGTGATGGAACGCTCAGATCGGCATACGGCGAGCACGAAAAACCCGCCAATCCTGAAGCCGTGAGGGGAGGGAACAAACGGCAGCCGAAGCGATTGGCGGGTTGCTCGCGATTGTCAATCAAAATTTATTGCATTGCAACAATGGCCGGTCAGGGCACGCTGCCTGGCGACTGATGGCTGCCCGGTGCGGGTGCATCGGTGCCTGAGGCCGCACGGTTTTCCAGCTTGGCCAGCCGCGCGTGCAGGGCGTCGATACGGGCTTCCAGCGCGGTCACCTCGTCCGCAGTGGGGACATGCAGGCGCTTGAGCACGCCCTGCACCTGGTCATCGAAGGCCTTTTCGACCTTGTTCCAGGTGCCAGAGGCCTTCTCGCGGGCCTCATCCAGTGACGATTCCACGTTGTCGCGCCAGCCCGGGCCCTGTTCGCCGTGGCGTTCACGGCGGCGGGCCTCCCAGGCTTCGCCTTCCTTCACCAGGCCGTCGAAGAAGCGGCTGCCTTCGGCCTGTGCACGGCCAAGAGCGCCCAGGCCGGCCAGCCAGACCTGCTGCGCCGAGTCACTCAGCTTGCGCGAGAAGCGCTCGGCCTGGTCACCGAACGAGGCGTCGTCGTTGCGGCGGTCATCGTTTTCGTACTGGTTCATCGCACTTCCCGTGGGAGTTGGGCCTGCCCCGAGAGTAGCGCGCGATGGCGTTGCACGGCCGTGACGGCCGTCGCCGGGATTCAGCCCAGCTTTTCCTTCAGCACGCGCTGGATCTCGCCCTCGACCATGCCCTTCATCGCCGACAGCAGGAAGCCCAGCTTGGCGGTGACGCGCACGGCGCCCGGCTGCAGTTCGATCGCACCGTCCACGCCGCTGCCAGAGAAGTTGAGCACGTCGGCGGTCCAGGACGACTTCAGGCCGAAGCGCTCGGACAGCTTGGCGGCGACCTGTTCGATCGCGGCGCGTGCCTGCGCGTCGGGCAGGGCGTGGGCGTGACGGACATCGATGGTGGACATGCAGGCTCCTGGCGCCGGGCGGGGATGATCAATGAGGGCGAGCATTGTGCGCATCGAGGGCCGTCGCGCCAAGCACTCATCGCAGGTTCTTCTTCGTTGGCGGCCAACCTGCTAGGCTGCGCCGCGTGCAGAACCTGCTTGTTCACTTCAGTCAACAACAACAGCCCGACCAGCCGCTGCGGCCCGGGGTGCAACGCATCGTGCGCCAGGCCAACGGCAGCGTGCGGCTCGGCGACGCCGGCCACGGCGCCCTGCTGCTGGCGCAGTTCTGCATGGACGATCGCGGCCTGTGGCTGCAGGTCGGCAACGGTATCCGTGGCATCCACGTGAATGGTCGGCCGGTGCGCCGCATGGCGCTGCTGCGTGCAGGCGATGCGGTCTATGTGGACGGCGTGGAGATGGTGCTGCAGGGCGAGGTCGAGAGCCTGCTGCAGGCACCCGCGCCGAAGAACGACGATGGCACCGATGAGCAGCAGCGCCTGCTGCGCGGTGTCGGCGGCCTGCATCATGGCCGCAGCTATACGCTGTCGCGGGCACGGTTGATCGGCCGCGGCAGCGACGCCGACATCGCCATCGACGATCCGGCCTTCGCCGAACAGCACGCCCGCGTGGAAGTGCACGGTGATCGTGTGCTGCTGCGCGACCTCGGCAGTGCCGACGGCACCCGGGTCAACGGCGTAGCCGTGCGCCACTGCTGGCTGCAGGCCGGCGACCAGGTGGTGTTCGATGGCCAGCATCGTTTCGTGCTGGAAGTGCCGCATGATCCACGTCGGCGGCCGTTGCCGACCGCGGACGAGTCCGGCGAAGACGCGGAACAGGCGCCGGTGCTGCCGGTGACGCCGCGCAGGGTCCGGCGCTGGCCGTGGCTGCTGGCCAGCGCCTTGTTGCTGGCGGCAATGCTCAGCCTGCTGCTCTGGTTCGGCGCGCGGTGACGGTCGCGCGGTGACGGTAGTGCCGGCCGCTGGCCGGCAACCGCCGCCCCGAATCCATGAGGTTGCCGGCCAGCGGCCGGCACTACCCGGTCGCGTCGCCAATGGATTCCAATGAAACCAAATTTCCCTTGCGCCACAAGGCCGCAAGGCTGGTGCACTGCGGCATACTAGGGGTCTTGCCCCACAGGTGTGACATGACGCGCGCGTTCAACTTCAGTGCCGGCCCTGCGACCTTGCCGGAATCGGTCCTGCGCCAGGCGCAGGCGGAAATGCTGGACTGGCACGGGTCCGGCGCTTCGATCGTGGAAATGAGCCATCGCGGCGCGGAATTCATGTCCGTGGCTGCCGAAGCCGAGGCCGACCTGCGTCGCCTGCTCGACATCCCCGACGACTATGCGGTGCTGTTTCTGTCCGGTGGCGCCACCACCCAGCAGGCGCTGATCCCGCTCAACTTCGCCGCCCCGGGCCAGCGTGCCGATTACGTGGTCAGTGGCCACTGGGGCAAGACCGCGGTCAAGCAGGCCGGTGTCTACGTCGACGTCAACATCGCCGCCAGCAGCGAGGCCCACGGCTACCGCGAACTGCCAGCGCGTGCCGACTGGCAGCTGTCGCGCGATGCCGCCTACGTGCACATCACCGCCAACGAGACCATCCACGGCGTCGAGTTCCGTGATGTGCCCGACACCGGCAACGTTCCGCTGATCGCTGACTTCAGCTCGTCCATCGCCAGCGAGCCGCTGGACGTGCGCCGCTACGGTGTGATCTACGCCGGCGCGCAGAAGAACCTCGGGCCCGTCGGCATCGCGGTGATGATCATCCGCCGCGACCTGCTCGAGCGCAGTGGCCAGCCGCGCGCGGACATCTTCGATTACCGCTCGCACGTCGCCCGCGATTCGATGCTCAACACCCCGCCGACCTGGAACTGGTATCTGGCCGGCTTGGTGTTCAAGTGGATGCTGGCCGAGGGCGGCGTGACCGAATTCGCCAAGCGCAACGCCGCCAAGGCCGCGCTGGTGTACGGTGCCATCGACGGCTCCGGCGGCTTCTACCGCAATGAAGTCGCACATGCGGCCCGTTCGCGCATGAACATTCCGTTCTTCCTGCCCGATGCCGAGCTTGACGCCCGCTTCGTCGCCGAAGCCAGGGCCGCTGGCCTGCTGGCGCTGAAGGGCCACAAGGTGGTCGGCGGCATCCGGGCTTCGCTGTACAACGCCATGCCGCTGGCCGGGGCCGAGGCGCTGGTCGCCTTCATGGCCGATTTCCAGCAGCGTCACGGCTGAGCAATGAACGGCGCGCACCGTCGGGTGCGTGCCCCGCAACAGGGAATTCCGATGGCAAGCAGCAAATCCAGCAAGAAGGTGCCGAAGAAGGCCGAACCGGCCAAGGGCAGCGCCTCCACCAAGGCCAAGGGCAAGAGCACGTCCAAGGCTTCGTCGAACCCGGCGCCCACCCTGGCGCCGCTGGCGCTGGCCGATGTGCGCTCGAAGATCGACCAGATCGACCGCGACATCCAGAGCCTGATCGCCGAGCGCGCACGTTTCGCCCACCAGGTCGGCAAGGCCAAGGGCAAGCTGGCCGCTGCCGTCGACTACTACCGCCCCGAGCGCGAAGCGCAGGTGCTGCGGATGGTGGTGGATCGCAACGAAGGCCCGCTCAGCGATGAGCTGCTGGTGCACGTCTACCGCGAGATCATGTCGGCCTGCCTGGCCCAGCAGGAGCCGCTGAAGATCGGCTACCTCGGCCCGGAAGGCACCTTCAGCCAGCAGGCGGTGCTCAAGCACTTCGGCCGCTCCGCGCTGGGCCTGCCGATGGCCAGCATCGAGGAAGTGTTCCAGGAAGTGGAAGCGGGCAACGCCGATTTCGGCGTGGTGCCGGTGGAGAATTCGGGGCAGGGCACCATCCAGATCACTCTGGACATGTTCCTGACCTCCAACCTGAAGATCTGTGGCGAAGTGGAACTGCGCGTGCAGCAGTACCTGATGTCGCGCAGCGGCCGCATCGAGGACATCGAGCGCATCTACGCACACCCGCAGTCGTTCATGCAGACCTCGGCGTGGCTGCGCGCCAACCTGCCGAAGGCCGAGAAGATTCCGGTATCCAGCAACGCCGAAGGTGCGCGCCGTGCGCGCAACGCCGACGACGCGGCGGCCATCGGCGGCGAGAGTGCCGGCCACGTGTACGGCCTGAAGAAGGTGGTCACCAAGCCGATCCAGAACGATGCCGACAACACCACCCGCTTCCTGGTGGTGGGCCGCAACATCTTCCCGACCTCCGGCCACGACCGCACCTCGGTGCTGGTGTTCATCCATGACAAGCCCGGTGCGCTGTTCGACGTGCTCAGCCCGTTCGCCCGCCACGGCATCAGCATGAACCGCATCGAGTCGCGCCCGTCGCACCACGGCAAGTGGGAATACGGCTTCTTCATCGACCTGGCCGGCCACATCGACGACGCGCCGATGCAGGCTGCCCTGGCCGAACTGGAAGCGCACTCGGCGCAGATCAAGGTGCTGGGCTCCTATCCGGTGGCCGTGCCCTGAGTGCTGCTGCGGCGGCCCTGGCCGCCGCTCCCTGATGCATCGCCGGCGCTGCCGGCGTTTACGGAATGATCGAACGATGAGCAACGCGCAACACTGGATCGCCCGCAAGGGCCAGCCGCTGCAGGGCAGCCTGACCATTCCCGGCGACAAGTCGGTCTCGCACCGCTCGGTGATGTTCGCCGCGCTGGCCGATGGCACCTCGCATATCGAAGGTTTCCTGGAAGGCGAAGATACCCGCGCTACCGCGCGCATCTTCAGCCAGCTGGGCGTGCGCATCGAAACCCCCAGCGCGTCGCAGCGCATCGTGCACGGCGTCGGCATCGACGGCCTGAAGGCGCCGGATGCGCCGCTGGACTGCGGCAACGCCGGTACCGGCATGCGCCTGCTGGCCGGCCTGCTGGCGGGCCAGGCGTTCGACTGCACGCTGATCGGCGACGAGTCGCTGTCGGGTCGACCTATGCGCCGCGTCACCGGCCCGCTGTCGCAGATGGGCGCGAAGATCGACACCCAGGATGACGGCACGCCGCCGCTGCACGTGCATGGCGGCCAGACGCTGCATGGCATCGACTTCGCCTCGCCGGTGGCCAGCGCGCAGATCAAGTCGGCGGTGTTGCTGGCAGGCCTGTACGCACAGGGTGAAACCAGCGTTGTCGAGCCGCACCCGACCCGCGACTACACCGAACGCATGCTGTCCGCGTTCGGCGTGGACATCGAATTCTCGCCGGGCAGTGCGCGCCTGCGCGGCGGCCAACGCCTTCGTGCCACGGATATCGTGGTGCCGGCCGACTTCTCGTCTGCGGCGTTCTATCTGGTGGCTGCCAGCATCATTCCGGGCTCCGAGCTGCGCCTGAAGCAGGTTGGCCTGAACCCGCGCCGCACCGGCCTGCTGCACGCGCTGCGCCTGATGGGTGCCGACATCACCGAAGAGAACCCGGCCGAGCAGGGCGGTGAACCGGTGGCGGACCTGGTGGTGCGCTATGCCCCGCTGAAGGGTGCACGCATTCCGGAAGCGCTGGTGCCGGACATGATCGACGAGTTCCCCGCGCTGTTCGTGGCGGCAGCTGCTGCAGAAGGCCAGACCGTGGTGAGCGGTGCAGCCGAGCTGCGGGTGAAGGAATCCGATCGTCTCGCAGCGATGGCGACCGGCCTGCGCGCGCTGGGCATGCAGGTGGACGAAACTGAAGACGGTGCCACCCTGCATGGTGGCGTGCGCCTGGGCAGCGGCACCATCGAAAGCCACGGCGACCACCGCATCGCCATGGCGTTCGCCATTGCCGGCCAGATCAGTGACGGCGAGGTGCGCATCAACGACATCGCCAATGTCGCCACGTCCTTCCCGGACTTCGACGGCCTGGCCCGCAGCGCCGGATTCAACCTGGTCTGATCGTCACTGCATCCGCCGGGTCATGCCCGGCGGATCGCAATGCCCGGTAGGTGCCAACCTTGGTTGCACGCTCACATCTCCCGGTAGGTGCCAACCTTGGTTGGCACGCACACATCTCCCGGTAGGTGCCAACCTTGGTTGGCACGCTTTCCCGCATAAAAGGACGGAGGCCGAAGCCTCCGTCTAAACATCACGAACCCCTCGTCCGCGATCAACGCTGCTCGGTACGGAAATCCACCGGGACCCGCACCACGCTGGCGACGGCACGGCCTTCGTGCATCGCCGGCTGGAACTTCCAGTTCTGCACAGTGCTCAGCACCGCGCGGTCCAGATCGCGACTGCGCTCGCCGCTGCGCGAGACGATCGCAGCGCTGGCGACATTGCCGCGGGTATCGACATTCAGGCTGGCGATCACGCTGCCCTGCACGCCGCTACGCAGCGCGGCGGCGGGGTAGGTGGGCATGCGGTTGCTAGCCAGCGGGCGGGCTTCACGATTGCGCACTACCGGCGCGGCCTTCCGCGAAGCAGTAGCCGGGGTTGCCTGGCGCGCGGCAGGGGCCGCTGCATCCGTCACCGCGGGCTGCTCAGGGGCCGGCAGCATGCGCTCACCGACCGGCGCCGGTGCCACGTCTTCCTGGTTCGAATGACGCAGCCAGAGCAGGGCGCCGGCAAACATCGCCACGATCAGCGCGATCCACATCCAGGGCGACGTGGGCTTGTGCTGCGCGCTTGAATCCTGCGGCAGCTGCGGCGAATGAAGGTCTTCGTGTGTGGTGGCGGTCATCGCAAACTCCTTCCGTCAATGGACGACGTGGGCAGTGTTGCCCGAGCCACGGACGGGAAGTGTCAGCGTTGCGTCAACGCCACCGGCAGGGTTCAGTTTGCCTGCCGGGAAGTGTTCAGTTACTGCGTCTTGAAGTCGAACGGCACTTCAATGCTGCCGGGTACGGCCTGGCCGTTGCTCTGCGCCGGAGTGAAGCGCCAGCGGCGCACAGCGTCGGTGGCGGCACGGTCGAGCTCGCGTGAACCGCTGCGCTGGATCACCGTGGCGTTGTTCGGATAGCCGGTGGCGTCCACGTCCACGCGTACCACCACCGTACCGGTTTCACCGGCGCGCAGGGCGGCGGCGGGATAGGACGGCGGCGGCGACTGGCCGGCAATCGGCATCGGCTGGCTGTTGCCGGTGGCCGCCGGCGCAGGGCCCGGTGCAGCCGGGGCCGCTTCAGCCACGGGCGCGGGCGGCGGCGGGGCCGTTTCCACCAGCTTCGGCGCTTCTTCCTCCACCGGTGCCGGCTTGGCATCGGGCATGTCGCTGGAACCGGCGGCAGCGGCCAGTGGTTCCGGCAGGGGCTCGATCTGGGCGGTTTCCTGCGGGGTCTGGGCAGTCGGATCGGCGCGGAAGAACTCCTTGTCGCGACCGGTCAGCCAGACCAGCACGAACAGCAGTACGCCCACGCCGAAGGCGATGCCGGCGATCTTCAGGGCGTTGCGCGGGATATGCACAGTGAACGACTTGGCGGACGACGAGCGGGGTGCAGACATGGACCGGACCAGTACGGAATGGCTCGATTCTGCCACGGCGGGAATGAACCGGGCGGCAGAAATCCGTATAACAAGCGATAATCCCATCCCTGATACCCACCACGACACCTGCCATGCTTGATCCAGCCCTGCTCCGCCACCAGCCCGCCGACCTCGCCGAACGCCTGCGCACCAGCCGCGGCTTCGAGCTCGACGTGTCTGCCCTGGAGTCCCTGGAGGCTGATCGCAAGCGCATCCAGGTGCGGACCCAGGAGTTGCAGAGCCTGCGCAACAGCCGTTCCAAGGCCATCGGCCAGGCCAAGGCCAAGGGCGAGGACGTCTCGGCCATCATGGCCGAGGTCGCAGCCTTCGCCGACGAGCTGAAGGCCTCGGAAGTGGCGCTGGACGAGCTGCGCGAGAAGATCGAAGCGATCTCGATGGGCATCCCGAACCTGCCGGCCGATGACGTGCCGGCCGGTGCCGACGAGAACGACAACGTCGAGCAGTCGCGCTGGGGAACCCCGCGCCAGTTCGATTTCAAGGTGCTCGACCACGTCGAACTGGGCGCCCGCAACGGCTGGCTGGACGGCGAGACCGCGGCCAAGCTGTCCGGCTCGCGCTTCACCGTGCTGCGCGGCCCGATCGCGCGCCTGCACCGTGCGCTGGCCCAGTTCATGGTCGACCTGCACACCGGCGAGCACGGCTATGAGGAAACCAACGTGCCGCTGCTGGTCAACGCCGATTCGCTGCGCGGCACCAGCCAGCTGCCGAAGTTCGAGGACGACCTGTTCAAGACGGCCGTGGGCGATTCCACGCGCTACCTGATCCCGACCTCGGAAGTGCCGCTGACCAACATCGTGCGCGACGAGATCGTCGACGCCGAACGCCTGCCGTTGCGCATGACCGCCCACTCGATGTGCTTCCGTGCCGAGGCCGGCAGCGGTGGTCGCGACGTGCGCGGCATGATCCGCCAGCACCAGTTCGAGAAGGTCGAGCTGGTCTCGATCAGCCGCCCGGAAGACAGCGATGCCGAACACCAGCGCATGACCCGCTGCGCCGAAGTGGTGCTGGAAAAGCTGGGCCTGCCGTACCGCAAGGTGCTGCTGTGCACCGGCGACATGGGCTTCTCTGCGGTGAAGACCTACGACCTGGAAGTCTGGCTGCCGTCGCAGGAGACCTACCGCGAGATCTCCTCGTGCTCGAACTGTGGTGATTTCCAGGCCCGCCGCATGCAGGCGCGCTGGCGCAACCCGGCCACCGGCAAGCCGGAACTGGCGCATACCCTGAACGGCTCGGGCGTGGCCGTCGGCCGCGCGATGATCGCGGTGATGGAGAACTACCAGAACGCCGACGGCAGCATCACCGTGCCGGAAGCCCTGCGGCCGTACATGGGCGGACTGGAAACCATCGCCTGATTCCCTGATCGGGCGGGTGCCATGCTTGCATGGCACTGCTGCGGCTCGGGTGGGTGCCATGCTTGCATGGCACCGAATCCACGAATGGCGTGGATCTACTGACGCAAAAAAACGGCCCCGCAAAGCGGGGCCGCCAGGGTGGGCCGGGATGGGGGAGGGGATCCACGGCCCGCGTTCAGCGCCTCGACGAGGAGAGAGCGGCGCCGAACGCTGGAACGCTTATGCAGCGACGGCTTCTATGCAGCGACGGCTTCGACCACTTCGTGCGACGGCAGGGCTGCCAGTGCACCGGCAATGGCGTCTTCACGGTGCTGCGGCGAGTAGGCGATGCCCTCGGCGCGCACGAACTCGACCTCGTTGATGCCCATGAAGGCGAACACCTGGCGCAGGAACGGCTCCTGGAAGTCGGCCGGCGAGTCGGTGTAGATGCCGCCGCGGCTGCTGGCGATGATCACCCGCTTGCCACCGGCCAGGCCCACCGGGCCGTTCTCGGTGTACTTGAAGGTGCGGCCGGCCACGGCCACGCGGTCGATCCAGGCCTTCAGCGTGGAAGGAATGCTGAAGTTGTACATCGGCGCGCCGATCACCACGATGTCGGCCTCCAGGAACTGCTGCATCACCTGTTCAGCATCGGTCGCCTCGGCGGCATCGGTCCTGGCCAGCGAGCTGCTGCGCAGATGCGGTACCGGATTGGCGTCAAGATCGCGATAATCGACCTGCAGGCCATCGATCTGGCCCGTGAAGCGGGCGACCACGGCGGCCGACAGCTGGCGCGAGACGGAATTGTCGCCAAGCACGCTGGCGTCGAGATGCAGAAGCTTCATGGCAGTCACCTATGTTCTGGAGGGAAGGGGCGGGGTGGCCCCGCCGACGGAGAGAACGATAGGTTGTTGCAAAGGCGGGATAAAGGTGATTGAATGCCACGTATTGTTCTAGATATGGAACTCGGGCATGCATGACCTGAATGATCTGTACTACTTCGCGATGGTGGTCGACCACGGCGGATTCGCCGCCGCCGAGCGCGCCTTGGGTATCCCTAAGTCGCGACTGAGCCGCCGCATCAGCCAGCTGGAAACCGACCTGGGCGTGCGCCTGCTGCAGCGCTCCACGCGCCGTTTCGCGGTCACCGACGTCGGCACCAGCGTGCACCGCCATGCGCAGACGATGCTGGCCGAGGCCCAGGCCGCGCGCGAAGTGGTGGACCGGCTCAGCGCGGAACCGCGCGGCGTGGTCCGCGCCAGCGTGCCGGTGTCGCTGGCGCAGATGCAGCTGCCCAAGCTGCTGCCCAAGTTCCTTGAGCAGTACCCGAAGGTGCGCCTGCAGCTGAACATCAGCAACCGCCGCGTGGACATCATCAACGAAGGCTACGACGTGGCCCTGCGCGTGCGTTCGCGCCTGGACGATGACGGCAGCCTGGTGATGCGCAGCTTCGGCCAGGTGCAGGAACTGCTGGTGGCCAGCCCGAAGTACCTGGACCGCGCCGGCCGGCCGAAGGATCCGGAAGAATTGACCCAGCACGTCACCCTCAGCATCAGCGAAGACGAAGCCCGCCAACGCTGGGAGCTGCACGGGCCGGAAGGCGAAGTGCGCCGGGTCGACCTGCAGCCGCGC
Source organism: Stenotrophomonas sp. YJH_SMC_119 (assembly GCF_059368315.1). Classification (NCBI taxonomy): domain Bacteria; kingdom Pseudomonadati; phylum Pseudomonadota; class Gammaproteobacteria; order Lysobacterales; family Lysobacteraceae; genus Stenotrophomonas; species Stenotrophomonas sp. YJH_SMC_119. The sequence goes on along the minus strand of NZ_JCAFRP010000002.1, from coordinate 120,290 downwards.
GTGGCCGGCTTCGACTTCCCGCTGCTGCAGAGCATGGTGAAGGACGGTTTCGGCATCACCATGCTGCCGGAAACCGTGTGCGCCGACGCCGTGCGCAACGGCGAGCTGGAAGTGGTGCTGCCGGACTGGTCGCTGCCGCAGGGCGTGTGCCATGCCGTGTTCGCCTCGCGCCGCGGCCTGCTGCCGGGGGTGCGCGTGTTCATCGACTTCCTGGCCGAACATCTGCCGCCGCAACTGGAGGCCTCGCGCCTGGATTGCGGTGGCGCCTGTGAAAAGGCCAAGGAGCGGATCAAGGCCAGTGCGCTGGGCGCGTTGGCGGTGGACGCGGGCTGAGGGCTGCTGCACCGCTTCCGTGAAGAAAAGCCCCGGCGACGTTCCGGGGCTTTTTGCTTCAATGCGACGGTGTCATCCGCACGCCCAGTCGATCTTCATCTGCTGCAGATCCAACTGTGCGTTGCCGCCACCGAAATTGAAGCCGCCAAAACCCTCCTCGAATTCGAGGTAGTAGGGGCCGAACTCAGGGTAGCCCTGCTGGGGCTGCATCGTTCCGCCGAGGTGAGCAATGGAATCCCAGCGACTCAGGTTCAGTTCCTCACCGCGCTCGCTGAATGCTTCGATGTATCCACTGATGGCGCATTCGCTTTCCCGCTCCCGCGGTGACCTCCCAACGTTGGGATCGTCAGCGCGGATGCCTGTGCTGACCGGCAATGCAACGGCCTCGCTGGAGACGCCTCCGATTCCTGCGCCCGGGATGACGGCATTTCCGTTCCTGGTGTACAGCCATCGCTCGTAGAAATAGCTCGCGTAGTCCTGCCCGATCCAGCTCGGAGGGGCATCCAGCAGGGCTGAATTCAGCTTGGGCGGCAGGCTCAGCTCGCCATCAAACTCCTGCTGGGTAAGCCAGATGGCGCAGAATTGCGTTCCAAGGATGTCTTCCATGCTGTGGCTGTGCGCATGCTTGGCCTGGCGATGCTGCCAGAAGGGAAGCAGGTCGCTACCCTCTGGCGGGGTTGTGGAAAGGGGAGAGGCGAAGTACTTCGCGATTTCCTCGACGGTGCAGAGCTCCTCCTGCTGATCGTCGACGAACAGGGAGAGAGCAACCAGCTCATTTCCCTTGGTTCGGTACTCCGAGGGCAGGTGCAGCGTAAAGGCGTGCCGCAGCGGGTGCCCGTTGCTGGAACTCAAAGGCCATTGTTCAGCGGTGATGCCTGGAGGAAGGCCCAGCGTCCAGCCTCCGGCCCATTCGCTGCCCCGGCCTGCTTTGGGGAGCACGCGCTGGGGGCCAAGCGCTATGTCAAAGGCCTTGGTCAACGTCGGATCGAATATGGGCGATGCAGGCTCACAGTAGGTGGCGTTCGGGTTCTCTAGACGAATGCTCTTTACCGTGTTGTCCCGCGTGTTCACGTTCGCGGCCACCTGCAATCCGTCATCCGTGATGAAGCCGTAGGTCGCCCATCCCTCGCATGCGTCCTCTGGCTCTTCCGGCAGTACAGCGAGACGAGGAGTGTTGGCGAGAGCGTCGCCGATGGCCATGCCCGTACGCAGGCCCTCGACCAGCACCGTCTTGGGCATTGAACAGGCGAAAATGACGTATCCAATGACTCGATCGCTATCCAGTCGAACGAAGACGTCCTTGCTCAGGCAAGTCAGATGACCTTGTTCATCCGGCTCCTTCCATCGGGCGCCCAGAAGTTGGGCCAAGGCGCCTGAAGGCATGCCCGGGCGTATGTTCAGGAGGCTGGAGTTGTCCATGCGGGTGGAACTAGAGGGAATTGGTCACTCTAGCCAGCCGGGGCGTGGGAAGGCTATCGGATTAGTTGCAGATGGACGTGGCGTAGGGGTCTTGGGCAAATCGCCCGGCCGTGCGAGAATGCGTGCCCGGCCAGCAGGCTGGGCCGATGCGGAGAGATGGCCGAGCGGTTTAAGGCACCGGTCTTGAAAACCGGCGAAGGGTTAAACCTTCCGTGGGTTCGAATCCCACTCTCTCCGCCATAACGCGAACGCCCCGGAAGGGGCGTTTTGCATTTCGGACAAGGTCCACTTGAACGCCCGCACAGCGGGTTGCAAGAGATTCCACGGGCCCATTCCTAACGCCCAACCTTCGGCTTGTTTTGGCACAACGGGTAACTGGAGCACGACCGGAACGCCCCATGCGGCCCATTGCGGTCCACGAACACGCCGACCTTGCACACCGGACAGCGCTCTTCGTGGATGGCCGCGCCTGAAATCGCGGTCACTTCCACTGCGCCGTCCTTCACCAGCTCGTCCAGGAACGGCGAACGCTTCCCCTGTAGGGTGAACATGGCCACCGAGCGTCGCGCACGCGTCAGCGCCACATAGAACAACCGCCGCTCTTCGCTCAGCGGGTAGGTATCACCCTCCGGCATTGCCAGGGAAAGGACCGGGTCATCGGCGCGCAGGCTCGGGAAGCTGCGGTTGACCATGCCTGGCAGGATCACATAGTCCGCCTCGCGTCCCTTTGACCGGTGGGCCGTGAGGAACTCCACGTCCATCGTGCTGCCGAAGACTGTCTTCCAATCCGAAGGCATCGCGCTGCGGTCCGCGCGGTAGCGGCCCAGGATGAAGACCGTCACGCGTCCCTTGCGCCCTTGCGGCACCGCCCCGGACAGCAACTGCTGATGCAGCTTCGCAAGGTACTGGCGAACGCCATCCTGCAGCTCCTCGCGACGATTCATCTGGAACGCTTGCAGCACTGGCCCCATTGCCGGTGCGGCAGAACGAACCGCCTTGGCAATCTGCGCTGGATTCCGGCTGATGAAGCGGCTGGACGCATCGCAGAGCGCCTGCGGGCAGCGGAATGTCTGCTCCAGTTTCAGCACCTGGCCATGGCCCATCCACTCGCGGAATCCGGTCATCACCGAAACGTCGGCACCGGCGAAACGATTGATCGATTGCCAGTCATCGCCCACCGCAAACAGATAGCGGCCGGGGCGGCTGACCAGGGCACGGCAGAGCCGGGCGCGGGCGCGCGAGGCATCCTGGAATTCGTCGGCCATCACCAGTTCGTAGGGCGATTCATAGCGGCCCTGTTCCAGCAGTCCGGCCGCCATGTTGAGCATGTCTTCGAAATCGATGCCGTGCTCGTCAGCCAGTGCGTTGTCCCAGGCTTGGAAAACAGGGCTGGCGATTTCCAGGAAGCGCCGATGCCGTTCCTTGAACTGGTCTTCGGGCATCTGTCGCAGGCGCTCGGCCATATCGTCCAGCGTCAGGCAGTTGCTCTTGGCATGGGCAATGAAGGTGCGCATCAAGCCGATCAGGTCCGCGTCCGGCATGGGCTTTGCGCCCTGCTCGGGCAGCTCGCGGTCGGGGTTGGGGTCGAGTACGACACCGGACTCGCCAAGCCTCTCCGCCATATCCCGCAGGGCGTATCCACTGCGCAGACCAAACGAGGTGGTTTCAACAAGGGCGGTGCCTCGTGCCGCATGCTGTTGACGCTTCCAATGCATACCTTCGGCGTAGTCGGGAAGCTGCTCTGGCGCCTGGCCATCCGCATCCAGCGAGAAGTGCTCGTGATACAGCCCGGCGTGCGGGTAATAGAAGTTGGGGCGATACTGGCAGTGGGTGTCTGTCGCAGTATCGAACTCGTAGCGTCGCTCGTAGTCGTACGTCACGCCGTTGTAGAACAGCCAGTCGGCGATCACGCATTCTTCCAGGCTCTTCACCCGCTCACCCTGCAGGGTGCGGATGTAGGGCGTGCCATCGCGGTCGTAGCCATCGGCCTCCATTTCCGCGCCGAATGCCGGCAGGTCGCGCCCGAACACCAGGCGGAACATGTCCCATTGGGTGCGGAAGTGGATCGAGCGATCCTTCAGGTCGTCCACCAGTTCGGCCAGCTTGTTGAAGCCCAGCGTGGCGTCAATGGCCCATTCGGGGATGTCGGGCTTGCGGCCGGTGGCGCTGGCGATGATGGCCAGGCCCAGGGCGTGGAAGGTCCGGGCCTCAACCACGGTGTTGCCCATGCCGAGTCGATCGAAGGTTCGCTGCGCACGCTCCTCCAGTTCCTTGGCCGCATCCTTGTTGAAGGCGAGCATCACGATGCGTTCGGGCTCGACAAAGCCGCGGTCAATGGCATAAGCGGCCTTGGCGACCATCGTGGAGGTCTTGCCGGAGCCGGCCGCGGCCACGACCTGCACCCGATTGTCGAAGCAGATGACGGCGCGGGCCTGTTCCTCGGTCAGCGGCTTGCTCTCGACACGGCCCAGGAAGCCCCTGGCCAACACCAGCTCGCGCAGGGTCATGGCCTCATTGGCTTCGGCCCAGGCAGCGGGCCAATCCAGGTTCCAGTCGCGCAGGGCGTCCAGCGCTGCGCGATGGCTGTCCGCATGCAGATCTTCATGCACGTCTTCATCGCGGAACAGCTGCTCCAGCTCAGGCGGCTGCAGGGGCAGGTCTGAGCGCTTCGCCAGCAGCGCCTGCTGCTGCTCATGGGTGATCCAGCGGCGGCCGGCACCGCCACGATCGATGAGGGCATCCGCGTCGCTCAACCAGGACTGGATCTGCTCCAGAATCGTGTCGAACAGGGCCTTGCGTCCACGCGTGGTTCGCGCAAAGAGCAGGTGCTGCAGGGCCCCCGCAAGCCGGGACGCTGGTCCGTTGGGGAGCCCGTCCACGCACAGCCCGGCAGCATCGCCGGTCTGCAGTTCGACCCGTGACCAGAAGACCCCTCGATGGACCTGCACCTGCTGATCATCATCCACGCGCAGCCGGTACTGCTGGCCGGAGACACTGAGTTCAACGTACTCGCCATCAAGCCGCAGCGACCAATGGGGCGAACGGGTCAAGCGTCGGCCCCAGCCCGAAGGGCGCCATTCCATAGACATCCAGATACTGCCCCGCAAGCCTCAGTGGGGCGTACAGCGCCCCCAGGCCCACATGATAAGGGCCCTTGAAGATGCGTGCGGCCTTGCCCGCGGGCACGCCATCACTCGTAGGCGCGCTCCTGCTTCGTCGGCGGTACTTCCACCACATCACCGCGTCGGATCAGCTCGTCCAGATCCACCGCCGAAGCGGCCAGGGCATCCTGCGCATTGAAATCCCACTTGTCCTTGTACTCGCGTGCCAGCAGGTCGCAGACCGCTTTGGCACGTGGATAGGCATCGTCCTTGCCCTCGTTCTGCTTCAGCGCATCGCGATGGATCTGGCACAGCATGAGCTGGTGCGCATCCTCGGCGCGCTCGCGCTCCCAGGTGATGTCGGGCAGGCCCGAAAGCGCAGCGGCAAGTGCGAACGCGGTCATTGGCATGTCGGGTGTCCAGGCAGCGATGGGAACCCGAGCGTATGCGAGCGGCAGTGGCTTGGGGACACCACCGCCCGCGTCGTTTCACTGCATGTTCACCATTCGCCGCAGCATGGAAGCTGCATCAGATGCAGTTGATCCAGACTATCTCCTCACGCATTCACATCCACGACAATCCGCCCACGCACCTTGCCCGGGATGATCTGGTCGTAGACGTCCAGCACCTCGGCAAGCCCGATCAACTGCACGGTACTTTCGAGCTTCTGCGGATCCAGGTCGGTGGCAAGCCGGTCCCACGCGCGCTGTCGGATGTCCTGCGGCGCATTCACCGAATCCACACCGGCAAGCGTCACGTTGCGGAGAATGAAGGGCAGCACCGAGCCATGCAGCTCATCACTCTGCGCCAGCCCGCAGGCGGCCACGGCGCCTCGGTATTTCGTCTCGGCAATGGCGTTGACGAGGGTAGGGCCACCGGCCACATCCACCACCCCGGCCCAGCGTTCGGCGCTCACCGGCCGCTCGCGCGGTTCTGAAAGCCGCGCGCGGTCGATGATCTCGGCGGCACCCAGGCTGTGCAGATACTCGGCGTGTTCAGGGCGCCCGGTGGCGGCCACCACGCGATAGCCCAGCTTTGAGAGGATCGCCACCGCGATCGAACCGACGCCACCGTTGGCGCCGGTCACCAGCACATCGCCCTTTTCGGGCGTCAGCCCCGCATGTTCGAGGGCCAGTACGCACAGCATGGCGGTATAGCCTGCGGTACCGATGGCCATGGCGTCGCGGGTGCTGAAGTTGCCCGGAATCCGGTTGAGCCATTCGCCCCGCACGCGCGCGCGCTGGGCCAGCCCGCCGTGATGTCCCATGCTCAGGTCCCAGCCATTGAGCACAACGCGGTCGCCTGGCTGGAAGTCGGCTCTACTGGATTCCAGCACCACACCTGCCAGATCGATGCCGGGAATGAGCGGGAACGTCCGGATGACCGGACTCTTGCCGGTCAGGGCGAGCGCATCCTTGTAGTTCAGCGTGGAGTACTCGACGTCCACCAGAACGTCGCCGTCCATCAGATCGGCTTCATCAAAATCGACCAGCTCGGTCGAAACCTGGTTGTTCGTCTTGCGGGTGAGCAGTGCTTTGAACGTCATGCTGGGCCTCACATTCAAGGAATGGGGTCATGCTAGGCTCGCACCGTTATCGCAACAAGAACGATGATTTTCCGTAGGTACTATGGTTTTCCGGAGTATGCATGCGTAGCAGGCGTTGGGACGGCAAGAGCGGTTGCGCGGTGGAAGTCACGCTGTCGGTGATGGGCGGCGTGTGGAAGCCGATCATTCTGTTTCACCTGATGACAGGCAAGCGACGCTTCATGGAGCTGACGCGGCGTGTGCCCAACGCCACCCAGTCCATGCTGACCAGCCAGCTGCGGGAACTGGAGGCTGACGGCGTGGTGATCCGCCACGTGTACCCGGAAGTGCCGCCGAAGGTGGAGTACGAGCTTTCCGAATTCGGCCGCACGCTGGTGCCGGTGCTGCTTGCCATGCGCGAGTGGGGTGAAACCTATCGCGGCCATAAAGGCACGGACAGCGACGGCTGAGACCTGGAGTGGAGTGCCGAAGCAGCATCCGCAGTACTGCCGGCAGCGTATGTGGAGCGCCGCCTCATTTCATGAAGGGCTGCGATGCGGTTCCTGTTCCGTGGACGCCCGGTTGCCTATAGTGGCGCTGGAACCCTGCAATGGAATGCCCATGCACGTGATGTCCCCCAGCCGGTGTCTGACGCTTGCACTTGCCGTTGCAGTGAGTGCCGGCGCCTGTGCGCGGCCACCGTCCAACGAACACGAAAGGAATCCCGCCATGTCCGGCGCAACCCAGACCGGCCGCACGATCAACGGCCACACCTATACCGATGCACCCGTGGACGTGAAGCTCGGGCCGAATACCTTCCGCATTCCAGCCAACTACCTGGACAGCCAGATCGCACCGTGGCCGGGCGAGGGCGTGACGCTGGTCATCGAGTGGCCGGACATGAAGCCGACGGCGCCGGGTGCGCGGGCGAATCCGCGTACGAATGATTTCCGGAAGGAGATTCCCATTCGGATCAACTACGTCGATCGCGTTCCCGTCGAAACACTGCTTTCAAGGCTGTCGTCAAATGAAGCCATCACGGAGGAGGGCTCTGTGGAAAGGGAGGACCCCAGGGACCGTCTCGATCAACGCGTTGCAAATCCGCAGACCTTGGGCCTGACGCCCTATGCAATCGATGAAGCGAAGATGGTGGTGTACGCGAAGAAGTATGAGGCGCGGTACGGGAAGCCGCCTGTGCGCAATCCCGCCTACGAGAGAGACTGGTACATCGCACGCCAGGGCGATGGTCGGATCAGCTCGTTCATCAAATGTGACGGCGAGGAATTCCGACGCGACGGCGTGCGGCTGGAGGGGCGCGAGGTGATCAGTGAGCCCGGGGAAGTGGCAGCGGGCTGCGTTCATTACTTCGTGGACATCGACAACAAGCTGTCCGTCAGCCTGGACTACAAAAGAGCGTTTCTGAAGGACTGGAAGCGCATGGAAGAGGCCCTCAGGGACGTCATCGCGCGCACCCGGTCCAAGTGATCGGTGATTCAAGGAAGTGAAGGGGTAGGGTATGAGTGGATTGACCGAGCGAGATCTGAGCGTCCTTGGCAGCTATGCCAGAGACGGTAACCGCGAGCTTTACTGGAACTACCTGTCGCAACTGCCGGGAGCCGATGGATACGGGACACTGGCACTGGGTGTTGTACGCAATGACAGCCTGCCGGGACGCGTCGCGAACACCTATGCACAGGACTACGCGAAGAGCCAGCAGGAAGAGGGATCCCGATTTCCAAATGCACAGTTGACCGAACGGCAATGGGAGTCCTTTGGGCAGACGCTGCTAGAAAGAGATCTTGAGTTGCGGCAGCAGTGGATGAACGAGCGCCGCCCAGACCTGGCACTGAATCTTCCCGGCAAGGATGTGATGCTGGCTCACGACCGTGCATTTGAACGGCATGAACTCGATCCCAACTGCTGGACGCCGCGCGTGTTGCTGCAGGCGGCTGAGCAGAAGAGCGGCCCCGCGAAGCTGGAACAGATCTGGACCAACATGCTCAACAATGACTACGCCGGAGGCCCGCGTGTAGGCAACACCAGCGTCGATGCCATCAGCCAGATGGGATGGACGAAAGGCGGCCAGTACCTCACCCGGTTGAGCGTGCTGGAAGCCACCCAGGCCCTGGAAGGGCGCTCGGCGGTCGATCCGAACGTCATCGGTGGCAACAGCTACTACGCGATGTACTTCGAGGCGGACAGGAAATGGGCCAGCATCAGTGCGGGCGGCGGTCACATGTCGCTGCGCGAGATCACCGATCCCTCACGTATCGCCGAACTCAACGACGCGCGCGAGGTTCGTCTGGAGCGCCTGGAGAAGCGAACCCAGTTCCACCCGGACGACCCATATCGGACCATTACCCGCAGCCCGCTGACCGCAGCGGTGGACGACGTGCCGGATCCCTCACAGGCGCCGACCCGTCTGGCCGACATTGGTCCTGGCCACCGTGAGTACACATTGCTGCAGCAGGTGCGCGAAGGCGTGGCCGCGATCGATGCCAGCGCGGGACGTACCCACGATGAGAACAGCGAGCGTCTTGTGGCGAGCGTGATGGCCTTGGCCCGCCGCAACCAGCTTGAACGCGCCGATCACGTGCTGCTGAGCGCCCAGACGGCCGACGCTCCCGCAGGGCGGAACGTGTTCGTGGTGCAGGGCGAGATGACCGACCCCGCCCACCTGCGCGCTTCAATGCCCACGGATATAGCAGTACAGACGCCGGTTGCGCAGTCGTTGCAGCAGATGAAAGCGGTCGACCTGGATCGCCAGCAGACTGCCGCGCAACGCCAGCAGGAAATTGATGTGCAGGCGCGCGAGAACCATGCGATGCGGATGGGATGAAATCACACCGCCAGTCGCGTATGGAACCTTTTCAGTAGTAAGGCGCAGCGCCTGCCAGCCAATGCCAGCCCCCGAAATGGGGGCCGGCACGCATCACGGCAGTGCGTGGCTTACGGGATGGTGCAGCCGCTGTTCCGCAGGCAACGAGCAAACGCCGGGTAACAGACTTTCTCGCCATTACCCGCCGCCAGGCACGCGTCATACGCGGTATAGCAAGGGGTACAGCGGGACTGCGCGGAGGCACTGCCGATTCCCAGGGTCAGTGCAGCAGCCGCAATAGCAACAGACAGCTTGAATCCAATCTTCATGCTTCACTCCGTTGATAGCCCTCCTTGGGCAACGGCAACGCTACAGGCGGAGGAGATCGTGCACAAGTGACTGGAAGTGCCGACGGTTTCGGACACGCGTGGACCAGTGCCAGGCAACGATCTGCTTGCCGGCAGTGGATCAGCGCTACACGTGCTTCCGGTCAGAAGCTGTAGGCCGCCTGCACATACACCCGCCGTGGATCGCCGGGGAAATGCCCGTTGCGTTCAATGAAGCCACTGGCCGCGTACACCTTGTCGAACAGGTTCTTGACGTTGGCCTGGAACTGCCACTGCCTCCACGTGGTCTTCCAGCTCACGTCGAACACGGTGTAGGCCTTGACCGTCTGCCCATCCAGGCTGACGCGTTCGCCGACGTGATCGGCGCCAAAACCGATGGCGGAGTTGATCGCCGGCAGGTCATAACGCGTCCACAACCCCAGCTTGTTGCGCGGCGCATTGGCGAATCGGTCGCCTGAGGCGTTGGTGATGCCATTCGGTTCGGCGTCCTTCACCCGCGCATCGTTGTAGGCGTACGTCAGATTCAGCACCCAGCGCTCGCTGAGGTCGGCCAGCAGGTCAAGCTCCATGCCGGTGCTGCGTACCAGGCCCAGCGCGGCCAACTGGTTCACGCCACCGATCACCTCGCCGGTGGCCTGCACGATGTTGCTGCGGTCGATCCGGTAGACCGCCATGTTCAAGGCCACACGGTCGGCCAGCAGCGACTTCATGCCTACTTCCCACTGCTTGCTGCGCTCGGCATCGAACGGTCCGCCAGCGGCCGGGTTCTGGTTGGCGGCACTCTGCGGCACGAAACCACTGGCGACGTTGGCGTAGACGTTCAGGCCCTCGCGCACGGTGAACGTGCTGCCCAGCCGCCAGCTGAGATCGTTGCCATCCACACTGTTGCCAGTGATGCGATCCTCATCCTTGAAGCCATCCCAGCGCACCCCGGCCAGCAAATGCCAGCGCGGGCCCAGTACCAGTTCGTCCTGCAGGTAGCCGCCATGGCGCTTGCTGCGGGTGGATGTGCTGCGCCAGGGCAGGGCCGCCAGGTTGTAGTCGTGCCAGGTACTGGCGCCGTACACGGGATTGAACAGGTCGATGCCGCGCACCGGCCCGGCGCCACGCGCAAGGTCAGCGCTGTTCGCGGTCTGTGCGGTGAAATCCGCATCCAGCTGGTACACATCGGCGCCGAACAGCACCTTGTGCTCAACCGTGCCGGTGGCCACCCGCCAGACGGCATTGCCGTTGGCAGTGAATGCTTCGTTGTCGCGTATCTGGTTGCGCAGCTGGCGGGTCATCCACTCGGCCACGCCATCGCGGTCACGATCGATCAGGCCCATCGGCTCGTGGTACATCTGGTGTTCGTTGTTGCTGAACCAGCGGGCGGCGAAGTCCAGGTCCAGAGTGTCGCTCGGCGCGAAACGGTACTGCGCCAGCGCCACTTTGGCGCGCATGTCGAGGAAGTCGCTGGCCTCGTTGTGGTTCCAGCGGCGGTCGGTCAGGAACGTGCCTGCATCGTTGACCGGCACGCCACGCAGGCGGTTGCCGCCAAGGTTCTGGGTGATGTCGGTGAACTGCAGCACCAGCTCGCCGGTCTGGCCAACGTCGAAGGCCAGCGAGGCGTCGCCGATCACGCTCTCGCTGTCGGTGTTCCAGCGCACGCCCTGTTCACTGTCGGCATAGAGCCCGGCGCGATAGCGTACGCTGCCGGCGGCATTCAACGGCCCGGTACCCTCGATCGATCCGGCACGGAAGTCCTTGTCGCCGAGCTGGACCTCGATGCGGCGTTCGTCGCTGGCTTTCGGCTTGCGGGTCACGTAGTTGATGACACCGCCCGCATCACCCCCGCCATACAGTGCGCCTGCCGGCCCCTTCAGCACTTCCACGCGCTCGATGTTGAACAGCTGCGGCACCGAAAATCCTGCGTACGGGTCGCCGCGCAGGCCGTCATACAGCACGTTCTCCTGGCGGAAGCCGCGCAGGGTCACCCCGGCATAGCTGAAATAGCTGATGCCGCTGATGCTGCGATAGAGGTCGGTCACCTGGCGCGCGGCCTGGTCGTCGATCAGTTCACGCGGGATGACCTGGATCGACTGTGGGACCAGCTCCAGGGGGGTATCCGTGCGGGTACCGACCGCGGCATCGTCTACCCGATACAGCGTCTGTGCACGTCCGCGAACCTCGACCTTGTCCAGGTCCTTGGGCGTGGTCGTCGAGGGCTCGGCAGCATGGGCAAGGGCGGCCAGGGGCAGGGTCAGTGCCAGGCAGAGGCTGCGCTGCAGGGGCGTGGAAAGGGGCATTGGGGGAGGGTCATGTGTCTGCAAATGAGAAAGATTAGCATTTGCAACACTTCGAAGCCCATCCCCCGAATGCGCTATGGACGCGCGCCGGGATCCGTATACGGGGTACCCGCCAGGGCCACCAGCACCCCGGTGGCACCGCGCACGATCAGCTGCAGCATGGCCTCGCGCGGGTCCTCGTGCTGAAGCTGGCTTGCCAGTCCTTTCTCATAGGCCGCCACCATCGACGCCAGCAGCATGGCCGCGCCCAATCGCGCTTCGGCGTCATGTGCTGGCCGGCCGACAGCGTCGGCCATCAATCGCGCCAGATCGTCAGTTAACTGCGCCTGCAGGCGTCGCGCGTGCGCGACCAGTACCGGGCTCTCGGCCACGGTGCCCCAGAAGGCGGCAGCGCCGGTATTGATGCGCAGCAGCGGATGGCCGGCCTCCAGCAACTCACGCGCGAGTGACTGGAAGGCCGCGAGCGGGGTCATGGCGCTGCGCGCCATCATGCCCTCGCGCAGCAGCATGCGCGCCTCCTCATCGCGATCGAACACCAGGTCTTCCTTGCTGGCGAAGTAGTTGAAGACCGTCTTGCGTGAGACGCCCGCGGCTTCGGCGATCTCGGACATGGAGACGGCCTCGAAGCCGCGCCGGATGATCAGCTCGGTGGCGACGTCCGAAATCGCTTGTCGGGTCTCGGCCTTGCGTTGTTCGCGACGACCAGGGGGCGGGGTCATGGGCGGTTCACTTGTTAAAACGTACACCGAGTGTAACATTTGGGCCGCCAGAGCGCCGACCCGGCGCTCACAAGGAATCTCCATGCTGTACGACGTTGTCATTGCCGGTGCTGGCCCGGTTGGCTTGTTCCTGTCCTGCGAACTGGCCCAGGCCGGGTGTTCGGTGCTGGTTCTGGAACAGGCCGGGTCCGCTGATTCGCCGTTGAAGCGCCTGCCATTCGGGCTGCGCGGCCTGAACGCCCCCACGCTGGAGGCACTGGATCGGCGCGGCCTGTTGGACGCGGTCGCCGCGACACAGGTCCTCAAGCCCGACAAGGGCGCACCGCCGCCCGGCACCGCTCATTGGCTGGCGCAGCCGCGTGCGCTGGGTGGGCACTTCGCGGGTATTCCATTTGCACTGGACGATGTGGACCAGGCGCGCTGGAGCTGGCGCCTGCCGACACCGGCGGGCACCCAGATGGCGGTGGAGTTGCAGGCCCTGGAAGCGGTGTTTGCCGAACGTGCGGCTGCGCTGGGCGTGCGCATCGAACGCGGGCGTGCGGTACAGGCGGTGGATGCGCACGAGGCGCAGGTTGCCGTGCACACCGGCTCCGGCAGGGTCCACGGCCGCTGGCTGGTCGGTTGTGATGGGGCCCGCAGCACGGTACGCAAGCAATCGGGCTTCCTCTTTGCTGGAACCGGGCCAGAGTTCACCGGGTACACGCTGCTGGTCGAACTGGCAGATGGGTGTGTACTCACACCAGGCCGACAGTTCACCGATCACGGGATGTGCAATTTCAACCCGCCAGGCATGCTGGCGCTGGCCGATTTCGATGGTGGCGCCGGCCATCGCACGCCACTGGACCGGCACACCGCGCAAGCGTTGCTGCGGCGGGTGTCTGGCTGCGAGGCAACGATCACTGCATTGCACCTGGCCACGACATGGACCGATGCTGCGCGCCAGGCGACGGCCTATCGCAGCGGACGTGTGATGTTGGCAGGTGATGCCGCGCACATGCATTCGCCGTTGGGCGGCCAGGGACTGAACCTCGGCATCGGCGATGCGATGAACCTCGGTTGGAAGCTGGCCGCCGTGGCGCGGGGCAAGGCCGATGAGGCGCTGCTGGACAGCTATCAGGCTGAGCGCCATCCGGTGGGCGCCAAGGTGCTGGACTGGTCGCGCGCGCAGGTTGCGCTGATGCGACCCGGGGCCGGTTCGCGCGCACTGGCAGCGATCATGGCCGACCTGGCCGGCACCCGCGATGGGGCCACGTATCTGGCCGAGCGGATCTGGGGTGTTTCGCAGCAGCTGGATCTTGACGGGGACCACCCGCTGGTCGGCAGGAGCGCGCCGGACTTCCGGTTGGTCGATGGCCGCCGCCTGGGCGAACTGCTGAGAGCGGGGCAGGGGGCGCTGCTTGTTTTCGACCCGGCGTCTTCGCCGCCGCAGCATGGCCAACGCTGGCAGCCTTCCATCGCCTGCGCCGCAGATACCGGGGATGTGGCGTCGGGCCTGGGGGCGGTGCTGGTGCGCCCGGATGGCATCGTTGCCTGGGCCTGTGGCACACGGGGGGATATGTCCGGCCTCGATTCAGCGCTTGCTTCCTGGACCGGTCCGACCCGGTGATCTGCCCGCTAATGCGCAGTCACCATCGTCTGCGAGCGACAGCTGGCCTCGGTCATCACCAAGGCCAGCTGCTTCAGTGAGTAGGGCTTGCGCAGCAGCGTGAAACCGTGGCCTGGATCGCGGGCCAGCAGTTCGCTGTAGCCACTGGTGAGGATGATCGGAAGATCGGGCAGGCGGCTGCGGATGGTGCGGGCCAGATCCAGCCCATTGGTCCCGGGCATGACCACGTCGCTGAACACCACGTGGAAACGCGCAGCGTCGCGCTCGAGCTCCGCCAGTGCTTCGTCGGCATTGCGCGCGAGTACGACGTTGTACTCAAGCTCGCGCAGCGCACCGACTGCAAATTCGGCCACATCCACATTGTCTTCCACCACCAGCACGCACAATCCGTGACCATGCAGCAATCCCGGTTGCGCGGTCGGCAGCTCGATGGAGGCGTTTGCCTGCGCCAGGGGCAGATACAGCGTGAAGCGCGTACCGACACCGGCCTGGCTCTGTACGTCCACTTCGCCCTCGGACTGCTTGACGAAGCCGAAAACCTGGCTGAGGCCAAGCCCGGTGCCCGCGCCCACTCCCTTGGTGGTGAAGAATGGCTCGAAGATCCGGTCCACCACGGACGGATCGATACCGGCACCGGTGTCGCTGACGCTGATCGCAGCGAAGTTGCCTTTCATCGGCGCCGCGAACCGTACGGAAGGCACCGATGTCAGCTGTTCCACATCGATCGTCACCTTGCCGTGGCCGTCAATGGCGTCGCGCGCGTTCACCGCGATGTTGATCAGTGCGGTGTCGAGCTGGGTCCGGTCCAGCAGCACCGGCAACGGGGCGTCGGGCAGGTTCACCGACACGGAGATGCGTGCACCCAGCACTGTGGTGATGATGTCTGAAAGCGCGCGTACGCTCTCGCAAAGGTCGAATACCTGCGGCGACAGGCTCTGCCTGCGCGAGAACGCCAGAAGCTGGGCGGTCAGGCGAGTGGCGCGGTCAGCGGCGGTTTCGATCGCCTGTACATAGCGCAGGCGCGCATCTTCGGCCGGCCAGGTATGCAGCAGCATGTCCACGGAACCGGTGATGACCTGCAGCAGATTGTTGAAGTCGTGGGCAACGCCGCCGGTCAGCTGGCCGATGGCCTCCAGCTTCTGCGACTGCCGCAGCTGTTCGCGGGCGCGTACCAGTTCAAGATGGGCCTCGCGTGCCTGCTCGGTGATGGCCGCTACCTGGCGGGTGTGCCGGTCGCGTTCGATCACCCGCTCGGTCTGCTCGCTGACCATGCAGATGATGCCGGCCACGCCTCCGCAACCGGCACGCAGCGGCGAGTAGGAGAACGTCCAGAATGTCTCGCGCAACGTGCCATCACGGTCCATCATCAACGGCATGTTCTTGAAACTGCGGCTTGTACCGCCGAAGGCGTCGTTGACAGCATCGACGACGTCGGCCCAGACGTCCGCCCAGACGTCTTCCAATCGGCTGCCCATGGCGCCGTGCAGCTTGCCGCCCAGCATCGGCAGGTAGGCATCGTTGAAGAAGAACGCCTTGTTGTCGTGGCCCCATGCGATCCACAGAGGCTCCGGAGAATCCAGGATCATCGCCAGCAGAGCGCGAAGTTCGGGAGGAGCGTTGATCGCGTCGGTGGAACGGGCCCAGTCGCTGTCCTGCAGCAGTCGGTAGGCGAGTTGATCGGGTGCCGAGACAGGAAGGGGGAAGGGATGCATGGCCGTGCGCGAAGAAAGGTGCCGCAGCTTAGCCGAGGTGATGTCATTGCGCCCTGCACAGCTCCTTTGCCCTGGCTGTCATCGGCCCTGCGCGGCGGACGAGGTGGCTCACGGGGCGCCCTCTGACTGCACCATCATCCCTGCGCCAACAGCCTGCGTCGTGGCACCGTCGTATTGCAGCCTCAGACACCCAGAAGCGAATTCACCTGCCAATCGGCAACCCGCGCATGGCTCACCGCCTGATGACTGCCGCATCCGTCGCAGCGGAACAAGGCGCCGCCCGGCAGCTGGACCAGATTGTCTTCGCTGGCCGAGCGGGTTTCAGAGCAATGCCGGCAGATGACAGTGAGCGCCGTAATGCGCTCCACCCCGCCAGACAGGTCGAACACAGCTTCAAAGGCATGGATGACAGGGTGACCAGTGGCCGGCATCGGGAAAGTCGTCGTGATGGGGAGGCCTTATCCTGCCCCCCCGATCGTGACGGGCTGGTCATCCGCATGCATTGGAACGATCAAGATGCCCGGCGGATCAGAGATCCTTCTTCTTGCCGCTCAGGTCGATCGGCCTGTCACTGCCCTTGCGCTCGCTCGACCACACTTCCATGCTCTTGTTGCAGCGGCTCTCGCGGGCAGCCACTTCGGGCGGCAGGTCCTTCAGATGCGGCGACTCCTGGCAGGCCTGGTGCATGTTGCTGTCGTCATACGTGGCACAGGCGCTGAGCGTGGCCAGGGCAAAGGCGGTGAGGGAGGCGCGAAGCAGGGGCTGCAGGATCATGGGGAGTCTCGGGTGGTGCCGGGCTGGCCATGGAATTCAAATCCGTGACCCCGGGCACGAGCAATCCGTCCA
This sequence comes from Stenotrophomonas sp. YJH_SMC_119, assembly GCF_059368315.1. NCBI lineage: Bacteria > Pseudomonadati > Pseudomonadota > Gammaproteobacteria > Lysobacterales > Lysobacteraceae > Stenotrophomonas > Stenotrophomonas sp. YJH_SMC_119. The sequence goes on along the minus strand of NZ_JCAFRP010000002.1, from coordinate 103,579 downwards.
ACCGCACTTGTTATTCTGTAACAGATGCGCGATAGTCCGGCGCCTGCTGCTGTCAGGCGACGCAGATCATCAGGATCATGCTCAGCGCCAGCATCAGCACGAATACGCGCCGGCTCAGCGCAAGCCAGGCCAGGCAGGCGGCCAGTGCCCAGGCAGCCAGCAGCGCGCAGGCCAGCAGCCACAGCCCGATCACGATCAAGGATCCGGTCGCCAGCGCCGACAACGCGATGGCCTTGTACAGAGCCACGCCCAACACGCTGCCGAGCACGCCCGCCTGCAGGGCGATGGCATCGTGATGTGCGGGGGCAGGCGCGTGGAGCATGGTGGCTGGATGGTTCCAAGCGTGAGCGGCGCGCGTACTGTGCCCGAACATACATCCACGCCATGTGTACTTCGCCGACGGCGCGATCAGTGACGGCGGCGCGACAGCAATAGCCCAATGCCCACCACGGGCGCGATCCCAAGGATCGGTGCTTTGTACAACGGCCAGCCATGCAGTACGCCCGTGATCACCAGTGCCGCCGTCGCCAGCAACAGGCCCGCACCCCAAACGCGTGCGGGCCAGGCACCGAAGAAGTGGCGACGTTGCGGAGCCGCGGCAGCGTTGGCGGGCCGATCTGCGAGCGCCTCTGCCAGTGCGTCCCGGAAGGTTGGGAAATCATGCATCGATGCCCGCGTGCGCTGCAGCAGCACGCTCGGTCCATCGATCAGGATCAGATCGACATGATCGTCCAGGTTGTAGGACCGGATCTGCTTGAACGGGAGAGGAGGACGGTGCTGGAATACCAGACGATCCTGTTCCAGTACCACCCGGTCCCGTTGTGGGGAATAGACAACGAAGCCGAGAATCAGCGGCGACAGCGTGAAAATCGCTGCCGCGCCCAGTGCCGGAAGCGGCCCAAGTTCGGGTGCGACGGCAAACAGGAGTATTGCCAGTGGTCCGGCTCCGGCGGCAACGATGGCGTACTGGTGATAGCGCCTGAAGATTCGTACTTCGCTGCCGATTTTCCGCGGCCGGGCGGGGAGACGGGAGCGGGCGGTGGGTGACTTCATGGACTGCGTTCGATCACGGCTTTCCGGCAAGAAAGCGTGGCGTCGCGTTGCAATGAAGTCCATACAACTATTTCGAATCCACCCTTGCTGGACCCCTGTGTGAGTCCTCGTGCGCCTTCGCCCATGCATCTGCTCAGTCGAACTCGCCCTCGGCCGATTCCAACCGCTGCCGGTACGCCGCCCGATGCTGGTACAGGCGCTGGCACTCGGCGGACCGGTGGATCCGGCTGGCCGGTTCGTTGGCCACGGCGTCGCACATCCTTGCGATGTGGTTGTTGGACGCCAGTTCGGTCACGAAGAACACGGCGGTGATGCCGGTACCCAGCAGCACGACATAGAGCAGGCGGCTGAGCCAGCGCGTGCGCTTGCGCTCGAAGTGCTGCTGGAGGGTCAGGTCGAAGCGGATGATGCTGAGCACGATCCAGATGATCGCGACCAGGAAGCAGATGGTAGGCAGCAGGCCTCGCCAGAGTCCTGCTTCGTACACCGACTCGCTGTAGTGAACTGCTGCCCCGGCACCTGCGATGGCGATCGCCAGCGCCCAGTTACGGCCCAGCGAGAGCAGGTCATCGAGCAGCTTCTCCCGGTTCCTGGTCGATCCTGCTGCCACGTGGGTTCCGTCTCCATGCTGCGACCGGCGGCGGAACTGCCGCCGATCCTGCAGATGGTGGAGCATCGCTGCGGCAATGAGAAGACCGCGCGGCTCAGTGTGCGAGGGCGCGGGCGCCGATCCAGCGCCGGTAGCGGCGGGTCCGACACTTTGCGGCCGCCTGTGCCAGCAGCAGGGCCCATACCGGTGAAATCGTGGGTGCGGTGGGGCGGTGCCGGCTCAACCGGCCCAGCTGATACTTCACTGCGGCCATGTGCGCACTGGCCGCCAGCGGCTTGCTGCGCCAGTTGATGTTGCGCAGTGTCGGCACCGGATCGCGGCCCTGCTGCCAGTGCTGCGGCAGATCCGGCTCGATCGCCAGCGCCGTGGCGATGCCGATCATGGCCACGCCGCTGGCCAGCACCTGCTCTGCCACTTCGCGGCGGCGGATGCCGCCGGTGACCATCAGCGGCATCGTTGCCACCGTGGCGATCTCGCGCGCGAATTCGAGGAAGTACGCTTCGCGGGCCACGCTGCGCTGGTCGCGTGCGGCGCCGGTCATGGCCGGTGCTTCATAGCTGCCGCCGGACAGTTCGACCAGATCCACGCCGAGGGGCGCCAGCATCTCGACCACGTCGCGCGCGTCCTCGGGCGAGAAGCCACCCCGCTGGAAGTCGGCGGAGTTGAGCTTCACCGCCACCACGAACGTGGGCGCCACCGCCGCGCGCACACCCTGCACGATCTCCAGCAGCAGGCGTGCACGGTTCTGCAGGCTGCCACCCCAGCGGTCATCGCGGCGGTTCGACAGCGGCGACAGGAACTGGCTGAGCAGGTAGCCGTGCGCGGCATGGATCTCCACGCCGCTGAAACCGGCGCGCTCGGCCAGCTCGGCACTGCGGATGAAGCGGGCGATCACGTCTTCAATATCCGCCTCGGTCATCGCCCGCGGCGGCGCGAACTGTTTGGACAGTGCGCCCATGTCCAAGGGGACCGCCGAAGGCGCCAATGCCGGCTGGCCGAGCGCGGCCGGCATCTGCCGCCCGGGGTGGTTGATCTGCATCCACATCTGCACCCCGCGCGAGCGCGCGGCGTCGGCCCAGGCGATGAAACGCTCCAGGTGGCGATCGTCCTCCAGCACCACGCCGCCGGGGCCGGTCATGGCGCGGCCATCAACCATCACGTTGCCGGTGATGATCAGTCCGGCGCCGCCGTCGGCCCAGCGCTGGTACAACTGCAGCAGCGCTTCGGAGGGGGCGTGGTCGGCGTCGGCCATGTTCTCCTCCATCGCCGCCTTGGCGATGCGGTTGCGGATGAGGGCGCCGGAAGGCAGCGCCAGGGGCGAGAACAGCGACATGGGACAGCTCCAGGACAGGGGAATGGCGCTACGCTAACCTTCAAGCTTTATTGAAGGTCAATGGGTTCCGATGTCGAGGATTCAGGCAGATGAAGATCGGTGAGCTGGCCCGCCGCACGGGCCTGGCGGCGTCACGTATCCGCTTCTATGAGGAGGCAGGGTTGCTGGTCGTCCAGCGGCAGGCCAACGGCTACCGCGACTACCCGGAGCAGGCGGTGCTGCTGCTGGAGCTGATTACCGGTGCGCAGCGCGCCGGCTTCAGCCTGGAGGAGATACGCGCCTTGCTGCCACCGGACATGGGCCAGTGGCAGCACGACGCATTGATCTCGATGCTGCAGCAGAAGGTGGCCGACATCGAGGCGCTGCAGTTGCGGCTGGCAGAGAGCCGGGCGCACCTGCTGGCCCTGATCGAGGACATCCAGGCGCGGCCGGAGGGCATCGACTGCGCGGCCAACTCGCGGCGGGTGCTGGAGCGCGTCAAGCGCGGTGAGCTGGCGCGCCCGACACTTGCGGCCGGCGATACGGCGTTGCTGCGGCCGGATCGCCGCCGCCGCGCGGGCAGCAGCTGACGATCCGGCGCGAAGGTCAGTGACTGCCCACGCCGGCTGTCTTGCGCTTCCTGTCCAGCATCACCGCCACGCACCACAGCAGCAGGCCGCCGATGGCGGTGGCGGCACCGACATAGCCAGTGCTGGCCGGGCTGAAGCCGGCACTGATCGCCATGCCACCCAGCCACGGGCCGAGTGCATTGGCGGTATTGAAGGCGGCATGGTTGGAGGCGGCGGCCAGGGTCTGTGCTTCGCCGGCCACGTCCATCAGGCGCGTCTGCAATACTGCGGCCAGCGCGCCCATGGTGCCGACGGTAATGATCATCGGGCCGATGGTCCACACCGACTGCGCGGCCAGCGGATACAGCAGCAGCATCACGATCGACCACAGCAGCACCACGGCGGCGGCCTTGAAGTGGAACTTGTCCACCAGCCAGCCACCGGCGATGTTGCCGATGATCGCGCCGATGCCGAACACGCCCACCGCCAGCGGCATCCACGATTCGGCCACGCCGGTGACCTGCACCAGGGTCGGTGCCAGGTAGGTGAACACGCAGAACATGCCGGCGAAGCCAACGGCGCCGATCGCCAGCGCCAGCCACACCTGGGTGGTGTTGAAGGCGCGCAGTTCGCGCATCGGCGAGGTACGGACCTCGTCCGGGTCCGGCAGCAGGAAGCGCGCGATCATCGCCACGGTGGCGATGGCCAGCACGCTGACCAGGGCAAAGGCGGTGCGCCAGCTCAGCTGCTGGCCCAGCCAGGTGGTCAGCGGATTGCCGACCAGGATCGCGATCGACAGGCCCAGCAACACGCGCGACATCGCCTGGCCGCGCTGGCCGGCCGGGCTGATCGCGGCGGCCACCAGCATCGCCACGCCGAAGTAGGCGCCATGCGGCAGGCCGGCGACGAAACGCGCAATGAGCATCGTGCCGTAGTTCGGTGCCAGTGCGCTGGCCAGGTTGCCGACGGCATAGAAGCCCATCAGTGCCAGCAGCAGCTTGCGGCGAGGGAAGCTGGCGCCGACGAAGGCGAGGATCGGGGCGCCGACGACCACGCCGATGGCGTAGGCGCTGATCAGGTGGCCGACCTGGGTTTCGGAAATCGACAGGCCGCGGCTGATCTCCAGCATCAGGCCCATGCTGGCGAATTCACTGGTGCCGATGGCGAAGCCGCCCAGCGACAAGGCAAGGATGATCAGGGTGCGCTGACGGGGCGTCAGCCGCGCAGCCAGGGAAGAGTTGGGGCTCATGCGGGGCGCGATGGGGGCGGGGAGCCGGTCATTGTACTGCTGCACCGCAGCAAGGGCAGCAGCACTCAGGGTAAATCAGCGTTTGATCGGTGACACGTTCGCCCACCCGCCATCGCGCGGCGCGATCAGAGGCCCAGCGCTGCCCGGGCGTGCGCATACTTGCCGCGCAGGCGCCCGGCCGTCGCCGCGTCGAGCATCGCCAGGCGCTGCGGATCGGCGTTGTCATCCAGATCGGCCTGCTTCACCTTCAGTGCCAGCGGGTGGGCGGCAATGCGCGCGTAGTAGCTGTCCGCGTCGGGGGCCGCGTCGCGGTTGAGCAGGTGCACCGCCTCGCGCAGCGGGGCGGGAAAGACCTCGATCCGTGCGGCAAACGCCGGGCAGTCTTCGGCTACGTCATGCAGCCAGGCCACCACTTCGGCGTCATCGTCGCCGCGCACCGCGGCCGCCACCCGCGCCACATGGCAGATGTAAGGCTGGCCGGCCTTGTCCGTCTGGCCCGCGTGGGCCTCGGTGGCCAGCGTGCGTGCAAGTGCTACCCAGTCCATTGCAGTCTCCTTGGATATCCGCAGACAGTTTCGCGCAGAAACCGTAGCGCTTGTGCATACGCCGATGACACTGCGATGGGCATCATGGCGGGGCAGGGGACGCAGTGTTGCCCCGACAAGGAGGAATGCGATGCAGGAATTCAGGCATGTGCTGGAAACCCGTGGCCGCTATCAGCTGGTAGCAGTGTCCTACGAGCCGGTGTACGCTCCGGGCGATGTGGTCGGCCATGCGGTCGTCGCCGACGATGGGGATCGTCTGACCGACCTGGTATCACTGGCCGAAGCGCGCCAACTGCTGTTGCAGCGGGTGCGTGAAGAGGGCGAAGAGCCCGGGCTGGAGAACGAAAACAACCTGCGGAAGAAGGCGTCGCGCTGGCGCCGCCGCTAGGCCGTCGCGCCCTCGTGCGCATCATGGAGGATTCGGGTGTTGCCCAGTAAGAAGTATCTGCTCATCGCCATCGTCACGCTGGCGACCCTGCTGCTTGGTTTCGTGTTTTCCGGCTACCTGACCCTGTTGTTCCTGGGGTTGGACACCAAGCTGTTCACCTGGAACACGTACTACCAGTACTACCACGCCATCGGCCAACCGCAGGTTGCGCCGTTCGTGGGCAAGATCAAGTGGGCCGGCTACGTGGGCTTCGGCTTGCCGCTGCTGGTCCTGCTGGTGACCGGTCTGGTGCTGCTGCTGAAGAAGGACAAGCGCTCGCTGCATGGCGACGCGCGTTTCGCCACCGGCGCCGACCTGTCCAGGCATGGCATGTTCAAGAAGACCGGCCAGAGCATCGTGGTCGGCAGCCATGGCGGCAAACTGGTGCGGCTGGATGGCCAGCAGTTCGTGATTCTTGCGGCACCCACCCGTTCAGGCAAGGGCGTGGGCGTGGTCATCCCGAACCTGCTGGAATACGGCGAATCGCTGGTGGTGCTGGACATCAAGCAGGAGAACTTCGACCTGACCAGCGGCTGGCGCGCCAGCCAGGGCCAGGAGATCTACCTGTTCAATCCCTTCGCCGAGGATCGGCGCACGCACCGCTGGAACCCGCTCAGCTATGTCTCCGATGATCCGGCATTCCGGGTGTCGGACCTGATGAGCATCGCCGCGATGCTGTATCCGGACGGCGCCGAGGACCAGAAGTTCTGGGTCAGCCAGGCGCGCAACGCGTTCATGGCCTTCACCCTGTATCTGTTCGAAAACTGGGACGACGAGCGCAGCAGCGGCTTCCCGGGCGGCTCGGGCACGCCGACGCTGGGTTCTGTCTACCGGTTGTCATCCGGCGATGGCACCGATCTGAAGAAGTACCTCAAGGCCTTGTCGGAGCGTTCATTCCTCAGTGGCAACGCGCGATCGGCGTTCGCCAACATGCTGTCCCAGGCCGACGAGACCTTCGCCTCGATCCTGGGCACCTTCAAGGAACCGCTCAATCCCTGGATCAACCCGGTGCTGGACAAGGCCACCAGCAGCAACGACTTCCTGCTGACCGACGTGCGCAAGAAGAAGATGACCATCTACATCGGCATCCAGCCGAACAAGCTGGCCGAGAGCCGGCTGATCATCAACCTGTTCTTCAGCCAGCTGATCAACCTCAACACCAAGGAACTGCCCAAGTCCAACCCGGACCTGAAGTACCAGTGCCTGCTGCTGATGGACGAATTCACCTCGATCGGCAAGGTCGAGATCATCGCCTCGGCGGTGTCCTACATGGCCGGTTACAACATCCGCCTGCTGCCGATCATCCAGAGCATGTCCCAGCTCGATGCCACCTACGGCCGGGAAGTCTCGCGCACGATCATCACCAACCACGCGCTGCAGATCCTGTACGCGCCGCGCGAGCAGCAGGACGCCAACGACTATTCGGACATGCTGGGCTACACCACCATCCGCAAGAAGAACGTCACGCACGCCCGCGAGAAGACCCACAGCTTCACCGAGGAGCGGCGGGCACTGATGCTGCCGCAGGAGCTGAAGGCGATGGGGCCGGACAAGGAAGTGTTCCTGTACGAGGGCATACCGCATCCGGTGAAGTGCGACAAGATCCGCTACTACAAGGATCGCTACTTCACCTCGCGGCTGCTGCCGAAAGTCGACGTTCCAATGCTTAACGTCTAATTCACGTCGTTAAATTTGTGACGTAGATTCATATTCATTGACGTGAAAACGTGAGTTGAGTCAAGAATTCGGCATTTGTTCATAGATTTTCAGACTTGTCTGACATGGAATTGACGCGTGGTTGTGCGACCCTGTGCATGCCGTTCAGAAATGTGTGATGGATGGCAGATGTTGTAGAGCAGGGTGGCCAGGAGTTTGTGCCATGAAACATGGATGGTTTCGACGTTGGTGAGGTATGCGGGTGTGTCGCCGGGAGTGTCTGGCGGCCCCGCGACTTGGTTGGCAGCCGTTGGCTGCAGGGGAGCCGGAGTGGGTGTGCTGCCAGTCAGTGCGTCGCTCCGATTCCGGCGTGCGCGACGCAGCGCCGGACGACCAGGGGACCAATGCTCGGGACTGCTTTTTCGTACGTCAAAGTGAAGCCCGTATGAATCAGGCGTTTATCGCGAAAATGTCCATCGCCGCAGTGGCGGCGTTGATGGTGGCCGGTTGCGCCACCAAGTCCGCTCCCGATTTCGGAGGCCGCTGGAAGCCGGTGAACCGCTTTGCTGCGGCAACCACCGAGATCCCGCTGTACTCCAGCTACGTCTACCAGGCCTCGCCGATGGATGGCACGCTCAAAGCCATGCTCGAGCGCTGGGCCAAGGATTCCGGACGCACGCTGGATTACCGCCTGAGCTCGGACTTCACCCTGTACGGCGCGGTTTCCAACATCGACACCACCAACGCTCAGCAGGCCGTGATCGATCTGACGGCGGCCTATGCAGCGCAGGGCATCTCCGTCTCCATCGTTGGCAACCAGATCGTTGTGCAGAGCGCTGGCTCGACGCCGACCGCGTCGGCACAGGGCGCTGATTCCAACAGCGGCACCTGAGTCCACCTCGAAATCATCGAACGTGCCGCTCCCCGCGCCTGTCGCAGGGGTGCCACGCCCATTGATGTTTCAGCAGTACGGAAGAATCCATGTTCCGCAAGAAGGATCCCGGCAATAGTCCCAAGGTCGAGCAGTCGGTCGCCAAGGCGGTCAGCTACGAGATCACCGTGGCCGACATGGCGCGTCGCAGTGAGCGCCGTGCCTGGTGGGTCGCCACCGGCTCATTGCTGATGTCGCTGGCACTGGCTGGCGGCTACTACTACATGCTGCCGCTGAAGGAGAAGGTGCCGTTCCTGGTGATGGCCGATGCCTACACGGGTACCGCCACGGTGGCGCGCCTGAGGGGCACGTTCCAGGGCGAGACGATCACCACCAATGAAGCGGTCAACCGCAGCAATGTCGCCCAGTACGTGCTGGCGCGCGAGTCGTACGACTCCGCGGTGATGGGGTTGCGCGACTGGGAGCTGGTGTTCGTCATGTCCAGTGATGCCGTGGCCGCAAGCATGAAGCAGCGCTATGCCAGCAACAATCCGCAGAATCCGTTCGTGATGTACGGCCGGGGCAAGGCGATCAGGGTCAAGATCCTCAGCATCACCCCGCTGGGCGTGCAGGCGAACGGCAGCTTCCGTGGCGCGTCCGTGCGCATCCAGCGCAGCCTGCTTGACAAGCGCAGCGGTGTATCGACCTATCTGGACAACCAGCTGGTCACCATGCGCTTCCAGTACAACCAGAATCTGGCGCTCTCCGAACAGGACCGCGTGCTCAACCCATTGGCGTTCCAGGTCACGGAGTACCGTGTCGACAACGACTATGCGCGCGGGGTACCCGTGCCGGATGACGGTGCCATGCAGCAGCAGGCCCAGGATGCCGCGCAACAGGCACAGCTCGCCGCGCAGCAGGCGCAGGGCATGTACGTTCCGAACAATCCGGCCGCTGCCACCATGATCGATCCCGCCACCGGTCAGCCTGTCGCAGTGCCGGCCAATGGGCAGATGCAGCCGATGCAGGGTGCGCCCATGCAGGGGCAGCCGGTCCAGGGGCAGCCGATGCCGGGGCAGGGCGCGCCGGGACAGCCGGCAATGATGCCGGCACCGAACCATTCCACCGGAAATGCTGATGGAGCAAGCAACCGATGAGTAGTCGAAAAATCAGGGGAAGCGCGTGGGCGCTGCTGTCGTTGCTGTCGCTGGTGTTTTCCAGCGCGGCGATGGCACAGGCAGTTGACCACTACGAGTATGAGAAGGACCGCATCTACCCGGTTCGCACCGGCCTGGGCCTCACCACCCAGATCGAGCTGAGCCCGAACGAGAAGATCCTCGACTACAGCACCGGCTTCAGCAGCGGCTGGGAACTCACCCGTCGCGAGAACGTGTTCTATCTCAAGCCGAAGAACGTCGACGTCGACACCAACATGATGGTGCGTACCGAGACCCATTCGTACATTTTCGAGCTGAAGGTCGTTGCCACCGACTGGCGCCAGCTTGAGCAGGCCCGTCGCGCCGGCGTGCAGTACAAGATCGCATTCGTCTATCCGAATGACACTGTGTTCGGCCCTGCCCAGTCGGCGGTCGAGGAGGAAGCGCAGCCGCTGCTCAGTACCGAGCTGGCCAAGGATCGCCAATACAACTTCAACTACTCCTATTCGACCAGCAAGGCCAAGAAGATGGGATGGCTGGTCCCGGTCAACGCCTACGATGATGGCCGTTTCACCTATCTGAAACTGCCCAACTCGCCCGAGTACAAGACCGGTATCTTCCCGGCCGTATTCGGTCGCGAGAAGGAGTATGGCGAGGATTTCGTGGTCAACACCACGGTTGAGGGCAATACGCTGATCGTGCACGGGACGTACCCGTACCTGGTCATCCGCCACGGCGACTTCGTCGTCGGCCTGCGAAGGAACGTGAAGAAATGAGCCAGCAGAACACTCCCGAAAACGATCCGAATCCGTCTCCGTACGGACAGGGGCCTGCGGCTCAGGAGCCATCGGCGAACCCTTACTACGGGCACGCGCAGGCAGAGGCGGCGCCGGATCTGGATGCCAGTGCCCCACAGCTTCGCTCTGCGGAAGAGCAGCGCTTGAACCGCAAGGCGCTGTTGTTCCTCGGCGGCATCCTGGTGTTGTTGCTGGCCATGGGCTTCCTGCTGCTGCGCAAGGGCAAGGAAGACGCTGAAGAAGCCAAGGCGCCGCCGCAGGTTGCACGTTCGAGCACCCCCGACCTGCCGATCATTGCACCCTCCGCGATTCGCGAGGCTGCCCGGGAAGCCGCCGAGCCCATTCCGATGCTGCCGCCGCCGCCGCAGGAAACGATGGGCCCGACGTTCATTCCTCGTGCCGAACCCGAGCGCGAGGTAGAGCGTGGCCCGAGTCTGCTGGATCGCCGCATTGCCGGTAGTGGTGGCGCAGGCGTGGGCACGGGCGACGCTGGCGGCCAGGCCGCAGCAGGGGACAACGACGATCCCTACATGCAGGCCACGTTGGCTGCGCTGCAGGCGCAGAACGGCAATGCTCCGCCGGCAAAGGTGCGCCGCGGGCCTGATGTGGAGGATGTGTCCAACGCTTCCTACATCCGGAGCCCCGACGCACTGCTGGTGCGTGGCACCTATCTGCGTTGCGTACTCGAGACCCGCATCATCACCGATCTTGCAGGTTATACGTCGTGCCTGTTGACCGAGCCGGTCTACTCGATCAACGGCCGCAGCCTGCTGCTGCCCAAGGGGTCCAAGATCTATGGTGCGTACGGTGGCGGTCCCAAGGGCAAGCGCGTGGAAGTGATCTGGGATCGCATCACCACGCCCAATGGCATCGACGTGGCCATGTCCAGCCCGGGCGTGGATCAGCTGGGTGGTGCCGGTCATCCTGGCCAGTACAGCGCGCACTGGGGTAGTCGCATTGCATCGGCGTTGATGATCAGCCTGATCGCCGACGCCTTCAAGTACGCCGCAGCCGAACATGGCCCAGAGTCGACGACGGTTTCAAGCAATGGTTTCGCCGTTCGTTCGCCCTATGAAAGCGCCACTGCGCGCACGATGGAGCGTCTCGCCAACGAAGCCCTCACCAGTTCGAATCGCCCGCCGACTGTCACCATCAACCAGGGCACCATCGTGAACGTCTACGTCGCAAAGGACGTTGACTTCACCAACGTGCTCAACCCGCGCCGGTAACCCGAAGAACAACCATGGACGCCGAAGTGTCACCCCTCGCCCTCGTTTCCAGCGATTTCCTGCGCTATCAGTACGAAGTGCTGGGCATCGCCGAGTACATGACATCCCCGGAAGTGACGGAAATCTGCATCAACCGTCCCGGTGAGCTGTACCTGGAAACCCGGGCCGGGTGGCAGCGGGTGGAGGTGCCGGGCCTGACCTTCGAGCGGGCCCGGCAGTTCTGCACGGCAGTGGTGAACGAGAGCAACACCGGCCAGCGCATCACCGATGCCGATCCGGTCGTCTCGCTTACCTTCCCGACCGGGCAACGTGCGCAGTTCGTGATTCCACCTGCCTGTGATGCCGGCAAGGTTTCGATCACGATCCGCCTGCCGTCCAAGCACACCAAGTCGCTCACCCAGTACCACGAGGATGGTTTCTTCAACCAGATCCTGGAACAGGATGGCAGTCTGAGCGAGCAGGACCGCGAGCTGCTGGAACTGCGCCAGCAGCGCGAGTACGCAGAGTTCTTCCGTCGTGCGGTGATGTACCGCAAGAACATCGTGGTCTCCGGTGCGACCGGTAGCGGCAAGACCACCTTCATGAAAGCGCTGGTCAATCATATCCCGGACAACGAGCGCCTGGTCACGATCGAGGACGCACGCGAGCTGTTTCTGACCCAACCCAATGTGGTGCACCTGCTGTACTCCAAGGGCGGGCAGAGCACCAGCAATGTCAGCGCAAAGAGTTGCATGGAAGCCTGCCTGCGCATGAAGCCAGAACGCATCATCCTGGCCGAGCTGCGCGGTGACGAGGCGTTCTACTTCATCCGCAACTGCGCATCGGGCCACCCGGGCTCGATCACCAGTTGCCATGCCGGCAGCCCGGAGCAGACCTGGGATCAGCTGGCGCTGATGGTGAAGGCCTCGGCCGAGGGTTCGGGCCTGGAGTTCAACGTGATCAAGCGACTGTTGATGATGACCATCGACATCGTCGTGCATATCAAGGCGCATGCCGGCTCGCGCTACATCACCGGCATCGACTTCAATCCTGGGCGTGCCCAGGGGCAGGAGGGCTGACCAATGCTGCCAGGACTGGAAATGATGGCGTGCCCGGAAATGGCCGTCTCGATGGACGTGATGCAGCACGTCATCAACGTGGAATCGTCGCGCAACCCCTATGCCATCGGCGTGGTCGGCGGCGCCCTGGTGCGCCAGCCCAAGGCCCTCGACGAGGCGCTGGCCACCGTTCGCATGCTGGAGGAGAAGGGCTACAACTTCTCCATTGGCCTGGCTCAGGTCAACCGCTACAACCTGGGCAAGTACGGGCTGGATTCCTACGAGAAGGCCTTCCAGCAGTGCCCGAACCTGCAGGCTGGTTCGCGCATCCTCGCCGACTGCTACAAGCGCTCCGGTGGTGACTGGGGCAAGTCGTTCAGCTGCTACTACTCGGGCAACTTCGAGACCGGCTTCCGTCACGGGTACGTGCAGAAGATCTACGACTCGATCCGCCGCGGTCAGCAGGTCGCAAGCAACGGCGTCGCGCCGATTGACGTGGTCAGCCGCGGCGAGCGTCGGGTGGTCAGGGTCGAACATCATCCGCAGACGGCCTCGCCGGCCCAGGCACGCATCGTCGCCCAGGCCAGTGCGCCGGTGTACGTGCCGTCCAATGACCCGGCCCGGGCCTACACCGTTTACCCATCCACCGGTGCGATGGCCCGCGGCAGCCTGCTGAATATCGCCGACCAGGCGGTATCGCGCGTGGTGCTGGGCTCGGTCGATCGAATGATGCAGCCACAGGCACAGCGTGGAAACGACATGCCGCAGCAGGCTCCGCAGCCGTATCAGCAGCCTGGTGCGGCGCAGGGCGGGGCAGCCATGCCGCAACAGCTTCCCGGGATGGCTGCCGGCGCGAACGCGCCGGTGATGCTGCGCCCGTGGAATGAGCGTAACGCGCCGGCAGCGGACACCCAGAATTTCTACAACGCACCGGCGCCCCGTGCGCCGGTGCAGCAGATTCCCGCAGGGGATGCGGCCTTCGTGTTCTGACGAAGTCGTGGTGCGACCGGTCCCCCGGCTGGTCGATTCAGTTGTGTTAGTCCATCAACAAGGAAATCAATCCATGAAGCGATTCAATCTCGACCTCGTCCAGGCCCAGCGCACGCTGAAGACCATGCTGATGGCCGTCGCATTCGCCGGTGCTGTGTTCGCTCCGCAGGCCCTGGCCGGCACTGACTTCGGTGGTACCGATGGCAAGGTCTGCGGCTTCTTCTCCAACATCAACGGTCTGCTGAACATGGCCTCGATCGCCGTGGTCACGATCGCCGTGATCTTCGCCGGTTACCAGATTGCGTTTGCCCACAAGCGCATCGGTGACGTGGCCCCGATCCTCATCGGCGGTGTGCTGATCGGCGCGGCAGGCCAGATCGCGCGCATGCTGCTCGGCAAGGAGGCTGGCAGCTGCGAAAAGGTCGGTGGTGGCGACGGCGCTGGCATGGCGTTTGAAATGATCAAGCACGCCGTCCAGTACTACAGTGCATAAGAACGTCCTGTTCCGGGGCTGCACGCGCCCAGCGATGTTCCTGGGCGTTCCCTACCTGCCATTTTTCATGGTGGCGGGTGGGTTGTTGCTGCTGAGCATGTACACGAACTTCTGGTTTCTGCTGACCATCCCGGTGGCCATTTTCATCATGCGGCAGATGGCCAAGCGTGACGAGATGATCTTCCGCCTGCTGGGCCTGCGCCTGATGTTCAAGCTCAAGGTGCGCAACGTGCAGGAGCATGATGGCATGTGGGTGTTCAACCCGAATCACTACCGCAACAAGCCAGCCCCCAGGGATTGAGGGCTGGATCCGGCCAGGCGGGCGTTGAGCGCCCGCCTGGCCAACTCCGCATCTTTGTCGGCAGTACCTTTTGGAAGCAGTCGTATGTTCAACCCAGATACCTCCATCAGCGAATTCATCCCCTTGTCGTCGCACGTGGCTCCGAATGTGGTGAAGACCACGGGCGGCGACTACCTGTTGACGTGGCACCTGGAAGGGCTGCCGTTCGTGGGGCGCGAAGAATGGGAGCTTGAGCATCGGCACAACACCTTCAACCGGTTGCTGCAGACGCTGCGCGCACCGGATTTCGTCAACGTTGCCTTCTGGGTGCATGACATCCGGCGCCGTCGCACCCTGAAGGGAAAGAGCTACTACAAGCAGCGCTTCAACCAGGATGTGTCCGACCAGTACATGGGCATGCTGTCCTCCCAGCGCATCATGCAGAACGAGCTGTACCTGACGATGATCTATCGCCCGGTGGTGGCGGGAAAGCGCTTCGTGGAGAAGTCCGCGAACGTGGACAAGCTGCGCGCCGAGCAGGAGCAGGCCGTCGAGAAGCTGATGGAGCTCGCCGGCAACGTCGAGGCTGTGATCCGCGACTACGCGCCTTACCGGCTCGGTATGTACGAAGCCAAGAACGGCGTGGTGTTTTCCGAAACGCTTGAGCTGTTCGGCTACCTGATCAACCGCATCGATGAGCCGGTACCGGTGCTGTCGGCGCCTGTGAAAGACTATCTTCCGGTCAGCCGTCATATGTTCTCGGCCAAGACCGGCGATTTCGTGATCAATACGCCCAATGGCGTTAACCATTTCGGCGCGATCCTGAATATCAAGGAATATGCCGAGGGGACCTATCCGGGCATCCTCAATGGTCTGAAGTATCTGGACTACGAGTACGTCATCACCCATTCGTTCAGCCCGATGGGGCGCCAGGACGCATTGAAGGTGCTGGACCGGACCAAGGGCATGATGATCTCGTCGGGCGACAAGGCGGTCAGTCAGATCGTCGAACTCGACCAGGCGATGGATCATCTGTCGTCAGGCAACTTCGTGCTGGGCGAATACCACTTCATCATCGCGGTGTATGGCGACAGCCAGGCGAAGCTGTCGCAGAACGTGGCCTCGACCCGTGCCGAGCTGTCCAACGCCGGTTTCGTGTCGACCAAGGAGGATCTGGCAGTCACCTCGTCGTTCTATTCGCAGCTGCCGGCCAACTGGCGCTTCCGCACGCGGCTGGCCAACGTCAGCTCACTGAATTTCCTCGGCCTGTCGCCGCTGCACAACTTCGCCACGGGCAAGCAGCACAACAACCCGTGGGGCGACTGCGTGACCACGCTGCAGACCACCAACGGCCAGCCGTACTACTTCAATTTCCATGCCACCCATCCATCCGAGAATTCGCTGGGTGAGAAGGCGATCGCCAACACCATGGTGATCGGCAAGTCCGGTACCGGCAAGACCGCGCTGATCAACTTCCTGCTCAGCCAGGTTCAGAAGTATGAGCCGTCACCGACCATCTTCTTCTTCGACAAGGACCGTGGTGCGGAGATCTTCGTGCGTGCCTGCGGTGGCAATTATCTGGCCCTGGAGAACGGTGCGCCGACTGGCTTCAACCCGTTCCAGTGCGAGAACAACGAAGCGAACGTGCAGTTCCTGGCCGACCTGATCAAGGTGCTGGCCGGCAAGCGCGAGTACAGCGCCCGCGAGGAAGAGGACATCTACCGTGCGGTGGAGAGCATGCTCGATACGCCGATGCATCTGCGCAGCATGACCAACTTCCAGAAGAGCCTGCCCAACATGGGCGACGACGGCCTCTATGCGCGCATGCGCCGTTGGACTTCGGGCAATTCGCTGGGTTGGGTCTTCGACAATCCGATCGATACGGTGGATCTGAGCAAGGCCAACATCATCGGCTTCGACTACACCGACATCATCGACAATCCCGAAGTGCGCGTGCCGGTCATCAATTACCTGCTGCACCGCCTGGAATCGCTGATCGACGGTCGACCGCTGATCTATGTGATGGACGAATTCTGGAAGATCCTGGACGGCGAGGGTGGCCTGAAGGAGTTCGCGAAGAACAAGCAGAAGACCATCCGTAAGCAGAACGGCCTGGGCATCTTCGCCACGCAGAGCCCGGAAGACGCGCTGAAGAGTGATATCTCCGCTGCCCTGATCGAGCAGACCGCCACGCTCATCCTGCTGCCGAACCCGAACGCCAGCAAGAGCGACTACATGGATGGCCTGAAGTTGACCGAGGCGGAGTTCAAGGTGGTCACGGCACTGGACGAGCGCTCGCGCTGCTTCCTGGTCAAGCAGGGCCATGCTTCCAGTGTCTGCCAGCTCAACCTGCGTGGCATGGACGACATCCTGTCGGTGATCTCGGCCTCGACCGACAACATCGACATCATGCATCGGGTGCTGCAGACGGCTGCAGTCCGCAATCGGATCACCGTGGACGAACTCACGCCGGAACAGTGGCTGGAGGACTTCTACAAGAACCGAAAGGGCTCTGGTAAAGCCAAGGCCTCTGCCGAAACCGATGCGGCTTGAAAGCCCTGGATCAGACAGCGCCGAATGAAATCCATTCCCCTGGAGAAGAACATGAGCATGACATCCCGAAATCACAAGCGCCACCGCGGTCTGCGTCAGAAGCGCCTGGCAGCCATCCTGCTGGGGAGCATGGTCATGTTCTCCACCACGTCGGTTTCGGCCGGTGGTTACCCTGTCTTCGACCTCAGTAATCTCATGCAGGCACTGAAGGACTTTGCCCAAGGGAAGGCGCAAATGAAGGCTGACGGGCTGGAGTACGCGGCTCAGGTAACTCGGTGGAGAAGGACGTTCCAGGAGTACCAAAATGCGCTTGTCCAGATCCAGGGCATGATCAACAACTTCGGCTTGCCGCCAGGCGCCACATTGGAGCGGGTTCCAGACGACTATATGGTCGCCGACCTCTGCCGTACGTCGGCGGGCTTCAGCGCTGGCAGCCTGCTGAAGAAGTTTGTGCTGGATACCTCCGGTGATCTCTACGCGCAGCAGCAGCAGCTGTGCGTCAACATCCAGATGATGGAAAACCGGAAGCGCAACGAGACGGTGGATTTCATCGAGAAGACCATTCCCAGCATCAACGCGTCGTTGTCTGAGATCATGGGCTGGCGAGGCGGCGCCGATGGCAATCTTGCGGGAACTCTTTCGGCCGTGAACAGTGACTCCCTGCGTACGGCAAACGATATTTCCAAGCTGCAGCAGGAGTGGGAGGCGCGCATGCGGTCCTACGACGCCTATCAGGAGTCAATGATGGCCAATCAGCGCGTGCTGGCGCGCGTGGCATTGAAGGGCAAGCCGGGCGTCATCTCGCAGCTGGTCAAGACGGCCGCATTGGAACGCGCTTTGCACGTCGACTGACGCCGCTTGGGGCAGGTGCATAGGCACCCGCTCCACGAGGTTGTCCGGTAGGGATACATCAAGGGATTGCGGAAATGATCAGGTCGATTGCCAATTTTGATTTCAATGGCGGATTCCAGGATTTGATGGGGCACGTTGCACGTGTCCAATCGATCGGGGATTTCGTGTTCTTCAAGTTCATCTTCGACTTCCTGCGAAGCAAGATAAACAAGTTCGGCATCGACATGATGGGGGAAATGATGCAGTGGGTCGGCGGCATCGCCCTCACGCTCATGACCCTGTGGGTGCTGGTGCAGGGCTTCCGCATCGTGACCGGCCGCAGCCGGGACTCAATGATGGTGCTGGTGACCAATATGGCGCGTGCGGCGTTGATCGTCAGCGCGGCCACCACGATGGGCGCTTTCGGCACCAACCTTCAGAGCTTCCTCACCCACGACGTCAAGGCAGAAATCACGAAGGTCGTGACAGGCTCGAACGAGTCACCCGAAGCTCAGATCGACAAGAGCCTGGCATGGATGCAGGTGGCGCTTTCCAGTATCGACGCCATCCAGATCATGAATGACGGGGAGCTGCTGGAGGACAAGAAGCGGGCACTGTTCTTCATCGGCATGGGCACCGCAGGTCCAGCCATCACCGCTGGTGCGATGCTGATGCTGTATGAAATCGCCATGGCGCTGTTCATCGGCTTTGGCCCCCTGTTCATCCTCTGCCTGTTGTTCGACCAGACCAAGCAGTTGTTCCAACGTTGGCTGTTCTACGGCATTGGCACGATGTTCTCCATGGCCGTACTTGCAGCGATGGTTTCCATCGCACTGGACATGGTGGTACGTGTGGCGGCCACTTTCTGGACCACAGCGCTGGTGCAGGAATTCATCCTCAAGGAAAGCATGTCCGACGGCATGACCAGCCAGGCAATGCAGCAGGGAGGCATGGGCCTGATCCTCACCGCGTTGATCCTGACTACACCCCCAATGGCAGCGATGTTCTTCCAGGGTACCCTGGGCACCTTCATGGCATATTCGCAGATAGGCGGTGGTGCAAGTGCCTCGCCGAGTGCCGATGGTCGTCCGCCGGGCATGTCGGCTCCGCCGCCGGCGGCTCCGGAGTCGTCTTCTGGCCCAAACTCCCATGGTCAGCAGTCGGCGATGGGGAAGATGTTTGATGGAACCGGAGGCCCGGGTTCAGCGGTTCCCGGTCAGCGTGGTGCGGCAAATCCGAGTCATGGAAACTAGAGATTCAGTTGATGAACGTAAGCGCCTCTCTAAAGCATCTGTGCTTGTCCCTGATCCTACTGGGCTCTGTGCACGTCAGTTCGGCGTTCGCTGAAGGGCGCTGCCCTCCGGGTCAGTACCCGATTGGCGACCAAGGCGTTGGTGGCTGCGCACCCATACCCGGCGCGGCTCAGAGCGCCCCGCAGGAGAATCCCGGGTATTGGGTCAAGACATGGGGTGCTGTCGCCAGCTCGCCTGGAGGAGATGCAGGTTCGGCCACTGGGCATCAGGCCAAGGCTTCGGCAGAGCGCCAAGCGGTCGAGCGATGCCGGCAGGGCGGAGCTACCGACTGCACAGTCGTTTTTACCTACTACAACCAGTGCTATGCGGTTGTCCGGGCTGCACGACCGGACAATGGCATGAGATTCAACACCGGGGCGACGAAAGAACAGGCGCAGGAGCGGGCAATCAAGGACTGCAAGGATTTGGGAAGTCAGGCTTGCTCCGTTTTCCATTCTGACTGTACCAAGCCGTTCTTCCAGCAAGACTGATCGGTTGTGACATCACACGGAGATTCAAGGCAATGGCCGACTTCAAATCTCTGCGTGGTGATTCAGCTTTCGTGATTTCTGCTCTGCTGTTCGCTGCATTACTTGTTGCCAGCAACGCCAGTGCCGAGGGCCGATGCCCGTCCGGCCAGTACCCCATCGGCGATCAAGGGGTTGGTGGGTGCGCCCCGATTCCTGGGGCAGGGGTAACTGCCCGCGAACCCGGGCCCGCGGGTCAGTGGCATAAGACGTGGGGGGCAATTGCGTCGTCCGACGCGACCGCAGATGCCGGTGTTGCGACGGGCCGGCCGAGCAAGGAGAACGCGGAGCAGTTTGCTCTGGCAGACTACGGTAGGCGCGGTGCTTCCGATTGCCGAGTCATCTACACGTATAGAAACCAGTGCGTTGCATGGTAGGTTCCCAATAGCCAGGGCGGGGCTTCCCGCGCCGGTTTTGCCAGCGCCAAGGACTCCGCCGAAGCGCGGAAGTTTGCCCAGCAGTCGTGCGTCGACACCGATGGAAAGGCGTGTCAGGTTGCATACGAGGACTGTACGAAGCCGGTCTATGAGTCATTCTGACCCGTTGATCGGATTGTCGGACTGGTAGTCAGCGCAACTCGCGATGGCGGCGGAAAGCTTCATGTGTTTGGGCGCAGCTCCGTTTGTTCTCTTGGCTCCAGCATCGACAGTGGGCAACGATCGTCCGCTCAGGTCATCCCACCCCTCACAATGGGCAGCAAAGGAATGGGTCTCCCCATGAAACGAATCCACCTCGCTTTTCTCCCGTGCCTGCTGATTGCAGGCCTGCTGCCGTTCACCGCGCTTGCCGAAGGCAATTGCCCGCAGGGCATGTATCCCATCGGTGGCCAGGGTGTACAGGGCTGTGCGCCCATTCCGGTGAGCAGCTCAGGCTCCCCGTACAACAATCGCCCCAACTGGGCGCAGACCGTGCGTGGCGTGGCGATGGATGCCCGCGGCGACACCTTCATCAGCAACTCGATGCGCTCGCGGGGCAAGGCCAAGCGTGCATCCATGAAGGAGTGCAAGGAGTTCGGGAAAGGCGAATGTACGTTGGCGACCCTGTTCCAGGCGCAATGCGTGGCGGTCGCCCACGCGGGCCTGGGCACTGAAACCACCAGCGTCGCCACCGCCATGTCCGAACAGGGAGCGGTCATTGTCGCGATGCAGCAATGCAACGCGAAGGCGGCATGGAAGCAGCTGCCGCAGGGACAATGCGGGATCGCCAGAACGGCCTGCACGGCGGATCTGTTCATTAGGTAAGGCGCCATTCACGCTAAGCCCCGTTTTCTGTGATCAATTCCGCTTTTCGATTTCCTCGCACTTCGACGCGGCAGAACGCCTCGCGGTAAGCTCCCCACGCGTCATGAAAATGACGCGCCAGTGCCGCCGAATGCAGGGGTTCTTCCGTCCAATGAGGACGCTGTCAGCCCCTGCGTCGGGTGACGCTCGCCATCATCGCGGTCTTGCCGTACGCAAGGCTATGATTCCTGTCCGCGCAGGCGCGGATAAGCCGGAACGCGTTCCGGCTGGGCAGGGAGGCGGGTATCGGCATGACCACATTGAAGGAGTGGGAGGGGATGGAAGACAGGGTTGGCGCACACATGGACGATGCCCTGGCATTTGTTCCGTCCGGTGCGAACCTGCTGGAAGCCGTAAGGGGCGAACTCAACGGCGATGGCATCGAGTATCAGCTGCTGGTCATCGACCAGCCGACGCCGGAAGGGCTGGTGCCCGGCCAGCACGGGCCAAACCGGGTGCTGCTGTTGCTGCGCGGTGATGGGCGCGGGCGCTGGCAGCTGGCCGCGCGCAACGACAAGCTGGTGCCGTGTTCCACCCGAGGTGGCCTGGCCGGCGACCCTTTTGCGTATGCAATGGTCGAGAAGGGCACCTTCAGCGTGATCACCAACGGCGGTAGCCGCGAGCGCTGGAGCAGCACCTACCGGTTCCGCTATGCGCCCGCGGACAAGGCCTGCTGGGTTGACGGGGTGAGACGCAAGGTCGTGGATATCGAGACCGAAGCGACCAACATCCGGGATTACTCGGCGGCGGAGCTGGGCAGGGTGAGGTTCGAGGACTTCGACCCATCCAGTGTTGCCGAGGTGTCGCTTCCATGAGCCAAGCTCCAACCGGCGGAAGGGAATCCGCGCTGATGAAGATTCAGGAGTTGCACTGTGTCGACCGATAGAGAGTCGCAGCTGTTGCGACAGGCGACCAAAGCCGGCATCGACTCCCCGCTTGAACTGGCCAATTTCATGGCCCAGGCAGGGCACGAGTCGCGCGGCTTGAGCCGGCTCAACGAGAGCTTCAACTTCACCCGGGGAATCTCGCAGATCCCGGTGGAGGCTGCGTGGCGCAATGGCAACGCCGCGTTGGAGAGCGCCCGCCAGGAAGCGCTGCGTGGTCGCCCGGAAAACCTGGCTGAGTTGATGTACGGCGGGCGCATGGGCAACGACGCGCCTGGTGACGCGCTGAAGTACCACGGCCGCGGCTATCTGCCATTGGTCGGCAAGGAGAATTACGAGCGTGCCGGCAAGGCGCTGGATCTGGACCTGGTGAATCACCCGGAGCTGGCAGCGCAGCCCGAGCACGCAGGCCGTATTGCCGTATGGCAGTGGCAGACACGGGTGCCGGAGGGGGCGCGCCATGATGTGCGCGAAGCAACTTATGCGCTCAACGGCGCGCTCAATGGCATCGAGGCGCGCCGGCAACGATTTGAGGTCTGGCAGCAGAAGTTGACGCCGGACGTGATGGCGCGACTGGATCGCGGCGAAGTCGGTGCGCCGGCGCAGATCGTTGCACGCGACATGTCGCATGCCGGTGAGCCCGGCAACGCATTGTTCGAGGATGCGCGCCAGCACCTGCGGCAGATGGGGTCGCAAAGTGGACTGCGCAGTGCACAGGAGCTCGACAATACCGCTGGCGCATTGGCGCTGGGGGCGCAGAAGGCCGGCCTGTCGCGCATCGATCATCTGCTGGCGGGCAACGACGGCCGTACGCTGTTTGCAGTGCAGGGCGCGCTGGGTGATCCGGCCATGCTGCGTGCGTCTGTTGACCGGGAGCAGGCCTCCCAGCAGCCACTGGCGCAGAGCAGCCAGCAGTTGGCGGCCAGCGTTGCGCAGCAGGATCCGACGGCCGCGCTCGCCCGCGAGCAGGAGCAGCGTTCTCGATCCCTGTAGCACTTGGTGCCGGCGGGCAGGGTGCCCGCCGTTGTTTTGCGTACGACGCGTGGCGCCCTGTGGCGCCGACATGGAAACCCACCCGTAAGGACACCACATGCGAATCGTTCCCTTGAATGCCCTGCAGGCCGCTGCCCGCTGCAATGCATCCGCGCGCCGCCTGCCGCCGCTCTGGCTGCTGTCACTTGGACTTGCCGCAGCCTCGGCACAGGCTCAGGAGACAGCGCCGCCCGTCGCGGAAACGCCCGCCGCGGCACAGGCGATCGCTGATGCGCCCGCAGGAACGGCACCGCCTGCCACCGTCGAGCGAACCGTTCCGGCGGTAGCACCCGCACCGCCCGCATTGGCCATCGTGCCATTGCCGCCCGAACGGGCGGCCGAGCGGGCGCTCGGTGCGCGCTGCCCGGTGGATCTGGCCGGGCGACTGGCGACCCTGGGCGACCTGCTGACCGGCGCCTGCCAGGGCACCATGCCGGCGCATCTGGCCGCTCTGCTGGTTGCGCTGCCCGAGCAGGACATCCACCTGCCGCGCAACTGGCGCGAGCGAGAGGTACAGCAGAAGGCCTGGTTCAAGGCGGTGCCTGGGTACGGCCAGCGCCCGGACTTCATCGTGCGGATGGGCGACGTCTGGGTGCGCTCGCTGGAAGGGCGCGACGCCGACAGCACGTTCTACCTGGTCTCCGCGCCGTTCACCTGCAGCGACCAGGTCGCCAACCGCGATGAGTTCAGCGCGGAGCCGGTACGTGTGCCAGCGGGTAGCTGCCGCGAGGCCTATGTGGGCCAGCGTGTGTACCAGGTGCGTGGCGATGCGCCGCCGAGGGATGTTACCGCCGAAGCGATGCCGGCCGTGCCACAGGTGACCGAGGCGGATCGCGCACGCCAGCTGGCGCGTGGGGGCAGGCTCACGCTGGATCACAGCAAGCTGCAGTTCGGGCCGGCCATGCGTTGGTTCGTGCAGTATCCGGAGACGGTGCCGAAGGGTGGGGCGCGTGCGTTCAGTGACTGGAACCGCGAGCATCTCGCCTTCGTGGTCTGGACCGGCGATCGCTTCGAGTTGCGCGACAAGGTCCCGCGCAGCCAGTGGCCGTGTGATCCGGTCGCGCCGGGCGATCGCGCCTGCGGCGGCTTCCCGGATTCCGGGCCGGATCTGTTCGTGACCGCCAGTGCATCTGCGCCGGTCGCGGCCACCAGCCCCTGAGTCACGGTGCTGAGGCGGGAGCCGGAATGACCGGCTCCCGCGCTGTCCATCAGGCCTGCAGGCTGCGGGTCTGATGCTGCTGCTGTTCCAGCTGTTGGTCGCGCTCCAGCGCAAGGCGCTGGCCTGCAGCCTGCTGGTCGATGCGCTGGCTGCTCTGTTCCAGCGGCGTGTTCATCGCCACTGCCGTATCCACCGACACGCGAAGGTGGGCGGGGTCACCGCCTTGGCCCTGCACGGCGAAGCTGCGCGAGGCATCGGCGTTCATCACCACTTCGTCGATGCGCTTGCCGCCTGCAGCGTGCATCTCCGCCGCCAGGCTGCCCGCCAGCTGCGTACTCATCACGTCCGGCACGCGGCCAACGCGCACGTCATGTGCGTGCACGCCGCGGATCGCGTCGTTGAACAGCGGGTTGCCCAGATGGTTGGCATCGTCCATGCGCAGCATGCTGGTGTGATGGCCATTCTTCTCCGCTTCGCGGCGTGCCGGTTCACCGGGCTGCAGCGGGCCGCGGATGTGGTCGTACAGATCGATGGCGCCGCCCGGGATGCCGCGTGCCGCGCGGGTGACGCCGCGACGCAGTGACTCGACGTCGTCGCGATACTCCTCGATCATCTTGGCGTTGTCTTTCGCCAGCTTCTGCGTTTCCGGGTGCTTCAGCACCGAGCCTTCGTCGAGGAAGTTGCCCAGTTTGTGCGCGCCGAACGAGCTGGTCGCCGCAATGATCGGCCGGTCCGGAATCAGATCACGCAGGGCGTGATTGCTGAAGCCGTTTGCCGCGAGCGTCTTGATCTCGTCGGGCTTGGCATAGATGCGTACCTGGCCGAAATGCGGTGACGCGGCGCTGACCGGATCGGAGGCCATGACGTGGTTGATCATGGTGTTGCCGCCTTCCGGAATGCGGTAGCTGAGGCTGACCGCGCCGTAGGCATTGAATGTCTCGCCCTTGACGTTGAAGTGGTGCGAGGTGATCTGGGCAAGAGCGCCGCCGAGGGAGTGACCGGTGACGGTGACCTGGGGCGCGGGCACACCGTTCAAGCGGGATTGAAGCGCGGCGCCTTCGAGCGTCCTCTGTGTCAAAGCAATCGCGTCAGGCGCCTGCACGTTGGTGCGCGCAACCACCATGCCGCCGTCGGTCAGAATCGCATCGCGAGCGATCTGCTCGGTGCCACGATGCGCAATGACGATCTCTTTGGTGTCTACGCGCTGATAGACGGTGCCCTGATAGCCGTTGAGACGATTGTTGACATGCTCAAGTATCTTGTACTCATGGCCGTTTAACGTGACTTTTTCTTCTTGGCCGGGTTCACGTCGGCCGACGGCCCGATCCTTGTAGGCGTCATTGGATAACGCGGCGTAGTCCTGAGAGGTGATGGTCACGGCGCGACCTCACTTGCGGAGAGGGTGATCGTAAACAGCTTGTCCTGCAGATCAGCGGCGTAGTTGCTGCGATCGGGCTCGCCACTGGCTGGGAAGTTGGGAACGCGATCTGCCTTCGGATAGACCAGATCCGGATAGTAGAGCGTATGGGCGCCACCTTCGGTCAGCGGCTTGGCGTCGACGAAGGTGAGGAAGCGGGTCTCTTCTTCGGCACCCGTCGCCTTCAGCATTGCCCCGGCACCGGTGAACTCCCACTTGCAGACGCCACGACCGTAGTAGTCCTCATCCAGCATGCGGTCCACATATAGCGTGCCGCGGTACTCGCCCTCAGCGACCTTGCGCAGCTCCACCGGTTCCTGGCTGGTGATACGTGCAGCTGTGCCGGTGGCCGGCTCGATGTGGCCGCACTGATCCTCGTTGGTGACGTCGTACTGCGCTACGCCCTTGACCAGTGCGAAATCGCCGGGGGCATCCTTCAGGCGCAGCACCAGCTCATAGGCCTTGCGCGGGGTGGGGTTGAGCTTGGCGAGGCCGCGCCCGCCCTGGGCGACATCGGCTTCAGCAGCGGCACGTTCCTGGTTCATGGCGGTCTCCGGGTTGCAGGCGGTCAATAGAAGCAGAGCAAGGCACGGAATCATCTTGTGGCGCAATGTCGGCCTCCTTGGGGGTAGGGGTTGTTGAACTGGCAGCTCATGGCACGAGCTTCTGCACAGTGGTGGTGGTTGAGAACAGCGCGTCGCGCAGATCTTCGCTGTACCCCGACGGATCTTCCTCGCCACTGGCGCCAAAGTTGGCGACAGTGTCGGCGCGCGGATAGATAAGGTTTGGGTAATAAAGCGTAAGAGGTGAGTCGCTCTCCATGCGCTCCTTGTCGACGAACGTAAGGAATCGCGTATTCGCCTCGCCGGTCGTAGCGCGCAACATCGCACCGACACCCGTCAACGTCCAATGGCAGACGCCACGCCCGTAGTAATCCTCGTCCTGCATGCGGTCGAGGTAGAACGTACCGCGGTATTCGTTCTCGTCGACCTTGTGTAGTTCCACCAACTCCTGGCTGGTGATACGGCTGGCGGTACCGGTCGCCCACAGGACCCGGCCGCAGTCCCTGTGGTTGCTGACGTCGTACTGGGCAACGCCCTCGACCACCGCGAAGGGACCGGGGGCATCCTTCAGTGTCAGCACCAGCTCGTAGCCCTGCTGCGGTGACGGGTTGAGCTTGGCCAGGCCGCGTCCACCTGCGGCGACGTCACGCTCTGCGTCCGCGTAAGGCGAGCAGGCCGTCAGCGCCATCAAGAGGCCCATCGGTACCAGATGGCGTCCATCGCGTGTCGGCGTGGCTACATCCATGGCGGCATCCTGCATCGTGCGTCCGTGTCCATATATCCTTCCCTGGTGACAGGTTTATCGATTATGGAGTGTTCTGGAAACCTGGCGCCAGCTACGGCAAGGTGTCCGCGACGGAATTTTGACGCATTCAGCGTTCGGGAGCGTCGCCGAATCGATTGCGGCACAGGCGATTCGGGGTCGGCCAGGCGATTGCGCTTCGCGTTCGACATTTCGCCGTCAATTTGTGACAACGGTCGCCAATTCACGCGACTCTCACGCAAGCGAGCATTACGCCATGAACTACACCATCCGTGCCGAAGCCATTGATGATCACGCCACCCTCCATGCACTCACCGAGGCCGCGTTCCGGAACGCTGCGCACAGCAGCCGTACCGAGCAGTTCATCGTCGACGCCCTGCGCGCGCGCGGGGAGCTGAGCGTTTCGCTGGTGGCCGAGATGGACGGGAAGGTGATCGGCCATGTGGCGGTGTCGCCGGTGACGATCAGCGATGGCAGCACGGGCTGGTTTGGCCTGGGGCCGATTTCGGTATTGCCCGCCTGGCAGGGGCAGGGCATCGGTGCGGCCCTGATGCATGCCGCACTTGAAGCACTGCGTCAGCAGGGCGCACATGGCTGTGTATTGCTGGGCGAGCCGGCCTATTACGGTCGCTTCGGCTTCTGTGCCGAGCCGGGCCTGGTGCTGCCGGGTGTGCCGCCGGAGTACTTCCAGGCACTTTGCCTGCAGCCTCCGTTGGCACAGGGCGAAGTGCAGTACTCACCGGCCTTCGAGGCGACGGCCTGATCCGGGCCTGGCACGTTTCTGCTCAGGGCGCGCGCCAGACGGTCGGTTCGGGTTGCGGCTTCGGAATGCGGTAACCGCCGATGTGTTCAAGCAGTTCATTGGTACGGCGCTGCTCGACCAGTACTTCACGCAGCAGGTTGCGCACGGCGAAGATGGCGAACGGCACCAGGATCCAGACCAGGCTGATGCCCAGCGCAAACAGGGTCAACAGGGCTTTTGCACCATCCATGCGGCATTCCTTGGTCGAAAGCAGCCACGCTAGCACGTGGCTGCTGCCGACGGATGTCAGCCGTTGTGCCGAAGGTGGATCAGCGGATACGGACGGCCTTGCGAATCCAGCGGTGAACGTCCGGTTTCGACGAAGCCCATGCGCAGGTAGAAGCCGACGGCCTGTGCGTTCTGTTCGTTGACGTCAGTACTCAGCTGCGGATGCTGGGTCAGAGCGTGCTGCAGCAGTTGCCGGCCGATGCCGGTGCCACGTACGTCCGGATCGATGAACAGCGCTTCCATGTGCGTGCCATCGATCAGCATGAAGCCCAGCGGCCGATCCTGCGCATCGACAGCAACGGTCATCGGCGCCTGCGGCAGGAAACCGGCGACTTCGGCATCGATGGCCTGGCGGTCTTCGGCACTGAGGAAGTCGTGGGTGGCGTCGACGGCGCGGCGCCAGAGGTCGACAAGAGCGGCGCCGTCGTCGGCGCGAGAGGGGCGGAGGGTGGTCATGGGTTCGCCAAGGTGCTTGCAAAGAGTGCGTAGTATGGCGCGTCCCGATCCAGCGCGCAGATGTGGATTCATCCGGCGTTGCGATGGCGGATGAAGGGGCTGTAGGTAGTGGCCTCCGCGCGCAGCGCAATGCCGTCCTCGAAATCGCTGCTGTCGTTGAAGGGCACGGTGGGCCACTGCGGCCATTGCGCCAGGCGTTCGCGGTAGTGGTGGGTTGCTGCAGCCAGTGCCTCGTCGTGGGCCAGCACGCGCTCCGGTGCCAGCCCGGAACGCACGCCGTGCACCACGTGCGGTTCCATCACGTCGAAGCCGACGTAGCGCAGGCTGTACATCAAGGGCCACAGCAGCAACCGGGTATCTCCCTCGCGGCCGTCGACTGCGCAGGCCCGTGCCGATGAGCCGGTGGTGACGCTCAGCAACGCACGCTTGCCGCGCATCGCTCCGTGCTCGTGACGCAGGCGGCTGTTGTACATCGGCCCGTACACCAGTACGCGGTCCAGCCAGCCCTTCAGGATGGCCGGCGCCGCGAACCACCACAGCGGGAACTGCAGGATCAGCAGGTCTGCGGCCCGCAGCAGTTGCAGGTGATGTTGCACATCGACGGGCAGCTGGCCCTGCTCGGCGCTGTGCCGCTGTTCGCGTTGGGCGTCGAAGTGGCCGGGATGCAGGCGATGCGGATGGTGGTCAGCCGCTTCCAGCGGATCGAAGCCCTCCGCATACAGGTCGACCACGTCCACCTGCAGCGCGTCATGCCGCAGCTGCTCGGCGGCCTGAGCGGCCAGATGTGCATTGAAGGAGCGGGGCTCGGGGTGGGCAAGCAGGATCAGGGCGCGCATGGGGCGAGGTGTTCGACGAGTGTGCGACCATCCTCGCGGTGCCGGCATGCGCCGGCAATTACGCACCTTGAGGTAACCATGGCCTTTCCCGGGGATGTCTATGCCGCCGACTGTTCGGCACGCGATGCGCTTGCGCTGATTTCAGGCAAGTGGGTGATGCTGCTGCTGCCGGCATTGGCGCAGGGCCCGCTTCGCAACGGCGCGTTGCTGCGGAAGATCGAAGGCATCTCGCAGAAGGTGCTGACCCAGACCCTGCGCCAGCTGGAGCGCAATGGGCTGGTCGAGCGGTGTGACCGGGGCAGCAAACCACTGCATGTGGAGTACCGCCTGACCGAGGTCGCGCGCGGCCTGGTCGAGACGCTGTCCGCCCTGGATCGCTGGGCCGAGCACAACTTCCCGGCGCTCGATGCGGCCCGCGAGCGCTTCGACGCGCGCTAGCGGCGCCTGCACGGTCCCGGGCGTACAATGCGCCCCCGGCGGCCATCCTGGCCCAGTTGAAAAGCGAGAACCGCCATGACCGATGTCCTGGGTGTACCGGTGCACGACGCCGATGAACACTGGATGCGCCATGCACTGGCCCTGGCCGAGCGCGCGCAGCGTGAGTTCGACGAGATTCCGGTCGGGGCGGTGCTGGTGGGCGCCGACGGCCAGCTGCTGGGCGAGGGCTGGAACCTCAACATTGCCTCGCATGACCCCAGTGCGCATGCCGAGATCGTGGCCATGCGGGCCGGTGGAAAGCTGCTCGCCAACCATCGCCTGCTTGGCAGCACGCTGTACGTGACCTTGGAGCCGTGCGCGATGTGCGCGATGGCGATCGTGCATGCGCGCGTTTCGCGCCTGGTCTACGGCGCCAGCGACCCCAAGACCGGTGCGTGCGGCAGCGTGTTCGACCTGCTCGGCGATGCCCGCCACAACCACCGGGTCGAGATCCACGGCGGGGTGCTGGCCAAGGAAGCCAGTACGCGCCTGACCAATTATTTCCGCGCCAAGCGTGGCAAGCCGCCGCTGCTGCTGGAAGACCACGTCGGCGAGGGCTGAGGGGCGAACGGGTATGATGGGCGCCTCTTTCCTTCACCGGTAGGCCGCGCGCCTGCCCAGCAACGAGGCGACACAATGGCGGACACCGGCGCGGCCAACGAACGACTGATCTGGATCGACCTGGAAATGACCGGGTTGGACACCGACAACGATTCGATCATCGAGATCGCCACCGTGGTCACCGACGCCCAGCTGAACGTACTGGCCGAAGGTCCGGAATTCGCCATCCATCATCCGCTGGAAACGCTGGAGGCGATGGACGAGTGGAACCGCAACCAGCATCGTCGTTCGGGCCTGTGGCAGCGCGTGGTGGACAGCACCACCACCCTCGGCCAGGCCGAGGCGCAGACGGTAAACTTCCTGGCGCAGTGGATCCCGGCCGGCCTTTCGCCGATGTGCGGCAACTCGATCTGCCAGGATCGCCGCTTCCTGCACCGCCAGATGCCGCGCCTGGAGAAGTACTTCCATTACCGCAACCTGGACGTGTCCACGGTGAAGGAGCTGGCCAAGCGCTGGGCGCCGAGCGTGGCCGCCGGCGTCGGCAAGAACAGCAACCACACCGCGCTGAGCGACGTGCACGACTCGATCGCCGAGCTGCGCCATTACCGCCAGTTCATGGGCGCGCTGTCGGGCTTGCCCACGGCCTGAACAACAACGCCGGGCAAGGCCCGGCGCGACCGGGTGACACGCGAACTGGTAGTGCCGGCCGCTGGCCGGCAAGGCGTCGGGGCCGAACCCCTTTCCCGCGGCAAGGGCTCTGACCCCTCTGTCGTGCCTCGCGACGAACCGTTCAACTCCCCGGCGCTAAGATCGGCGCCATGAACGAGCCCATCCTGCTCCCCCGCGATATTGCCCACGACGCCCGCGACTGGTCCGACCTGCAGCGGGCGGTGGCCCTGCTGGAAGCGCCAACCCTCACCGCGCGCATGGCCAACCTGGTCGGCACGCCGCTGGAGTTCGCGGTGAAGGCGCTGCCCAGCTCGGTCTCCAACCGCATCCACGGTGCGGTGCAGGCGGCGTTGACCAAGTCGGCGCAGGCGGCGCTGTGGAGCATGGACAACACACCCGGCAAGGGGGCGTCCACCCGCTGGCACAAGCTGGCGGCAGCCACCTCGGGGGCGGTCGGCGGGGCCTTCGGCTTTGCCGCCTTGTTTATCGAACTGCCGGTGTCGACCACCATCATGATGCGCGCCGTGGCCGACGTGGCCCGCAGCGAGGGCTTCGACCTGTCCGAGTTCAGCACCCGGCAGGCGTGCCTGGAGGTGTTCGCGCTCGGTGGCAACTCGCCGCGCGACGACGCCAGCGAGACCGGCTACTACCTGGCCCGAGGCTTCACCACCGACGTGATGCGGCATCTTTCGGCCGAACTGGCTGGGCGTGTGGTGACCGGCCGCGACCTGACCCTGGGTGTGGCACCGAAAGAAGCTGGAAAGCTGCTGGCGAAGATGGTGGAAAAGGTGGCGGCGCGCTTCGGCGTGGTGGTCACCGAGAAATTCGCCGCACAGGCGGTGCCGATCGTCGGTGCTGCCGCGGGTGCAACACTGAATACCATGTTCACCGACTACTACCAGGACATGGCGCGCGGGCACTTCATCGTGCGCCGGCTCGAGCTGAAGTACGGGGAAGATGTGGTGCGCGCCTGCTATGACCGCGTGGCGCATGGCGCGGTGAAGATCGAGCCAAGGCTGGAGTAGAGCCACGCCATGCGTGGATGAGCCCTCGTGGCGGGTGATCCTTGCCTCGAGGGAACAATTGTTTTGCCAGTGCATGCCTGTTGCCTGGCAGCCGGCATCCCCATCCTTTGCGGCACTCCCCCCGCAAGAGATTGCCGCCATGATGTTCACCCCCCACCGCCTGGGTGCGTTGACGCTGCCCAACCGCATCGTGATGCCGCCGATGACCCGCTCGCGCGCCGCCGATGGCAACGTCGCCACCGCGGAAATGGCCGCCTACTATGCGCAACGCGCCAGCGCCGGCCTGATCGTCAGCGAAGGTACCCAGATCAGCCAGCAGGGCCAGGGCTATGCCTGGACCCCGGGCATCCACAGCGCCGAGCAGGTGCAGGGCTGGCGGCAGGTGACCGATGCGGTGCACGCCGCCGGTGGCCGCATCTACGCCCAGCTGTGGCACGTCGGCCGTGTCTCGCATGTGGCCCTGCAGCCCGATGGCGCGGCGCCGGTGTCTTCCTCGGCATTGCTCGCCGAAGGCGTGAAAGTGTTCGTCGACCCGACTGGGGCGGGTCCCGAAGCCGGTGTGGGCGAGATGATCCAGCACTCGATGCCGCGCGCGCTGCGCGAGGACGAGATTCCGGGCATCGTCGCCGATTACGCGCAGGCTGCGCGCAATGCGCTGGCCGCGGGATTTGATGGTGTGGAACTGCACGGCGCCAACGGCTACCTGATCAACCAGTTCATCGATTCGCAGGCCAACCAGCGCACTGATGCCTACGGCGGCTCACTGCAGAATCGCCTGCGTTTCCTGCGCGAGGTGGTGCAGGCGGTGGTCGAGGTTGCCGGTGGCGAGCGTGTGGGCGTGCGCCTGGCGCCGCTGACTACGCTGCAGGGGGCGGTGGACGATACGCCGCAGGCGACCTATCTGGCTGCCGCACACCTGCTCGGTGAGATGGGGGTGGGCTACCTGCACATTGCCGAGGCCGACTGGGACGATGCACCGCCGATGCCGGTGGCGTTCAAGCAGGCGCTGCGCATGGTCTACCCGGGTACGCTGATCTACGCCGGCAAGTACACCGCCGAGCGCGCCGAGCAGGCACTGGCCGAAGGCTGGGCTGACCTGATCGGCTTCGGCCGGCCGTTCATCGCCAACCCGGATCTGCCCGAGCGCCTGCGTACGGGTGCGACGCTGAATCCGCCGGATCGCGCCACGTTCTTTGGCGGTGGTGCGGAGGGTTTCACTGATTACCCGGCGCTGGAAGAGAGCGTCGCTGCCTGATTCTGGAGGCTGCCGGCCAGCGGCCGGCACTACCAGTGGGCGAGGGGTAGTGCCGGCCGCTGGCCGGCATTTCAGTCAGGCGGCGAGGGGTAGTGCCGGCCGCTGGCCGGCATTCCACTGCCGGATCACGGCTTGTCGCGCACCAGCGCGTCGGCCTCAACCACGCCACCATCCTTGCCATGCAGGTAAAGGTGCATGTCCTGCTGCGGATACGGAATGTTGATGCCGGCCTTGTCATAGCCCAGCTTCAGCTGCTCCAGCAGCGTGACCTTGGTGCCGAACCAGTCGGCCGACTTCACGTAGCAGCGGATGCCGAGGTTGATGGCGTGTGCGCCCAGTTCGTAGACCACCACGTCCGGTGCGGGGGTCTGCAGCACACGCGGATCGGCCTTCATCAGCGCCAGCGCGGTGTCGCGTGCCAGCTGGATGTTGTCTTCGTAGCCGATGCCGATCACCAGTTCGACGCGGCGCGTCGGCTCGGCGGTGAGGTTGATGATCGGCGCGGCGGTGATCAGCGTGTTCGGAATGGTGGTGTGCTGGTTGTCGGCGCCGGTAAGCACGGTCTGGAAGATGCGCACTTCGCGCACCGTGCCGGTCTGGCCGGCCACGGTGACCACATCGCCCACGCGGAACGGACGCAGCGTCACCAGCATCACGCCCGAGGCGATGTTGGACAGCGAATCCTTCAATGCCAGACCGACCGCCAGGCCAGCGGTGCCGAGCACGGCCAGCAGCGGGGTGATCTGCACGCCCAGCGTGCCGATGGCCAGCACCACCACGATCACCAGTGAGGCGGCATACACCACGTTGCGCAGGAAGCTTCCCAGCATCGGGTCCACACCCATGCGCGCAGTGGCGCGCGGCATTGCATTGGACAAGCGACGTGCCACCCACAGGCCCACCAGCAGCACCACGATCGCGGCCAGCAACGGCACGCCGTAGGTTTCCAGCAGGCGTTCCCAGTCGAGCGAGTGGAACCAGGGCGTTGCGGCGGGGGCGGCGGGTGCTGCTGCGGCGATCATGCGGAAGTCCTTTGCTGAGAAACGGTGTCTGCGTGGGGCAGGGCGTGCGTGCACGCCAGAAACACGAAGCCCCGCAGAGGCGGGGCTTGCATGCAGCAGCAGTATCGGCCGACGCCGATGAACACGACGTCAGCCCGTGGCCATCACGGCATCAGCCGTTGGCCTTCAGCTTGGCCAGGCGCAGCCAGGTATCGACCACGGTGTCCGGGTTCAGCGACACCGACTCGATGCCTTCCTGCATCAGCCATTCGGCCAGATCCGGGTGATCGGACGGGCCCTGGCCGCAGATGCCGACGTACTTGCCCTTGGCACGCGCTGCCTTGATCGCCATCGACAGCAGCTTCTTCACTGCCGGGTTCCGCTCGTCGAACAGGTGCGCAACGATCGAAGAGTCGCGGTCCAGGCCCAGGCTCAGCTGGGTCAGGTCGTTGGAGCCGATCGAGAAGCCGTCGAAGATCTCCAGGAACTCATCGGCGAGCAGTGCGTTGGACGGCACTTCGCACATCATGATGATCTTCAGGCCGTTCTCGCCCTGCTTCAGGCCGTTCTGTTCCAGCACCTCGACGACCTTGCGGCCTTCTTCCAGGGTGCGCACGAACGGAATCATGACCCACAGGTTGTCCAGGCCCATTTCGTTGCGCACGCGCAGCACGGCCTTGCACTCCAGCGCGAAGGCGGCCGAGAAGCTCGGGTCGACGTAACGGCTGGCGCCGCGGAAGCCGATCATCGGGTTCTCTTCGTGCGGCTCGTAGTTGCTGCCGCCGATCAGGTTGGCGTACTCGTTGGACTTGAAGTCCGACAGGCGCACGATCACCGGGTTCGGTGCAACCGAGGCGGTGAGGGTGGCGATGCCTTCGGCCAGGCGGTCGACGTAGAAGCTGACCGGATCACCGTAGCCGGCGATCTTCTCATCGATCTTCTTCTTGGTCGCCGCGTCCTGGCGGTCGTATTCCAGCAGCGCGTTCGGGTGGATGCCGATGTGGCTGGCGATGATCATTTCCAGGCGGGCCAGGCCGATGCCGGCGTTCGGCAGCTGGCCGAAGTCGAAGGCACGTTCCGGGTTGGCCACGTTCATCATGATCTTCAGCGGGGCCGGCGGCATGTTGCCCAGATCGGTGGTGGTGCGCTCGAAGCCGAGCTTGCCTTCGTAGATGAAACCGGTATCGCCTTCAGCACAGCTGACGGTGACCAGCTGGCCATCTTCAATGACCTTGGTGGCGTTGCCCGAACCGACCACGGCGGGCACGCCCAGCTCGCGCGCGATGATCGCGGCGTGGCAGGTGCGGCCACCACGATTGGTGACGATGGCCGAGGCGCGCTTCATCACCGGTTCCCAGTCCGGGTCGGTCATGTCGGCGATCAGCACGTCGCCCGGCTGCACGCGGTTCATGTCGTCCAGCGTCTTGACCACGCGGGCCACGCCCGAACCGATCTTGGCGCCGACGGCACGACCTTCGGCCAGCACGTTGCCGCCCTTTTCGGTCAGCGCGAAGCGCTCGATCTGGGTGGCGTGGCTGCGCGACTTCACCGTTTCCGGGCGCGCCTGCACGATGAACAGCTTGCCGCTGACACCGTCCTTGGCCCACTCGATGTCCATCGGGCGGCCGTAGTGCTTTTCGATGACCAGCGCCTGCTTGGACAGTTCCTGCACGTCCTCGTCGCTGATCGAGAAGGTGTTGCGCAGTTCGACCGGAGTGTCCTCGATCCTGACGCGCTCACCCGGGACATCCGAATACACCATGCGGATCGCCTTGCTGCCGAGCGAGCGGCGCAGGATCGCCGGCTTGCCGGCCTGCAGGGTGGGCTTGTAGACGTAGTACTCGTCCGGATTGACCGCACCCTGCACGACCATTTCGCCCAGGCCGAACGAAGAGGTGACGAACACCACGTCGCGGAAGCCGGACTCGGTGTCCAGGGTGAACAGCACGCCGGAGGAACCGACGCCCGAACGCACCATCAGCTGCACGCCGGCGGACAGGAACACGTCCTCATGCTTGAAGCCGTGGTGGACGCGGTAGGCGATCGCACGGTCGTTGTACAGCGAGGCGAACACTTCCTTGACCTTGTGCACGACATCGTCGGCACCGGTGACGTTGAGGAAGGTTTCCTGCTGGCCGGCGAAGGAGGCATCCGGCAGATCCTCGGCGGTGGCCGACGAACGCACGGCCACGGCCACGTCGCCGCCGCCGTTTTCGGCGCTCAGCTTGGCGTAGGCGGTGCGGATGTCCTGGTCCAGCTGCGGCTGCAGCGGCGCATCGATCACCCAGCTGCGGATTTCCTTGCCGGCGGCGGTCAGCGCGTTGACGTCCTCGACGTCCAGCGTGGCCAGCTTGTCGAAGATGCGCTTGGACAGGTCGTTGTGCGCGATGAAGTCCTTGAAGGCTTCAGCGGTGGTGGCATAACCGCCCGGCACCGAAACGCCCAGACCGGCCAGGTTGCCGATCATCTCGCCCAAGGACGAATTCTTGCCGCCTACGCGGGCCAGATCGGCCAGACGCAGTTCGTGCAACCACAGGATGTTCTCGTTCAAGCGCGATGCTCCGTTTGGCCATCGCCCGAGGCGGGCTGAGTGGCCGCGTCCGTAGGAAGAAGCCGATATGATGCCGGGCAGACCACTGTCGGCACAAGCTTGTGCTGGCGGCCTTTTTAAGCTTCGTAGGGGGTAAAAGCGCGCATGTCGACCATCCGCCCGGTGTTCTACGTTTCCGATGGAACCGGTATCACCGCTGAAACCATTGGGCATAGCCTGCTCACCCAGTTCTCCGGGTTCAGCTTCATTACCGACCGCATGTCGTTTGTCGACGACCCCGAAAAAGCGCGTGAAGCCTGTGCCCGGATCCAGGCGGCAGGGGAGCGGTACCAGGTCCGGCCGATCGTGGTGAACTCCTGCGTGGACCAGAGCCTGAGCCTGATCCTGGCCGACAGCGGGGCGCTGATGCTGGATGTGTTCGCGCCGTTCATCGAGCCGCTGGAGCGTGAACTGGCCAGCCCGCGCCTGGCCCGGGTCGGCCAGGCCCACGGCATGGTCGACTTCGACACCTACCACCGCCGCATCAACGCGATGAACTTCGCCCTGACCCACGATGACGGTATCGCGGTGAACTACGACGATGCCGACGTGATCCTGGTGGCGGTGTCGCGCGCCGGCAAGACGCCGACCTGCATCTACCTGGCCCTGCATTACGGCGTGCGTGCGGCCAACTACCCGCTGACCGACGAGGACCTGGAAAGCGACCGCCTGCCGCCGCGCCTGCGCAACTACCGGCGCAAGCTGTTCGGCCTGACCATCGACCCGGACCGGCTGCAGCAGATCCGCCAGGAGCGCCGCCCGAACTCGCGCTACGCCAACCTGGAGACCTGCAAGCGCGAGGTGGCCGCGGCCGAGGTGATGTTCCAGATGGAGCGGATCCCGACGCTGAGCACCACCCACACCTCGATCGAGGAGATTTCCAGCAAGGTGCTGGCCACGTTGGGGCTGCAGCGCGAGCTGTATTGATCCGTGCGCCACGGCCAACGGTCGTGGCCTACCTCCCGGGGCAATACTCCTCCTGCGCGGGGGCATCGACCCTCCTGCACGGTGGGTATCGACCCTCCTGCACGGTGGGTATCGACCGTTGGTCGATACCGAGCCCTTTGGTCGGGGTGATCCCGCCCCCACGTTGAAGCACCAACGTGTAGGATCGACCCATGGCCCGAGCCTTGCCCCGTACCGAACGCATTCCCCGCCTGAGCCGGTTGAGCTGGCTCATGGGCCTGTACGCGGAGAACTATCGCCATCTGGTGCGCCTGTTCGAACCGGCCGGACTGGTGGCGGGCAGCTACATTTCCTCGATCGGCGACGGCCTGGATGTCCGCCTGGACGTGATCGAGTGCCACCGCTACACGGTGGAGCTGCGCCTGACCTACGACCTGGCCGACCCGGTCACCGGCGAGCCTGATCCGTCGGCCTACGTGCGCCTATACCGTGATGCGCGCCAGGCCGAGACCACCCATTGCTATGTCGGCCGCCGCTGGCAGGACACCATGGGCCTGTACCCGCCGCCGGCGGAACTGATCAGCCACCGCATGCGGATGAACACCTTCCTCGGCAAGTGGCTGGAATACCTCGCCGAGCGCGGCCACGGCGTGGCCACCCTGCGCCGCGATCCTGATGGCGCCACTGCGGCTGCCGAACGCCGCCTGTCGCTGGTGCGCTGATCGGCCATAATCCACGGCTGACCTGCCGCTGGATGCTGCCCATGCCGTACACCCCGATCGTCGCCACCCTGG
The DNA here is from genome assembly GCF_059368315.1 of Stenotrophomonas sp. YJH_SMC_119. Classification (NCBI taxonomy): domain Bacteria; kingdom Pseudomonadati; phylum Pseudomonadota; class Gammaproteobacteria; order Lysobacterales; family Lysobacteraceae; genus Stenotrophomonas; species Stenotrophomonas sp. YJH_SMC_119. Next base: position 65,403 of record NZ_JCAFRP010000002.1, on the reverse strand, counting down.
GCTACGTGCTGTCGCCCGATCGTCGCCAGGTGCTGATGATCCACCGCAACACCCGGCCCGGTGACCACCACCTGGGCAAGTACAACGGGCTGGGCGGCAAGATCGAACCGACCGAAGACGTTGCGGCAGGCATGCGCCGCGAAATCGCCGAGGAAGCCGGCATCGACTGCACCGGCATGCGGCTGCGCGGCACCATCAGCTGGCCGGGATTCGGCAAGCATGGCGAGGACTGGCTGGGCTTCGTGTTCGTCATCGACAGTTTCGAAGGCACCCCGCACGGCGGCAACCATGAAGGCACGCTGGAGTGGGTGGACCTGGACAAGCTGGACACGCTGCCGATGTGGGAGGGCGACCGCAACTTCCTGCCACTGGTGTTCGACGCCGACCCGCGCCCCTTCCACGGCGTGATGCCGTACCAGGACGGCCGCATGGTCAGCTGGTCCTACAGCCGGCTGTAAGCCGGCGAATCGGGAGGGGGGCGATCTTTCGAGTGGGGATCAACCTTCCAGGTGGGTGCCAACCTTGGTTGGCACGCTCTTCCGGTTCATTAATGTCCGGGCAATATTGACGAACGCAAATTACCCGGGCAATATTCGCGCATCACCTCCGATGCCATTGCCATGCCTGCGTCCCGACTCCCTCCCTTCAGTTGCTTCGACGGCCACCGGCTGGTCGCCTCCGGTACCCCGGAAGTGGCTGCGCTGGCGCTGAAGCAGCTGCGTGCCGGCAACGCTGCCGGTCCGCTGCTTGTGTTCGACAACGCTACCGGCCGCACCCGTGATTTCGATACGCGCGGCAGTGACGCAGAACTGCTGGCGCGGGTCGTCGAAGCCTTTCCCGCCGCCGTCGAGGCGGATGCCGACGTTACTGCCGAAGAGGCGCCGGCAACTCCGCGTGGCCGCGGCCGCCCCAAGCTGGGCGTGGTCGCACGCGAAGTGACCCTGCTGCCGCGCCACTGGGCGTGGCTGGCCGAGCAGCCCGGCGGGGCCTCGGTAGTGCTGCGCAAGCTGGTGGAGGCGGCCAGCCGTGCTGGTGCCGACAAGGACCGGCAGCGCCGCCACAGCGAGCGTGCCTATCACTTCCTGCAGACCGTCGCCGGAGACCTGCCGGGTTTCGAGGAAGCGATCCGTGTCCTGTTCGCGCACGACCGGGCGGGCCTGGAAATGGCGTTACGCAGCTGGCCCGAGGATGTGCGCAATCACGCCCTGCGCCTGGCCTTCGATGATTCTTCGGACCACGCAGACGGCTGAGCCACCGCGCCGCTACTGAGCGGCGGCGCCACCTGATCGCGGGCCACGGCCCGCTCCCCTGTGCTTGCTTTGCTGGCGGAAACGCCGGGCAGGGCAGCGCCTTGCCCAGAGAACCCCATGGACACCCCCGCACATCCCATCCCCCCGGTCGCGCCGCCCCTCTGGCGCACCTATCTGACCCTGCTCCTGCCGATGCTGCTGACCAACGCATTGCAGCTGGCTGCAGGCACGCTGGACAACGTCTACCTCGGCCATCTGCTGGGTACGCAGGCGGTGGCCGCCGCCGCTGCGTTCTTCCCTGTCTTCTTCCTGCTGCTGGCCCTGGTAATGGGTCTGGCCACCGGTGCGATGGTGCTGATCGGCCAGGCCTGGGGCGCGGGCCGGCCGCAACAGGCTCGCGCGGTCGCCGGCAGTGCGGTGGCACTGATTCTGCTGTTGTCAGTGCTTGTGATGGCGGTGGGCGGCGGTTTCGCGCCACAGCTGCTGGCGGCACTGGGCACGCCAGCGCCGATCCTCGGCGAATCCATCGTCTATGCCCGTGTTCTGCTGCTGGCGGCACCGGCGTTCTTCCTGCTGTGGCTGGCCACTGCGGTGAGCCGTGCGGTGGGCGATGCCAAAACGCCGCTGCATGCGCTGCTGCTGGCCACGGTGGTCGGCCTGCTGTGCACGCCGCTGCTGATCCTGGGCTGGGCCGGCCTGCCGCAGCTGGGCGCGGCCGGTGCGGCAGTCTCGGCGGCGCTCGCCTCGCTGCTGGCCCTGGCCTGGCTGATGTGGCGGTGGCAGCGCATGGGGCACCCGTTGGCACCGGGGCGCGAGCTGCTGCATGCCATTCGGTTCGACGGCGCGCTCATCCGCGCGATGCTGCGCATCGGCGTACCGTCTTCGCTGCAGATGCTCAGCCTGGCCATTGCCGAAATCGTATTGCTGGGCTGGATCAACCGCTATGGCTACACGGCCACGGCCGCCTACGGTGCGGTCAACCAGTTGATGAGCTGGGTGCAGCTGCCGGCAATGTCCCTAGGGATCACTGCCACCATCCTCGCCGCGCATGCGATGGGAGCGGGGCGTACGGCAAGGCTGCCTGCCATCGCCCGCACCGGGGTGATGCTGGGTCTGGCGATGCTGACAGTCGTAGTGCTGCTGGTGATGGCGCTGGCGCCATGGCTGACTGGCTTGATCCTGGCGGCCGCAGAGCCGCGCGAAATGGTCACGCAGCAGTTGCGCACGGTGGTGTGGGGCGTGCTGGCGATGGGAGGCAGTGCGGTGCTGGTCGGAGTGATGCGCGGCAGCGGCACGGTGCTGTTGCCGGCATTGCTGGGCATGGCTGCCGTGTTGCTGCTGGAGCTGCCGTTGGCGATGTGGCTGCAGTCCCGGCACGGTCTGGCCGGGCTGTGGTGGGCATGGCCGCTGGGGTTGCTGGCCATGCTGGTGATGCAGGTGTTCTGTTTCGCGCATTGGCGGCGCCGCGTGCAGGCTGGGTAGTGCCGGCCGCTGGCCGGCAATCCGCAATGGCCGGGGCAGCCGGCCAGCGGCCGGCTCTACCACTCGATCGGATCGCATCCGGCGCGGATGCAGGTGTTCTGTTTTGCTCGCTGGCGGCCGGGTGCAGGCTGGGTAGTGCCGGCCGCTGGCCGGCAATCCGCAATGGACGGAGCAGCCGGCCAGCGGCCGGCTCTACCACTCGGTCGGATCGCATCCGCCGCGGATGCGGGTGTTCTGTTTTGCTCGTTGGCGGCGGGTGCAGGCTGGGTAGTGCCGGCCGCTGGCCGGCAATCCGCAATGGACGGAGCAGCCGGCCAGCGGCCGGCTCTGCCACTCGGTCGGATCGCATCCGCCGCGGATGCGGGTGTTCTGTTTTGCTCGTTGGCGGCCGAGTGCAGGCCGGGTAGTGCCGGCCGCTGGCCGGCAATCCGCAATGGACGGAGCAGCCGGCCAGCGGCCGGCTCTACCACTCGATCGGATCGCATCCGGCGCGGATGCAGGTGTTCTGTTTTGCTCGCTGGCGGCCGGGTGCAGGCTGGGTAGTGCCGGCCGCTGGCCGGCAATCCGCAATGGCCGGAGCAGCCGGCCAGCGGCCGGCTCTACCACTCGGTCGGATCGCATCCGGCGCGGATGCAGGTGTTCTGCTTTGTTCGCTGGCGGCAGGTGCAGGTTGGGTAGTGCCGGCCGCTGGCCGGCAATCCGCAATGGCCGGGGCAGCCGGCCAGCGGCCGGCTCTACCACTTCAGTGCCGCTGTGCCAGCAGCAGGTGGAAGTGCTTTTCTCGGGTCTGGCCGTCATTGCCGGCTGCGGATTCGCGGTGGCTGCGCCAGGCCGAGACGCGGAAGCCCGATACCCGCAGCGCCAGCTCCACCGCGTCCAGCTCATGCAGCTGGAAGTCGGCGGCGAATGGCAGGCTGCGCATGAAGCTGGCATCGCCGAAGGCCAGGCACAGGCGGCCGCCCCGGCGCAGCACCCGCGCCAGTTCGTCCAGCACCGGGGCCAGGTTCGGCCAGAAGTACAGGGTGTTGACCGCCAGCGCGGCATCCATCGCGGCATCGGCGACCGGCAGTGCATGGGCGTCGCCGTGTCGCATCGCCGCACGTTCGGCCACCCCGGCGTCGGCCAGCCGCTGGGTGCCGGCCTCGACCATGGCCGTGGACAGCTCGATGCCCAGATAGTGGCTGCCGGTGGCCTGCAGCATCAGTGGCGCGAAGGCCGCATTGCCCGGGCCGACCTCCAGGACCCGTTCGCCGGCACCGACGGCCAGCAGCCCGATTGCGGCCAGGTTGAGTGCGCCGTTGCTGTGGTTCATCGAGTCGGCCACCGCCAGCGCGGCCTCGCCGTGGGGCTGCCGCAGCTGTGCGGCCAGGGTGGGAGCATCCAGCATCATCATCGTCCGTTGCAGAGTTTCGGACGTGGCGGCGGCGGGTCCGCCGGTGACCATAGCGCCGACCCTGTGGCTTGGGAAGTAGGGAAACCCCGCTTCCGGGTGATGAGGAAATGTCCAGCGTCGCAGTCGGTGAGATCTGGTTGTCCACAGGGGGTGTGGATTACGCGTGGGCAACTTTGTGGATAAGCCGCGACAGGCGCCACCCCCCTAGGCTGTCAAGATGGGTGGCGAAAAATTCACCGCCGGTGAGGGCAGGTGAGGGTGTGGTGAAGGCGGGTCCTGCCAGTGCTGTCGCCAGCGGCGGCGCTCGCGGTAACCTGTGGGCCTTGATGCTCCGTGAGACCCCATGAAACGTCACTTCTCGATGCTGCGCGAATTCCAGCTGGCCGACTGGTTCACCCTGGCCAATGCTTTCTGCGGCACCGGTGCGGTCTTTGCCGCGATGCGCTTCCTGCAGGACGGCGAGCGTGGCTACCTGCTGTTCGGCATGGCGTTGATCCCGCTGGCCTTCATCTTCGACGCGCTCGACGGGCGCATCGCGCGCTGGCGCAAGTCCAGTTCCACCCTGGGCCGCGAGCTGGACTCGCTGTCGGACGTGATCTCCTTCGGCGTGGCGCCGGCGGCGCTGGCCTATGCCTGCGGCATGCAGGGCGGCTGGGACTGGCTGGTGCTGAGCTACTTCGTCTGCTGCGGTGTCAGCCGCCTGGCACGCTACAACGTCACTGCCGAGGCGCTGGCCGGCGACGAGGGCAAGGTCACGTATTTCGAGGGCACCCCGATCCCGACCAGCCTGGTGCTGGTGATCGTGCTGGCGATCGCCGCCGGTACCGATGCCATCGGCCAGGACCTCTGGTTCGGCCAGTGGCAGATCGGCCCGTGGCAGCTGCACCCGATGGTGCTGTTGTTCGCCCTGTCCGGGTCGCTGATGATCAGCAAGACCCTGCGTATCCCCAAGCCATGAGCCAGCCCTGCGGAGGCCTGCGATGACCAGCTCGGCCCACGACGCCGGCAGCAGCGATTTCGAAACGCTGGCGCGGCAGTACTTCGGTGCCTGGGGCGATGCGCTGCGCCACGCGAGCACGCCCGGTGCACCGGGCGGCGGCGACCCCGGCAGCTGGCAACGGCTGTTCGACTGGTGGAGCCAGCTGTTGCCCGAACAGGGGCAGGGCGCGCCGGAAGATGCCATGCGCCGTTTCCGCGAACAGGCCGGCAGCTGGTACGGCACCATGCAGGAGGTCGCCGCACGATTTGCCGGCCGCGACGCCAGCAGTGCCGAGGTGGCCCAGGCCTGGCGCGAGGCGGTGCAGGGGCAGGGCGATGGCATGCTGCAGTGGATGCTGCAGGGCGCCCGTGGCAGCACCCACGCCGGCGCCACCGTGCCCGAATTCGCCGCATGGCTGCAGCAGTTCCAGCTGCAGGCGGGCCCGTGGCTGCAGAGCCCGGCGTTCGGCCCCGGCCGCGAGCACCAGGCGCGCTGGCAGGCGCTGCTGCGGGCGCAGGAGGAGTACCAGCAGCATTCGCGCGCCTACGTTGATCAGATCAGGCAGGCGTTGGACGAGGCCTTCGCGTTGTTCGAGCAGCGTCTGGTCGAGCACGAACAGCCCGGCAGCCAGTTGACCAGCGCCCGCGCGATGTTCGACCTGTGGATCGAAGTGGCCGAGGAGGCCTACGCCAAGGTCGCCATGTCCGAACCGTTCCAGCAGGTGTACGCCTCGCTGGGCAACGCGCAGATGCGCCTGCGCGCCGGCCTGCAGCGCGAGGTGGAACAGATGAGTGAGCGAATCGGCCTGCCGACCCGCAGCGAGATGGACGCCGCGCATCGCCGTATTGCCGAACTGGAGCGCAGCCTTCGTCGCCTGCAGGCACAGGTGGCGGTGCTGGCGGGGACTGCCGCGGTCGATCCGGTGTCGCAGCCGGCACCGGCGAAGGTGAAGCCGGCCGCGCGCAAAGCCGTGAAGAAGGCGGCGCCGGCAAAGAAGGCGCCTGCAAAGAAGGTGTCTGCGAAGAAGGCTGCGTCTCGCGCTTCCACTCGGGCGCGTGACCGATGAAAGGACCGCTGGGCTTCAACGCCGATGACCTGATGCAGGAAACCCTGGCCATGCAGCGCAAGCTGATGGAAGGGCTGAAGCTGCTGCCGCAGGTGGAAGACGTGGACTATGGCGTGACCGCACGCGAGGAAGTCTGGCGTGACGGCAAGGTGGTGCTGTACCGCTTCGTCGGCGAACAGGCACCGACCCGGCGCACACCGCTGCTGATCGTCTACGCGCTGGTCAACCGGCCGTACATGGTCGACCTGCAGGCCGACCGTTCGCTGGTGCAGAAGCTGCTGGCGCTGGGCCAGGACGTGTACGTGCTGGACTGGGGCTACCCGGATAGGTCCGAACGCTTCCAGACCTTGGAGGACTACCTGCTGCGCTACATCGACGGCGCGGTCGATGCGCTGCGTGCGCGCAGTGGTGGCCCGGTGGACCTGCTGGGTATCTGCCAGGGCGGCGTGTTCGCACTCTGCTACGCCGCGCTGCGCCGGCAGAAGCTGGGCAAGCTGATCACCATGGTCACCCCGGTCGACTTCCAGACGGCTGACAACATGCTCTCGCATTGGGCGCGGCAGGTGGACGTGGACCTGCTGGTCGACACGCTGGGCAACATCCCGGCCGACCTGATGAATGCCAGTTACCTGATGCTCAAGCCATTCCGCCTGAACGTGCAGAAGTACGTCGGCCTGCTCGACATCCTCGATGACAAGGCCGCGCTGGAGGATTTCCTGCGCATGGAGAAGTGGATCTTCGATTCACCGGACCTGGCGGGCGAGGCGTTCCGCGATTTCATCAAGCAGTTCTATCAGGGCAATGGGCTGGTGAACGGCACGGTGCGGATCGGCGAGGAAGCGGTGGATCTGTCGCAGGTGACGCTGCCGGTGCTGAACATCTATGCCGAGCAGGACCATCTGGTGCCACCGGATGCCTCGCGCGCGATGCGCGGGCGTTTGGGCACGGACGACTACACCGAGTCCAGTTTCCGTGGTGGGCATATTGGTATCTACGTTTCCGGCCGCGCGCAGCGCGAAGTACCGGCCACGATCGATGGCTGGTTGAAGGCGCGCGATCTGTAGAGTCAAGCCATGCTCGACTGACTTGGGGGTGATGATGTACCGGATTTTGTTGATTCTTGCGGCACTGCTGACAGCACCACTTGCCCACGCCGCACCCAGTACGGATGCACGCCGGGAGATCGCCCAGCTGATCGCCAGCCTGGATGGCTCCCAATGCCGTTTCCAGCGCAATGGCAGCTGGTACGACGGCAGCGACGCGCGCGCGCACCTGCAGCGCAAGTACGATTACCTGCTGAAAAAGGGCATGGTGGACAGCGCCGAGCAGTTCATCGAGCGCGCTGCCAGCCAGAGCAGCATGAGTGGCAAACCCTACCGCATCCAGTGTCCGGGGCAGCCTGAACAGACCGCAGCCGCCTGGTTCGGCGCACGCCTGCAGGCCCTGCGCCACCGCACGCCGTAGACATGGGGGCGGTGTAGAGTCGAGCCATGTTCGACTGCCTTGTCCGTTTCCCGGAGCTGCCGCCATGAACACGACGCCCAAAACGCTGTCGCGCTCATTGAACGACCGCATGATTGCCGGCGTGATGGGCGGCATTGCCCATCGCTTCGGCTGGAATGCAACTTTGCTGCGGGTGATCTACGTGCTGGTTTCGCTGGCCTCCGCCGCCTTCCCTGGCATCCTGGTCTACCTGATCCTGTGGCTCCTGATCCCCAACGAGGCCGATTGAAGACTGGAGCAACGCCCTGGCCGATCTGGCTGCGCGCGCTGCAGGTGCTGGGCGCGGTGTGGACGTCACCCAATTCCCTGCTCGGCGTGATCGGCGGCCTGGCCGGCATGCTCGGCGGCGCGACATTGCGCTGGAGCGGCCGTGACTGCGCGCTGGTGTTCGACCACTGGCCGTGGGGGCCAGGCGGGGCGATCACCCTGGGGAACGTGATCCTGCACACCGGCCATGACCTGGGCATTTCCTGCCGCACCTATGCGCATCAGGCAGGGTGGGGCGTGGAGCCGCTGATCCGGCTGGATGATCACGAACGGGCGCACGTGTACCAGTACATGGTGCTGGGCCCGCTGTACCTGCCGGTGTACCTGCTGTGCGGCGGGGTGAGTGCGCGCAATCCGTTCGAACGGGCGGCCGATCATTTCGCCCGGTTCGGGCGTGGCTGGTGGCCGTAGTTTCCAGCCAACGGCGCAGCCCCTCGTGGGTGGTCGCGGAATGCGTTTCATGCGATTGGGCCGGGCGGGGTGGGTTCGCGGGACACGCCGTGAACCCGTCCCTGGGGGCTCGATGGCGCCATCCATGGCGCCAACGGTCCCGCGAATCCACCCCGCCCGGCCCCTGACAGTTTCCGTGCGCGTCCAGCCACGGAGAAGAAATAGAACAGCAGAAGCGGGTCGCGCGCTGCGCTTGCTCGCGAGCGGGGCATGGCTTGGCTTGGCTCTACAGGAAGCAACAAATCAGCCGGCCAGGCTGTTTTTGCTTTTGATCTTCTTTTTTCTTTTCCGTGGGTGAACGTGCCCGAAAAACTGTCAGGGGCCGGGCGGGGTGGGTGCGCGGGACCGTTGGCGCCATGGATGGCGCCATCGAGCCCCCAGGGACGGGTTCACGGCGTGTCCTGCGCACCCACCCCGCCCGGCCCAATCACATGAAACGCGTTACACGACCACCCACGAGGGGCTGCGCCGTTGGCGGGAATCCCCCCACGGATTCGTTAGTCGGAAGTTAAAGATCCGTAAGCATTCTGCTGCGATCCCGCAGTCATCTGCATGCAACCGATCGTCATTAGCCTTTTTGACGTTCCAGTCAGGTCCGACGCGGTAAGCTCTCCCTCGATGAGCTCGCAGCATCGTTCATCGAGTGCAGTACGCAGTAGCAATTTGGAGGAATACATCACATGGCAATCGTTCTTTATGTCGGTGGTAGCAAGGATGGCGAGAAGGGCGTGGTGCCCTACGGCTTCAGCAAATCCCGCGCCGACACCGCGCTGGGGCCGGAGTTCTACACGGAGCGGTTCATGGAACTGCAGGGTGTCGGCAAGGTCCGCCTGATGGCCCTGGAAGGCATGCGTGACGAGATCGTCATGCAGCGCGCCGCCCGCCACTACCGCTGACCTTCGCAACACGCGGCAGGGCGCGCCCACCATCGCGCGCCCGCGCCGGCATCCCAGCCCAGGGCCAGTCCGAGCCCTCTCTCCGCCAGGATGCCGGCGTCCACTCCGGCCCCGCCGCTGAACCTCGCCCCCTGTCAATGCCTTGTCCGGCTCCGTCGTGGATTGCCAGAATGGGATCTTCCCGTACCGCGGCACAGACCTGAAGCAATGCACGACGCCAAGAACGCCCAGAGCGCGCTCGCCCAGCAGATCGCCCAGACCATCGCCGACGAGATCGGTGCCCAGTCCGCCCAGGTGCGCGCCGCCGTCGGCCTGCTCGACGAGGGCGCCAGCGTTCCGTTCATCGCGCGCTACCGCAAGGAAGTGACCGGGGGCCTGGACGACACCCAGCTGCGCAACCTGGAAACCCGGCTGACCTACCTGCGCGAGCTGGAGGAGCGCCGTGCGGCGGTGCTGGCCAGCATCGGCGAGCAGGGCAAGCTCAGCGACGAGCTGCGCAACGACATCCTGGCCGCCGACACCAAGAGCCGGCTGGAAGACCTGTACCTGCCGTACAAGCCCAAGCGCCGTACCCGCGCCCAGATCGCCCGCGAGGCCGGTCTCGAGCCGCTGGCCGATGGACTGCTGGCCGACCCCACGCAGGATCCGCAGGCCTTCGCCGCCGCCTTCGTCAACACCGACAAGGGCGTGGCCGACACCAAGGCCGCGCTGGAAGGTGCGCGCGCGATCCTGATGGAGCGCTGGGGCGAGGACGCCGCGCTGGTCGGCGAGCTGCGCACCTGGCTGGGAGAGAACGGCGTGATCCGTGCCCGCGTGGCCGAGGGCAAGGAAACCGAAGGCGCCAAGTACCGCGACTATTTCGAGCATGCCGAATCTCTGGCGAAGATTCCTTCGCACCGGTTGCTGGCGCTGTTCCGCGCGCGCCGCGAAGAGATCCTGTTCCTGGAACTGGACCCGGGCAGCGATGCCGAGGCCGGCCACCAGTACGCCGAAGGCCGCGTGGCGCGCAGGGCCGGCATCGCCGACCGGGGCCGCGCCGCCGATCGCTGGCTGCTGGACGCCTGCCGCCTGACCTGGCGCGCCAAGCTGCACACCCATCTGCTGCTGGACCTGTTCAACCAGGCCCGCGAGAAGGCCGAGGCTGAGGCCATCGCGGTGTTCGGCGACAACCTGAAGGATCTGCTGCTGGCCGCACCGGCGGGCCCGAAGACCGTGCTTGGGCTGGACCCGGGCATCCGCACCGGCTGCAAGATCGCCGTGGTCGATGCCACAGGCAAGCTGGTGGCCACCGACACCATCTACCCGCATGAGCCACGTCGCCAGTGGGACCAGTCGGTGCAGACGATCAAGCAACTGTGCGCCAAGCACAACGTTGAACTGATCGCGATCGGCAACGGCACCGCCAGCCGCGAAACCGACAAGCTGGCCGGCGAAGCGATCAAGGCTGCCGCCAACCCGAAGCTGCAGAAGGTCGTGGTCAGCGAGGCGGGCGCCTCGGTGTACTCGGCCTCCGAGTTCGCGGCCAAGGAGTTCCCGGGGCTGGACGTGTCGCTGCGTGGCGCGGTGTCGATCGCGCGTCGCCTGCAGGACCCGCTGGCCGAACTGGTCAAGATCGAACCCAAGGCGATCGGTGTCGGCCAGTACCAGCACGATGTGGACCAGTACCGGCTGGCACGGGCGCTGGACGCGCGCGTGGAGGACTGCGTGAACGCCGTGGGCGTGTACGTGAACACCGCATCGGCCGCGCTGCTGTCGCGGGTGTCCGGCCTGTCGGCCACGGTGGCCGAGAACATCGTGCGCCATCGTGACGAGAACGGCCCGTTCAAGCGCCGCAAGGATCTGCTGAAGGTCGCGCGCCTGGGCGAGAAGACCTTCGAACAGTGCGCCGGCTTCCTGCGCATCGCCGACGGCGACCAGCCGCTGGATGCTTCGGCGGTGCACCCCGAAGCCTATCCGGTGGTCGAGCGCATCGTGGCCAGCACCGCACGCCCGATCAAGGCGCTGATCGGTGATGGCAGCTTCCTGCGTGGCCTGAAGGCCGAGCAGTTCACCGATGACACCTTCGGCTTGCCGACCGTGCGCGACATCCTGAAGGAACTGGAGAAGCCGGGCCGCGACCCGCGTCCGGAGTTCAAGGCTGCGCGCTTCGCCGAAGGCGTGGAGGACATCAAGGACCTGCGCGAGGGCATGGTGCTGGAAGGCGTGGTGAGCAACGTGGCGGCCTTCGGTGCCTTCGTCGATATCGGCGTGCACCAGGACGGCCTGATCCACATTTCGGCGCTGTCCGACACCTTCGTGAAGGACCCGCGTGACGTGGTCAAGGCTGGCGACATCGTCAAGGTGAAGGTGCTGGAGGTGGACGTGGCGCGCAAGCGCATTGCCCTGACCCGGCGCCTGGACGATACCCCCGGGCAGGCCACCAGCCGCCCGGGCCAGCGTGATGAGCGCGGCCATGGGCAGGGTCCGCGCCGGGATGCAGGCGGCCAGAACCGCGGGCCGAACCGGGGCCAGGGCAATGGTGGCCGTCCCGCCGCGTCCACGCCCCCGGCCAACAACGCCCTGGCCGAGGCCTTCGCCCGCGCCAAGCGTAGTTGAGGACCGTGTTCCCCGTCACGCTTGATTCGTGGCGGGGGACTTGTCGATTTTCCCCGTGATTGCGCACACTTGCGCTTGAGGGGAGGCGTCCGGCCACCCCGCTGTCGCTGGGGAGGGCCATGACGCCAGCAGGACCCGTCGTCTTCGTTGAGGTCTGCAGCGTCGCGCTGCGGCCGCTGCCTGCCTGCGCGGGCCGGGGGCAGCGGTGATGGCGGGCCAGGGCACCAACGGCAACGGGTTGCTGGAGCGCCGCCTGCAGGCGCTGGCCGAAGAGCGTCGGCGGCTGGCGATGATCATCGATGGCACCGCCGCAGGCACCTGGGAATGGAACGTGCAGAACGGCGAGATGCGGGTCAACGCGCGCTGGGCCGAGATTGTCGGTTACCGCCTGGAAGAGCTGGAGCCGGTCTGCCAGAAGACCTTCCTGAAGCTGGTCCATCCCGATGACATAGCGCTGTCGGACGCGGCACTGGACGAGCATTTCGAGGGGCGCACCGACAACTACGCGTGCCTGCTGCGGATGCGCCACAAGAATGGCCAGTGGATATGGATCCAGGACCGTGGCCGCGTCTTCGAATGGGACGCGCAGGGCAAACCATTGTGGATGGCCGGTGCGCATGCCGACGTGACCGAGCTGCAGCAGGCCCGACAGGATGCGGCCGAAACACGGCAACGCCTGCAGGCCGTGGTCGATGCCTCCGACGAGGTGGCGGTGATCGCCACCGATATCGATGGCACCATCACCCTGTTCAACACCGGCGCGCAACGCCTGCTGGGCTACAGCGCGGCGGATGTGGTCGGCCAGCGCCGGCTGGATGCCTTCCACGATCCGCAGGAACTGAATGCCTGGCTGCGACCGCTGGCCGATGCCGATGGCCAACTGCCAGATGTGTTCGAGGCACTCAGTGCGCGTGCCGATGGCCAGACCTATTCGCGGCAATGGACGCTGCTGCGCAAGGACGGCCAGCCACGCCAGGTACGCCTCTCGATCAGCCGCATGGACGGTGCCGACGGTGTACGCATCGGCTATGTCGGGATGGCCATCGACATCACCGAGATCCTGCAGGCGAGGGCCGAAGCGCGCTTGTCCGCGGAGAAGTTCGCCGGTGCGTTCACCTCGGCTGCGCTGGGCATGGCGCTGGTGTCACTGGAAGGGCGATGGCTGGACGTCAACGATGCGCTGTGCCGGATCCTCGGCTATCCGCGGGAAGAGCTGCTGCAGGTGGATTTCCAGCGTCTCACCCATCCTGATGACCTGCAGACCGACCTGGCCCTGGTGCAGGACCTGCTGGCCGGGCGTCGCAGCCACTACCACCTGGAAAAGCGTTATCTCGATCGCGATGGCAAGGTCATCTGGGCCCGATTGTCGGTCTCGCTGGTGCGCAACGAGCATGGCGAGCCGTTGCATTTCGTGTCGCAGATCCAGGACATCACCGCCCAGCGCAGCAGCGAGCAGCGGCTGTTCGAGAGCGAACAGCGCAGCCGCATCACCCTGGATGCCGTGGCCGACCTGGTGCTGAGCGTCAGCCTCGATGGCCGTATCGATTACGCCAATGCCGCTGCAGTACGCATGTTGGCCGGCGATGGCGCGTTGTCGCTGGCCGGACACAAGGTGCAGGATGTGCTGGCGCTGACCACCGAATACGCGCCGGGTTCGGTGCTGGACGTGTCGGTACTGCTGGATCCGGACAGCAATGCGGTCGACCTGCATGCCGACCTGCTGCTGCGCCTGGGTGCCGCCACGGTGCCGGTGGACCTGACCCGCGCCTGGTTGCGCGATGACGAGGGCCACGTGCGAGGCGCGGTCTGGGTGCTGCGCGACGATACCCAGCAGCGTGCCCGCCAGCGCGAGGCGCGTCATCTGGCCGAGATCGATCCGCTGACCGAACTGAGCAACCGCCGTGGCTTCGAGGTGCATCTGCAGCAGGCGATCACCCGTGTTGAACGTACCGGCCAGGCCGCGTCGCTGATGTACATCGATCTGGATCGGTTCAAGCCGATCAACGATACCTGGGGCCATCTGGCTGGCGATGCGGTGCTCTGGGCGGTGGCCAGCGTTCTGCGTCACGGGGTGCGCGATTCGGATGTGGTGGCGCGGCTGGGCGGCGATGAGTTCGCCGTGATCCTGTCCGGTTGCACGCCGCGTCGTGCAGCGCGCATTGGCGGCGAGCTGCTGCACACCCTGGCGTCGCTGTCGATTCCGTGGGACCAGGACCGGTTGCGGGTAGGGGCCAGCATCGGCATCGCGCCGCTGGCCGGGGGGATGAGCGTGGATCAGGCGGTGGCCGCGGCCGATGCCCAGTGTTACCGGGCCAAGGCGATGGGCCGCAACAACGTGCAGGTGCAGGGCGAGGCCAGTGAGCTGCCGGGCGATGATTCCGAGGTCGTCGAGGGCTGATCTCAGCCTGTGAGAGGGCGGGCGCAAATACTCCGCGCACCTCCTCTCTTACAGGTGATCCCATGAATGTCTGCAACCCGATGGCGGTGCGTGCCTTCGCCCCGGCCCTGGTCGGCTGGTGCCTGGCCCTGGCGGCCGGGCTCCGGCTGGAGGAGGTGCGTGAGGACCGTCTCGCCCAGGCAATGTTGCCGGTGCTGCAGGCGAGCGTGGTGGCGCTGCTGGCCCTCACCCTGGCGTGCACGGTGGCGGCCAGCCTGGTGCTGTGGCGGCACAGGCGCCGGGATCACCGTCGCGTTGATGCCGGCACTACAGAGGCGCAGCATCCATCAGCAGGAACCGGCATGGCGCGCGCTGGAAGGCATTGATCTGCGGCACCAGCCGCTGGAAATGTTCGCTGGCGCAGTGGATGTCCAGGGCGGCGCGGTCCGGCCATTGCTCGATGAAGATGAAGTGCCCGGGATCCTTCTGGTCCACGAACAGTTCATAGCCGAGGCAGAGCGGCTCGCGCTGCGTGCACGCGACCAGTTCCCGGTACAGCGGAAGCACGGTGTCCACGGCATCGGGATGGATGAAGTCTTCGGCGATGACCTTGAGCATGCAGGCACCTCTGGATGGGGCCCTGCAGGATAGTGCCGGCGGGTGGCCGGCACCCATCCCGTCAACGCAATACTGCGTCCGCACTGACCAGCTGCACATCGTGCATCTGGTTGAGGTAGGCCTCGTAGTAGCCCTTGTGCGAGGCACCGACGATGGTCAGCATGCGGGTGCCCGGGTGCTGGCCGAGCACGTCGCGCATGTTGGCGACCATGCGCAGGTTGCGGGTTTCCCAGTAGCCCACGTAGTTGCGGCCGAAGCCTTCCGGCGAGGGTTCGACGAGCGTCGCGCCGAAATCGCTGTTGAAGGCCAGCATCGCGGCCTCGGGTGCGTTGTAGGCGCGATACATCGCGAGCAACCCATCCGGTTGAGCAAGATTGGCTTCCAGTCGTTCATCGGCCGCCCGGCGCGCTTTGGCGAAGGAATTGTCCCAGGCACCGCGTATGGCGGCAGCGTAGGCCTTCTGCTGCGATTCCGGTGTAGGCGAATCCGCAGTGTGGTCGTCGACCGCCCACAGCCGCTCCAGCCCCAGGCGCGCGGCGAGGACGCCGGCCACCAGGCCGGCCTCGTTGCGGCGTGCGATGCGCGTGTCGAGGAACTGCACCAGCTCCGGTGTCAGGCTGTCCGAGGCACGTCGCTCTTGCCTGGGCAGCCGCAGCCATTGGACGACTGCCGAGCTGCTCTCGCCCGCAGCCAGGAACACTGCGGCCAATCGGCGTCGCTGGGCAGCGGTTGGCGCCTTCGGCCAATCCGCAAGCAGGCGTTCCATCTCCACGTTGGCGCTGGGCACGTCCAGGCCGGTGGCGGCCTGCGCCGGCGCCGGATCGACGCAGTAGTCCGCTACGCTCTCGGCGTATCGGGCCGGATTGCGGCGCATGAAGTCACACTGCAGGCCGGACAGGTTCTCTACCGCGATCGCGGTGGGCCGCCAGGCTTCCAGGCGCTGCAGCAGAGGTTCCAGCATCGCCGGCGTGAAGGTCTCCGGCAGGCTGGACAGGTGCGGGCTGCCCAGCACCAGCACTTCGTTCGGGCGCCCTGCGGGCGGTCCCTTCAGCTGGTCCGGGTGGAAGGCCGGTCGATAGGCGGTGTCGTTGGCCAGCGCGCTGCTGCTGCACACGGCCAGGAAGAGAAGGCTGGCAAAGCGAGGGAACATGCGATCTCCATGTCGATGAGCATCCTGCGGGACCTTCATGCTGGTCATATTCTCCTGCCGCGGAATCCCGCATTGGTCATGTAAACCTTTTTGCCTTGAGCTGCATCCTTCTGCTGAGCGATGCTGTACCCAGCGCTCAGGCAATGCAGAACATGACATCCGACGACTGGACCATCGACAGTCCGCGGCTGCACCTCCGGCCATTCACGCCCGGTGACGCCGACGAGGCATTTGCGGGAATCACCCCCGGGCTGACCCGCTACATGTCCTTCGAGCCGCCGCCGTCGAAGGAGGCGTTTGCTGCTGTCTGGCGAACGTGGCTGCCCACCATCGCCGACGGGACCGACATCACGTTCGTGATCCGCAGGGGCGAGGATGGTGTATTCCTTGGCCTGGCAGGCCTGCATCGAGCCCGTGACGCAGAACCCGAACTGGGCATCTGGATCGCAGAAATGATGCATGGGCACGGCTATGGTCGCGAAGCCGTGGCGGCGGTGTGGTCGGCCGCCTCAGGGCGCCTGCGCTGTGCTGCGTTCCGCTATCCGGTGGCCGAGCAGAACCGGTCCAGCCGTTCCCTCGCTGAGTCCCTCGGGGGACTGCCTGTAGCACGTGAGCAGGGCGTGAAGTACACGGCAATCGTCTACCGCATTCCGGCTGCAATGCACGGAGTTGCGACGGACGTCGCGGAATCCCGCTAAAGCGGCTGACGGCATCGCCGATACTCCCTCTGGATCCCGCTCCAGTCACCCGCTGCAGGACCCCAGGCTGCCCCCGATGGGCGGTCCGCGCAGTGTGTTCCGCCGCTCCCAGATGCCGATCGCACCCGCAGCAGACGTTCTTGGCAGTCGCTCGAGAGGTGCCGTTGGCACCTGTAGTCCCTGGCAACTGATGTTGCCGCCGGGCATCCCGCCCGTCGGGTCACAACCGCTTACCGGACACCGAGGATCAGACAATGCTCATTCCAGGCTTCACGGCAGGCGCGCAGGCGCCGGCCGAGCTGCACACCCGTTGGTCGCCGTGGCGTGCGCTGCTTGGCGTACTGGCGCCGCAGCAACGCACCGGCACAGAGAAGGCGATGACCGAGCGCACCGAGCTGGAAGCGCAGGTGGCCGCGCTGCATCGCGTGCAGGCCGTCATCGAGTTCGCGCTCGACGGCACCATCCTGCAGGCCAATGACAATTTCCTGCAGGCGATGGGCTACCGGCTGGAGGAGATCCAGGGCAAGCATCATTCCCTGTTCGTCGACCCCGAGCTGGCGCGCAGCGCCGAATACCGCGACTTCTGGGCGCGCTTGGGGCGCGGCGAGTACGACGCCGGACAGTACCGCCGCTTCGGCAAGGGCCAGCGCGAGATCTGGATCCAGGCCTCGTACAACCCGGTACTGGACCGCCAGGGGCGGCCGTACAAGGTGGTCAAGTTCGCGACCGACATCACCGCGCAGAAGCTGCAGGCGGCCGACTCGGCGGGGCAACTGGCCGCGATCGCCAAGTCGCAGGCGGTGATCGAGTTCAGCATGGATGGCCGCATCCTGTCGGCCAATGACAATTTCCTGGCCGCCACCGGCTACAGCCTGGACGAAGTGCGCGGGCAGCACCATTCGTTGTTTGTCGAGCCCGAGCATCGCAGCAGCATCGAATATCGCCAGTTCTGGGAGAAACTGGGGCGCGGCGAATATGACGCCGGCCAGTATCGGCGTCTTGGCAAAGGCGGGCGTGAGGTCTGGATCCAGGCGTCCTACAACCCGATCCTGGACCTCAATGGCAAGCCGTTCAAGGTCGTCAAGTACGCCACCGACATCACCGCGCAGGTGCATGAAAACCAGGCCATGCAGCGCGCGGTGGCGCAGACCCGCGAGGTGGTGGCCGCGGCCAAGCAGGGCGATCTGACCCAGCGCGTGGCCACCGCCGACAAGAATGGCTCGATCGCCGAACTGTGCGAAGGCGTGAATTCGCTGGTCGAGGCGATGGCCGCGATCATCGGCCAGATCAAGTTCGCCGCGGACACCATCGCGGTCGGCGCGACTGAAATCGCACAGGGCAACAGCGACCTCTCGCAGCGCACCGAGCAGCAGGCGGCTTCGCTCGAGGAAACCGCGGTGTCGATGAAGGGCCTGGCCGAGACCGTGCAGCGCACCGCCACCAACGCGCGCCAGGCGAGCCAGCTGGCCGGTGGAGCCGCCGATGTCGCTGCGCGCGGCGGCAGTGTGGTGCATGAGGTGGTCGAGACGATGGCGGTGATCAATGCCTCGTCGCGGCGCATCGTCGACATCATCGGGGTGATCGACGGCATCGCCTTCCAGACCAACATTCTCGCGCTGAACGCAGCGGTCGAGGCGGCGCGTGCCGGTGAACACGGCCGTGGATTTGCCGTGGTTGCCACCGAGATCCGCGAGCTGTCGCAGCGTTCGGCCAGCGCAGCGAAGGAGATCAAGCACCTGATTGATGAGTCGGTTGCCAATGTGGGTGCCGGTACGGCGCAGGTTGAGAGCGCGGGCCGCACCATGGACGAGATCGTGACCAACGTCCGCCGGGTGAGCGACCTGATGACCGAAATCAGCACTGCCTCGCAGCAGCAGAGCGACGACATCCAGCAGATGAACCAGGCCGTCGATCTGATCGACCAGGGCACCCAGCAGAACGCGGCCCTGGTCGAGGAGGCGTCGGCGGCGGCACGCAGCATGGAAGAGCAGTCGGCGCAGCTGCTGCAGACGGTGGCCAGCTTCCGCTTGCAGGGCGGTGCCGGGCACCGGCACGGAGCGGCGGCGCTGCATGCGGTCTAGGCGCGGCGACCGGACTGTTCTTCCTTGGTTTCGGTGTCGCCGCGTACGCAGTTGCGACCGGCATGCTTGGCGCGATACAGGGCCTGGTCGGCGCGTTCGACCAGGCCGCGCGGATCGCCGTCTTCGCCGGGTGCCTGCCAGGCCACGCCGATGCTGATGGTGACGGTGGCCACGGGGGCGGGCAGGGCTGCGGCTTCGACCGAAGCGCGCAGCCGTTCGCCCAGGCCCAGGGCGTGGGTGGCATCGGGCGAGGGCAGGGCGGCGATGAACTCTTCGCCGCCATAGCGGGCCAGCAGATCGTCGCCCCGTTGCAGGCAGCCATCGAGGATGCCGGCGACGGCACGCAGGCGCCGATCACCTTCCGGATGGCCGTAGGTGTCGTTCAGCCGTTTGAAGTGGTCGATGTCGATCATCAGTACCGCCAGGCCCTGGCCCTGGCGGCGCGCGCGGCGGTGGGCCCGATCCAGCGACTCATCGAAGCTGCGCCGGTTGCCCAGTCCGGTCAGCGGATCGCGCCGCGCCAGCGTTTCCAGTTCATCGCGCTGGCGCTGGATCTCGACCTGGCTCAGCACGCTGCGCAGCGCATAGCCGAGCAGGGAGCCGATGAAGCCGACCGTGGCCAGGGTCGGCTGCAGGCGCGCGACCAGAAGCGCCACCAGCATCAGCAGCAAGGGCAGCATCAGTGGTACGCCGGCATCGACGATGCGCCGCAGGCTGCGGGATACCTCCATTGCCGGGCAGCGACGATGGCTGCCCGCCAGGATGGCCAGCAGCACGAACAGTCCACTGATCAGCAGGTCGCCCCAATTGCCGTCGGGCACCTGCGGCTGATAGGTATTGATGTAGAAGGCCAGCAGGAAATAGCCCAGCGCGTAGATCGTCAGCGTCCGGAAAAAATCGCGGCGATCCGGATCGTCCTCGGCCAGGAAACGGATCAGTGCGAAGCAGAACACCAGGCTGTTCTGCACGCCGCTCATGGTGTTCAGGCACTGCGTCCACAAGGCGGTGTTCAGCGGCGCCATCGCCCGCGCATGCAGGTAGTACAGCAGCCAAAGCAGGGCAATGATCCCGAGGTCCACCGCACGGATGTAGCGGTTCCCGCCGCCCGGGCTTGCAGCGACGTAGGTCAGGGGGATCCGGTAGAACACGTACAGGATCAGTGTTGAGGCGGTCATCTGCGCAGGGGCGAGGCCGGCCACATTGCGGTACAGCAGGGCCAGCAGCGCGAGAGAGAACAGGCCGACGGCCGCGCCGAGCAGTCGCCACTGGCAGGCCGCCTGGCTGACACGTGCACGCCGTACGCAGGCCAGTGCAGCCAGCAGCGGGGCGGTGATCAGCATCAGGTAGGAGCCGACCGGGTCCTGCGGGCCGACAAAGGCAATGACGAGCGCGTGCGTGACGAGAAAAAACAGTGCAGCACGCAACGTCATGCAGTCCCCCACCCCCGGATCCGGCGGGATCACGATAGGCAGATGTACGTGAGGCTGGCAAGAAAAGTGTGCACTACGTCTTGCGGCAACCCTGTCAACGGTCGCAGTTTTGCGTCAGCACAGTGACACCGGAGCGGCTATATGGGCCTGCATCGCCCGAAAAGCAAAAGGCCAGGTCATGGACCTGGCCTTTGATGCTGTGGTGCCGGTGAAAGGACTCGAACCTTCATGGGGTCACCCCCGGCTGATTTTGAGTCAGCTGCGTATACCATTCCGCCACACCGGCAGGCAGCGTGTGAGTGTAACCGAGGAGGGCAGGGCTTTCATAGGGGCAAGGCAGATCGAGGCGTTTCCTGTCGGCATCGGCTCTGCGATGGCTATACTGCGCCGGCTTGAATGCCTCCAGGAGCCATAGCCGATGACAGTGTTGCAGGACCTGAGGGTGCTGGTGGTCGAGAACGACGAGATGAGCGCGGCCTTGCTGCAGATGCAGCTGGTGCATGCCGGCGCGACCGTGGTCGGGTTGGCGGCGAGCGTGGCTGAAGCATTGCGCGTGCTGGAAGACTCGGTCCCCGATGTGGCCCTGCTGGACTATCGCCTGGCCCGCAACGAGACCAGCGAGCCGGTGGCGGCAGCATTGTCGGCGCGAGGCGTACCGTTCGTGCTTGCCACCGGAATGCTGGCTGAGCAGCTGCCCGAGTCTATGCTGTCCGGAGTACTGCTGGTCAAGCCGTATCTGTCGGCGGACCTGACCCGGGCGCTGAGCCGTGCGGTGGGCCGTTCCAGCGCGACGGCGTGAGAACGGCGCTTCAGCCGGCCTCCTCGTACAGGTAACGGATGTCCTCGCGGTCGTCGAGGATGCTGTACTGCCCGGCCAGGTTGTCCGGATCGGGGTTGAGCCACGCATCGAGATGCTCCCTGCGGATCGGTATCACGCCGCGATCGTGACCTGCCGCGGCGACATCGCGTGGCGGGGTGTCGGTGATCGTGGCGAATGAGAGCAGGCGTCCTTCCGGTCCCTCCCATTCCGCCCAAAGGCAGGCCAGAAGCAGGTCGCGGGGCGGGTCGGGGCGAAACTCCAGCACCACATCCTTTTCCTTTTCACTGGGGCCAAGCGCGCGCCCTGCGATCGCGTGGCGTGGTACGTGCTCATAGAACGCCTGCACCACGACAACGCCGTGGCGAAGGCCGAACGCGCCGCGCCAATAGCCTTCCAGGCTGTCGCGTCGTGCGTTGTAGGTGCCGGGGTAGAGCACGTCGTTGCGTGCCGGCTTGTCCGGCAGCCGGCATTGGTAGCGCATCGGCTTGATCACCCGTCGGCCGCTCTCGCTGACCATCACCGGCGCGTAGGTGCCGGGAAAAATGCGGTTGTCGCGCGGCAGTAGTTGTACCCGGTGCAGGTCCTCAAGCCGGGCCTGGGCGCGCTCGATGCGGTTGCCGGCCACGCGCAGGTCGTTGCGTGCCTTCTGGGTGGGGCGGGTGGCGAGCGTCGCGTGGGCGATATCGCGGCGCTCGCGTTGGCGGGCCAGCTCCGCCTCGAGATTCTGGCGTTCCTGCGCATGCCACTGCTGGATCTTCGCAACGATGTCGCGACCCTGTTCGGTGCGCGCGCCGGCAAAGCCGTCGTCCATGGCCTTGGGGGTTTTCGGCCGCTTCTTGCCGGGATCGTGCGCGTACAGTTCGGCGAACTCCTCCAGCGACAGGATGGCACCGAACTCGCGGACCAGCTTGGCGTAGTCAGCGCGGATCAGGGCGGAATAGCACATGGGAACTCTGCAGGCCTGGGTCGCAGTCGTTGCGACGTGGATGCGGCAGGATAGCCCGACCTACAGGGAGATACCGCATGAATGATTCCGTCAGCTGCCAGTTCCGCGAGGCTGTCCCCACGGTCGAAGACTATTGCCAGCTGCGTGTGCTGGCGGGCCTCAGTGCCAAGAGCCAGGAGGCGGCGGCACGCGCGCTGCCCAATACCCTGTATGGCGTGTGCGCCTACCAGGGCAATGAGCTGGTAGCGATGGGCCGCATCGTCGGCGATGGTGGGTGCCACCTGCAGGTCTGTGATATCGCCGTGCTGCCGCGCCTGCAGGGGCAGGGCCTGGGCAAGGAAGTGATGCGTCGCCTGGATGGCTGGATGCAGGCGAACCTGCCGCCGTCTGCATACGTCAGCCTTCTGGCCGATGGTGAAGCGCACCGGTTGTACGCGCAGTTTGGTTTCGCACCCACCGCACCTGCATCGATCGGGATGTATCGCCGGTTCTGAGGTGTGTTCAGGCTGAGGCCATCCATGCGTGGCATGGATCTACTGGGCCAACCGGCCGCCGGATCCATCCCGGCCCTGCAGTAGATCCACGCCATGCGTGGACAGGGCTTTCCCGGGAATCTCAGGCAAAGAAAAACCCCGGCCGAAGCCAGGGTTTTCAAGAATTGGCGTCCCCACGGGGATTCGAACCCCGGTCGCCACCGTGAAAGGGTGATGTCCTAGGCCTCTAGACGATGGGGACGCACGAAAACTTCAAGTTGTAGATCCTTCGACGGCCTAATGTCGAAGTGGTGGAGCCAAGCGGGATCGAACCGCTGACCTCCTGCATGCCATGCAGGCGCTCTCCCAGCTGAGCTATGGCCCCATGAAACTCCGGATGATCTGCCGGGAGCAGAGTCCGTTTTGAAACTGGCGTCCCCACGGGGATTCGAACCCCGGTCGCCACCGTGAAAGGGTGATGTCCTAGGCCTCTAGACGATGGGGACGCACGAAAAACTTCAAGTTGTAGAACCTTCGACGGCCTAATGTCGAAAGTGGTGGAGCCAAGCGGGATCGAACCGCTGACCTCCTGCATGCCATGCAGGCGCTCTCCCAGCTGAGCTATGGCCCCGTGTTACCGAGCCGCCTATCATACCTGCGTGTTCACGTTTGTGGAAGTCTTTTTTGAACTTTTTTCGTTCCGGTTCAACCGCAGCCACGAGGGCAGGGGAACCGCAACGCCACACCCTGAATACCGGTAGGCGGTGAACAAAAAAGACCCGGTTATCGGCCGGGTCCTCGTTGTTCGTGATGAGTGGCGTCCCCACGGGGATTCGAACCCCGGTCGCCACCGTGAAAGGGTGATGTCCTAGGCCTCTAGACGATGGGGACGCAATTCTCATCAATGTTCTTTAGCGACCTTTCGACGGCCTAATGCCGAAAGATTGGTGGAGCCAAGCGGGATCGAACCGCTGACCTCCTGCATGCCATGCAGGCGCTCTCCCAGCTGAGCTATGGCCCCACGTCGCTGAGGAGCGAAATAATAGCCTTGCCCCAGGGGGTTGGCAAGCATTTGTTGCACTTTTCTTCACGCGTGTTGCGAAGCCGATGTCAGTCGCCTGCGGCGGTGGTGTCGTCGGTCAGAGCGGCCAGGATCGGGCACTGGTCCAGCGCGCCATGGCCGGGGCAGGCGTCGACCAGCTGCGACAGCGCGATGTGCATGCGCTGCAGTTCGGCCATCCGTTGTGCGATGTCCTGCAGGCGGGCCTGCGCGGTGTCACGCACGCTGCCCATGTCCTGCTGGTGGTGATCACTGAGCGCGAGCAGTTCTCCGATTTCCTCCAGGCTGAAGCCCAGTGCCTTGGCGCGGCGGATGAAGCGCAGCCGGCGCAGATCCGGCTCGCCGAAGATGCGGTAACCCCCGGCCGAGCGCGCCGCCGTCGGCAGCAGCTGCTGCCGTTCGTAATAGCGGACCGTATCGATCGGCACGCCCGCCTGACGGGCCAGTTGTCCAATGTTCATGGCAGCTTTCCTGCGGATCCTGCCGGCCATTGTGAAGCCTGGAGTCTGGTCGAGAGTCAAGGCTTCAGCTCGGTGCGCGCATTCAGCCCACTTTGCAACTTTCTTCATAGCCCCGCAGATGGGCCTGTTCCTACCCTTCGCCTGAACCGGCCGTTCGATGGCCTGCAACGAACCGAGGAGGTGGTCTGTGGAGGGAGTCAGGAACGAAGCATTCGTAGAGGTTGCGGTGGTCGAATATCCGGGAGGGGACCCCTCCGCCGCCTCTGTGCTGGCCGAAATGGCCCACGTCGCCAACCGCCTGGCCCAACAGCAGCGCCGACCCTTCAAGCGTGTGCTTGTCACCCGCTGGATCGTTCCCGCCAGCCAGACCGGTGTACACCGCATCGCGGGTGCTGAAATGCTCGACGCCGCCATTCCCGCGGTGATCGCGGTTCCCGGCCAGATCAGCCCCGGAGCCTGTCTGCGCGCCGAAGAGGTCCTGCTGGACTGGTTGCGGGCCCATTATGACGGGGGCAGCCTGCTGGCTGCTGCCAGCGACGGGGTCGGTGTACTGGCCCGTGCGGGACTGCTGGCCGGAAGAACGGTCAGCGGCCCCGATCTGGGGCGACATCCAGGGTTGCAGGCGCAGGCGGTGAGCTGGGTGCCCAGTGAGCGGGCGCTGGTCGACGATGGCGATCTGCTGACGGTTGGCGGATCGCAGGCATGGCGTTTCCTCGGGCTGCGTTTGCTGTACCGGCTGCACGGGCAGGGCGTGGCGAGCGCGGTCGCGCAACAGCTCGGGATCGTCGTGCCCGCAGGAATCCAGCAGGATCTTGAGCGTTTCAGTGCCAACTTCGCCCACGGTGACCGCGATGTACTGAAGGCCCAGCGCTGGCTGCATACCACTGCCGCACGAGGAGCCACTCTGGCCGCAATCTGCGAGGTTTCCGGATTGGAACCGCGCACCCTGCAGCGGCGCTTCCTCCGAGCGACCGGTCTGCGGCCGATCGAATACTGCCAACGGCTGCGCATTGCCAAGGCGCAGACCCTGCTGCAGCAGGGCGCAGGCATCGAGGAGGTGGCCTGGGGGGTGGGCTACGCTGATCAGAGCGCGTTCCGACGACTGTTCCTCCGCATCGTGGGCATGACACCGGCCAACTATCGCCGCCACGTCAACTGCAAGCGGCGGGAGCGACCGTTGATGCCGTCGGTGGCCGGAAGTCTGCGCGGCCTGCAGGCGTCCCCCGGAATGCAGTTGGGGCGCAGTGCGGCCTGACCATGGGTGGCGGGCGAGCGCTTGCAACCTGGGCGTGACGCTTTGACCATGCAGGCAGTGGAACTTGAACAGGTGGGCTGATGTCGAGTGTTGGACCGGTACCGATACCGGTGGTGTTGATCCTGATGTGCACGTTGCTGGCCATGACCGTTGCCCGTCTTTGGCCGCGCAGGGCAGTGGGAATGCCGCTGCCGTCGGCAGCAGGCATGGTGCTGGACATGCTGCTGATCGGCCTGCTGTGTGGTCGTGTCAGTTTTGTTGTGCTGAATTTCGCGCTCTATCGTTCGGAGCCCTGGAGCATTCTGCAGGTCACCGATGGTGGCTATCACCTGATGGTGGTGCTGGTGGCCGGGCTGTCGTGGGGATTATGGCGTCTGCGGCCGTGGCGTCAGTTGCGTGCACCGGTGCTGACGAGCGCACTGGTAGGTGTGTTGTTCTGGGTCGCTGGTGGCCAGTTGCTGTCGGCATGGCAGGAGCGGCAGATGCCGTTGCCGGCGCTGCAGGTGGCGGACCTTCAAGGCGATCGTATCGATCTGCAGCAGTTCCGCGGCAAGCCGCTGGTGCTGAATCTGTGGGCCACATGGTGCGGGCCCTGCCGCCGTGAGATGCCGGTGCTGGCGACGGCACAACAGGCACATGATGACGTGCAGTTCGTATTCCTCAACCAGGGTGAAACCCTGGATGAGGTCCAGGGTTTCCTGGCCGGCGAACGACTGATGCTGGGCAACGTGCTGCTGGATGATGACGCTGCTGCTTCCACCGTGCTCGGCATTCAGGCGTATCCTTCCACGCTCTTTTTCGGTGCCGATGGGCGCCTGCGTGAACTGCACCTGGGCGAACTGACCGCAGCCGGCCTTGAACACAAACTGCGCCGGCTGCGGTAGCCTGCGCGGGCATCTCACTACGGAGTTCCCATGTTGTCGATTTCCCTGCGCACCGCCCCGGCGGTGCTCCTGCTGCCGGTCATGCTGGCATTGGCCGCCTGCAGCCAGGCACAGACGCCGCCGGGCAAGGCCGCCACGGCATCGGCGACGACTGCTCCGGCATCTGCCGCCAAGGGCGACCGTCCAGCGGTGCTGAAGGGCATCGAGAAGCACGGCTTCGAGGTCGTTGCCGAGTTCGATGCGCCGGACGGCCTGCGCGGTTTTGCTGGCGTGGTGGGAGGGCAGCAGCCTGCAGCGGCCTATGTCACGGCCGATGGCAAGCACGTACTGGTGGGCAGCCTGTTCGATGCCGAAGGTAATGATGTGGCTGCCGAAGCGGTCGAGAAGCTGGTTGCCGCACCGATGTCGGCCAAAATGTGGACCAAGCTCGAAGCCAGCGCCTGGGTACGTGATGGCAAGGCCGACGCGCCCCGCGTGGTCTATACCTTCAGCGATGCCAACTGCCCGTATTGCCACAAGTTCTGGGAGGCGGCCCGTCCGTGGGTCGACGCCGGCAAGGTACAGCTGCGCCACATCATGGTGGGTGTGATCCGCGAGGACAGTCCGGCCAAGGCCGCAGCCATCCTGTCCGCACGTGATCCGAGCGCGGCGCTGCTGGAGAACGAACACCAGTTCGACCGTGGCGGCATCAAAGCGCTGCCGAACATCAGCCGCGAGATCGCCGGCAAGCTCGACGCCAACCAGGTGTTGATGCTGGAGATGGGGTTCCAGGGCACCCCGGGCATCCTGTTCCAGGATGCACAGGGCCAGGTGCAGCGCCGGGCCGGATTGCCGCAGGGCGACGACTTGCAGACGGTGCTTGGTCCGCGCTGATCCACGCCTGCATGATGATGTAGACCACAGGCCCGCATGGTGACATGCGGGCCTGTTGCGTTCCTGCCCCAGGCGAGCACAGCCGCTTGCGCATTGTCTGTTCGTCGTCACGTCTGAATCGTGACTGAGATCAAGCATCGTGCCTTGATTCCAATCAAGGCCAAAAGCGACAAACGGACTAGCCTTTGACGCATGGAATACAGCGTCAATGCGCGATGGATGCCGCGCTCGCCACGCCCTGATCAGGGTCGGCCGGCACAGCCATTCACGACACTCTCACTCTGTGCTTGTTACCCAGACCGCTGTGGTCGCCACCTCTCTGGCAGCGCGGCCTTGATTGAGTCGACATGGGTGCAGGCGGGGCAGTGTCATCGTCCTGTTGCCTGCCGTGCGCAGGCTGGCCGATGTCGTCGACGCAGTACCCGCATTTCCAGCAACGGCAACGCGAAGCCAGGGCGGCGCATGCATGCGCTCCGGAACCGTGATGCGAGTGTTCGTCAGGGGAGGATGCAATGCGTTTGGCCGTACTGAGTCTGGCATGCCTGGGGGCACTGGCGATCACGCCGGCGTACGCTCAACAGGGTGATGCAGAGGATGCGCAGGCATTGCGGCGCGAGATGGCCGCCATGCGCCAGGCGCTGGAAGGCATGCAGCAACGGCTGGACCGGCTTGAGCAGCGCGATGCTGCGCCTGCGCAGGCAACAGCCGCGCCTGCAATGGCGCCGATGGCCTCTGCCGCTCCTTCCGACGTGATCCATCGCACCCAGGTGCCGGGTGTGGAGCAGCCGGTACTGCCGCAGCGCGATTCGGTCGCTGATCCGTCCACTGCGGCATCGCGACCGGACAGTGCGGCGGGCCCGACCGACCCGGATCTGAAGGGGTTCTTTGCCATACCCGGCACTGATACGGTGATCCGCATCGGCGGTTACGCCAAGCTGGATGCCATCGCCGATTCGCGCGCGGCCGGCGACGAGGATCAGTTCATTCCCTCGTCGATGCCGGTGGGCGGCAGCCACCGCGATGTCTCCAACTTCAACATCCACGCCAAGCAGACCCGCTTCAGCTTCGAGGCGCGGCGTCCAACCACGCACGGCAACCTGCGCTTCTATCTGGAGAACGACTTCTTCGGCAGCAGCGATGGCTACGAGTTCCGCCTGCGGCATGCTTATGGACAGCTCGGCAATACCTATGCCGGCTATGGCTACTCCAGCTTCATGGACCCGGACAGCCTGCCCGACACGCTGGACTTCGCCGGGCCGGGCGGCGCCGGCTATCTGCTGGTGGCCGGCATCCACCACAGCTTCACGATGGGCAAGGGCAACACGCTGACCGTGGCGGCCGAAGACCCGAAGACTGAACTTGCCGGTGCCGTTGATGAGCGGGCTGCGGTGAACCGTCTGCCGGACGTAACCGTGACCGCGCGCATGGAGCGCGACTGGGGCCACCTGCAGGTGGGCGCGGTGGCGCGCAGCCTGGCCTATGACGGCGATGGCGAGCGCGACCGGCGAATGGCCGGCGGCCTGCAGCTGAGTGGCTCGGCCTCGGTGGGCGAGCGCGACCTGCTACTGTTCGGTGCGCTGGGAGGACGCGGCCTCAGCCGCTATACCGCCGACCTGACCGGCTCCGGGCTGGACGCGGTGGTCGGTGCCGATGGCCGCCTCGACGCGTTGGACCTGCACGGCGGATTCGTCGGCTATACCCACTACTGGTCCGAGTTGTGGCGATCGAACCTGATCTTCGGTCAGCTGACCCTGGAGCGGAACGCCGCACTGGCGGCCGATGCCTTCCGACAGAGCCGGTACGGCGTATTCAACCTGATCTGGAGCCCCGCGCCGTCCTGGACGATGGGCATGGAGCTGCTGTACGGCCGCCTGGAACAGCAGGGCGGCGCGCGCGGCGACACGGTCCGGGTGCAGGGCAGCCTGCAATACAACTTCATCAAATAGGCGCCAGCGGTCGTACGCCAGCGCAACCGTCCCCACGCCCGGTGCTGCCGGGCTCATGCCAGTACCGGAGATCGTCATGGCAGAAGCAAAGAAAATCGGGGTGGTCGGAGCCACCTTCCTCGTCGCCGGCAACATGATGGGCTCAGGCGTGTTCCTGCTGCCATCGAGCCTGGCCAAGATTGGTACCGCCTCGATCTGGGGCTGGTTGATCACCACCGCCGGTGCGCTGTTGCTGGCCTTCGTGTTCGCCAAGCTGGGCAAGCTGGCACCCAAGGCGGGCGGCCCGTACGCCTATGCGCGCGACTGGTTCGGGCCGTACATGGGCTTTCAGACCAACACCATCTACTGGTTCGCCAACTGGATCGGCAACGTCGCCATTCCGATCGCCGCAGTAGGCTATTTCAGCTACTTCTTCCCGATCCTGTCCGAGCCGCTGGTGCGCTGCATCGCGGTGCTGATCCTGGTGTGGGCGCTGAGTTTCGCCAACGTGATCGGTCCGGCGTTCGTCAGCCGGGTGCAGACCGTCACCACCAGTTTTGCGCTGGTGCCGATCCTGGGCATCGCCATCTTCGGCTGGTTCTTCTTCGATGCCGACATCTTCAAGGGCGCCTACAACGTGTCGGGTGAATCCAACTTCGGCGCGATCTCCAGCGCCGCGGCGCTGACGCTGTGGGCCTTCATTGGCGTCGAGTCGGCCTCGGTCACCGCTGGTGTGGTCGAGAACCCGGAAAAGAACGTGGCCCGTGCCACCCTCGCCGGCGTGTTCCTGGCCGCCATCGCCTATATCGCCAGCTCCTCGGTGATCATGGGCATGGTGCCCAATGGCGAACTGCAGACTTCCGATGCGCCGTTCGCACTGGCTGCGGCCAAGGCCGTCGGTGGCTGGGGCGGTGCGCTGGTCAGCCTGTGTGCCTTCATCGGTGCCGCCGGTTCGCTGGGCGGCTGGATCCTGCTGACCGCACAGAGCGCCAAGGCAGCCTCCGATGACGGCCTGTTCCCGAGCATCTTCAGCAAGACCAACAAGGACGACGTGCCGGTCAAGGGTGTGCTGATCGTGGCCGTGCTGATGACCCTGGCGGTGCTGGTCACCTCCACCTCGGAAACCGCGTCGGCACAGTTCGACGTGATCACATCGGCGGCGGTGGTGCTGACCCTGCTGCCCTACATCTACTCGTGCGTGGCCTGCTACTTCGTGGTCGAGCGCTCGCACACCCTGGTCCACACCGGTGCGTTCTGGACCCTGACCAGCCTGACCGTCGTTTATTGCCTGTGGGCGATCTACGGCTCGTCGGGAACCATCGTGCAGTACGCGTTCCTGTTCGTGCTGTTCATCACCGTGTTCTATCCCTTCTTCAGCGAGGAGCGCCGCCAGCAGCGGCAGCGCGCCCGCGAGGCCTCGGCGATCAGCGCCGGCGCCCAGCGTTCCTGAGTTAGACAAGGAGAATCAACGTGTACTTCAAGTCCCTGGACTACCCGGTCATTGTCATCGACAACGACTACGAGTCGCCGCGCATCGGCGGCATCCTGATCCGCGCCCTGGTGGAAGAGCTGCGCAGCAACGACCAGCGCGTGCTGTGCGGCCTGAACCTGGATGATGCCCGTGCCGGTGCCCGCACCTACGTGGCGGCGTCGGCGGTGCTGATCTCGATCGATGGCAGCGAAGAGGTGGATGGCGAGTTCCAGCGCCTGACCGCCTTCCTGCGCGAGCAGAGCGCGCGCCGCGCCAACCTGCCGGTGTTCCTGTACGGCGAGCGCCGCACCATCGAGAAGGTGCCGAGCAAGCTGCTCAAGTACATTCACGGCTTCATCTTCCTGTTCGAAGACACCAAGAGCTTCATCTCGCGGCAGGTGATGCGCGCGGCCGAAGACTACATGAAGAACCTGCTGCCGCCGTTCTTCAAGGCGCTGATCCATCACGCGGCCGAGTCGAACTATTCCTGGCATACGCCTGGCCATGCGGGCGGCGTGGCGTTCACCAAATCGCCGGTCGGCCGCGCGTTCCATCAGTTCTATGGCGAGAACACGCTGCGCAGCGATCTGTCGATCTCGGTGCCGGAACTGGGTTCGCTGCTTGACCATACTGGTCCGATCAAGGACGCCGAGAACGAGGCCGCACGCAACTTCGGTGCCGACCATACCTTCTTCGTCACCAACGGCACTTCCACCGCCAACAAGATCGTCTGGCACGGCACAGTGGCCCGCGGCGACGTGGTGTTCGTCGACCGCAACTGCCACAAGTCGCTGCTGCACGCGCTGATCATGACCGGCGCGGTGCCGGTGTACTTCACCCCCAGCCGCAACGCGCATGGCATCATCGGCCCGATCAGCCTGGACCAGTTCACGCCCGAGTCGCTGCAGCAGCGTATCGCCGCCAACCCGCTGGCCAGCAAGGCCTACAAGGCCGGCTCCAAGCCGCGCATCGCAGTGGTGACCAACTCCACCTACGATGGCCTGTGCTACAACGCCGAGAAGATCGCCGACGAGATCGGCAGCGCGGTGGACTTCCTGCATTTCGACGAAGCCTGGTACGCCTACGCTGCGTTCCATCCGTTCTACGAGAACCACTACGGCATGGCCAAGGGCAAGCCGCGCGAGCAGGATGCGATCATCTTCACCACGCATTCCACGCACAAGCTGCTGGCCGCGTTCTCGCAGGCCTCGATGATCCACGTGCGCAACTCGGCGCAGCGCAACCTGGATGCCGAGCGCTTCAACGAGTCGTTCATGATGCACACCTCGACCAGCCCGCATTACGGAGTGATCGCGGCCTGTGATGTGGCCTCGAAGATGATGGAAGGCGACGCCGGCCGTTCGCTGGTGCAGGAAATGCATGACGAGGCGATCGCGTTCCGCCGCGCGATGCTGCATGTCCGCGATGATCTCGGCCGCGACGACTGGTGGTTCAGCGTGTGGCAACCGACCCAGGTCGAGCGCAGTCTGGACAAGGGCGATACGCCGGCACCGATGGTGGCCAAGCGCGAGGAGTGGTACCTGCAGCCGGATGCGCACTGGCACGGCTTCGAGAACCTGGTGGATGACTATGTTCTGATCGACCCGATCAAGGTGACCCTGCTGACCCCGGGCCTGGCGATGGACGGCAGCATGGGCAAGCTGGGCATTCCGGCGGCGGTGCTGAGCAAGTTCCTGTGGGGCCGCGGCATCACCGTGGAGAAGACCAACCTGTACTCGGTGCTGTTCCTGTTCTCGATGGGCATCACCAAGGGCAAGTGGAGCACCCTGGTCACCGAACTGATGGCGTTCAAGGAACTGTACGACCGCAACGCGCCGCTCAGCCAGGCACTGCCGACGCTGGCCGCCGACTACCCGAATGCCTACGCCGGTTGGGGCCTGCGTGACCTGTGCGACGCGCTGCATGCGTTCAACCAGGAATTCGCGGTGGCCAAGGTGATGCGCGAGATGTACGTGGATCTGCCGACGCCGGTGATGACCCCGGCCGATGCCTACAACCACCTGGTGAAGGGCGAGATCGAGCGGGTCGACATCGAGCAGGTCAGTGGTCGCATCGCCGCGACCATGCTGGTGCCGTACCCGCCGGGCATTCCGACCATCATGCCGGGCGAGCGCTTTGGCGACAGCGATGAGCCGATCATCCAGTCGCTGCGCATCGCCCGTGAGCAGAATGCCCGCTTCCCGGGCTTCGAGTCGGACGTGCACGGGCTCATCATCGAGAACGCCGGCGATGTGACCTCGTACAAGGTGGAGGTACTGAAGGCCTGACCGGCGACGGTCGGCCCTTCGGCGAACGATGGATACCGCGCGCGAGCAACGCATCCTGAAGTTCTCGATCGGGGTCACCATCGCGGTCAGCGTGGTCGGCTTCAGCGGTGGCCTGCTGGTGGGATCGCAGGCCATCCTGTTCGACGGTGTGTACAGCCTGGTCGACGTTGCCCTGACCCTGGTGTCGTTGTCGGTGCTGCGGCTGGTGGCGCGGGAACAGAGCCCGCGCTTCCAGTACGGCTACTGGCACCTGGAGCCGATGGTCGAGGCGCTGGGCGGTGTGATCCTGTCGCTGGCCTGCGTGTATGCGCTGGCCAACGCGGTGATTGGTTTGACCACGGGCGGACACGAGGTGAGATTCGGGCCCGCGCTGTGGTGGGCGGCGCTGCTGAGTGCCAGCAACCTGGCGATGGCGGCGTTCGTCGCCCAGCGGGCGCGGCGCCTGCGCTCGGCGCTGTTGTGGCTGGATGTACGGGGCTGGCTGCTGGGTGGGTTGATGAGCCTGGCGGTAGTGCTGGCCTTCGTACTGGCCCTGGTCCTGCATGGCGGTGAGTGGCACCACTGGGTGCCGTATCTGGATTCGATCGTGCTGGCATTGATCAGCCTGGCGGTACTGCCGGTACCGGCGCGCAGTGCGTGGAAGGCCATGCGCGAAGTACTGCAG
Source organism: Stenotrophomonas sp. YJH_SMC_119 (assembly GCF_059368315.1). Classification (NCBI taxonomy): domain Bacteria; kingdom Pseudomonadati; phylum Pseudomonadota; class Gammaproteobacteria; order Lysobacterales; family Lysobacteraceae; genus Stenotrophomonas; species Stenotrophomonas sp. YJH_SMC_119. The sequence continues at coordinate 32,048 of NZ_JCAFRP010000002.1, read as the reverse complement.
GTGGCGCCGGATGATCTGGACCGGCGCGTGCAGCAGGTCATGCAGGCATTCGTGGCCGAGCGTGGCTATGCCGGTTTCACCAGCCACGTGGCGAAGATGGGGCGGATGCGCTTCATCGAAATCCATGTGCTGGCCGATCCGGCTACGCCCTTGGGCTCGGTGGGCGAGGTCGATGCGATGCGTGACGAGATCGCGGTCAGACTGGATGCGCGCGGCAGCACGTTCTGGCTGACCATCGATTTCACCGCAGACCCGGCGTGGACCTGACCACGCTTCTGTAGAGTCGAGATTGCTCGACTGCTTTTCGTCAGCGGAAGTCGAGCAGGCTCGATTCCACGGGATCGCGTGATCGTTGCGCGTGGCAGACCGGTCTGTTGCACCGGATCCATTTGACCTCAACCGGGGTTGAGGTCACAGACTGCCGGCAACCCCCACGAGGCGCGCGGCATGAATCTGCTGACCACACCGGACCTCAGCCATGGCCTGCTGGAGCTGTTCAATCCACCGGGCCTCTACGATCCTTCGGCCAACGGCTACTCACACGTGGCGGTGGTGCGCCTGCCGGCACGGGTGATCCACGTGGCCGGGCAGGGCGGTGAAGATGCCCAGGGTCGTCTCTCACCCAGCTTCGAAGAACAGGTCGGGCAGGCGCTGGACAACCTGCAGACCGCGCTGCGCTCGGCGCAGGCAGGCCTGGCCGACGTGGTACGGCTGCGTATCTTGGTGGTCGATCACGACGAGGACCGGCTGGGCATCATCGCCCATCAGGTGCGGCGGCGCTGGCCGAACCGCGCGGCGCCCACCTGCACGCTGATCCCGGTGCCGCGACTGGCGCTGGACGGCATGCTGTTCGAGATCGAGGCGGAGGCCTACGCCGCCTAGCGCAGGTAGTACTCCACCGGCACCACCAGTTCCTGTGGTGCCTTCAGTTCACCGGGAATGGGCGGCAGCGGCTGCGCGCGACGGAAAGTCTGCAGCGCAGCGTCATCGAGCATCGGCTGGCCACTGGACTGTTCCAGCCGCAGTGCCAGCAGGCGGCCTTCGCGGTCGATGCTGGCCCTGACCCAGGCAGTGCCCTGCTGCCGGCGCGAGCGCGCGGCGGCAGGGTAATAGCGGTAACGCTCCAGCCGCGCCATCAGGCGGGCTTCCCACTGGTCGCTGGCGGCGCCGGCCTGGAAGTCCGCCGGTGGCGCGTCTGGAGCGGGCGGAGCGGCCGTGATCGATGCCGGTGCGGGACTGGCATCGGTCGCGGCCGTCGGCGGGGCGACCGGCAGCGGCGTTCGACCCGTCCCGCCCGTTTCGCTGGCGGCCAACTCGCCCTCGCGCGCGGCGGTGGGTTTCGGTGGCGGGGGCGACTTTGCCGGTTGCGATGCGCGCGCCTGCTGCGCCTGGCTGGGGGTGTCGGCCTGGCGCTCCTCTACGGGCTGTGGCGGCGTGGCCGGTGCCAGCAGGCGCAGGCTGATGCGCACGTCCTGCTCCGGCGGCGGCAGCATCGGCGGCACAGCGACCCAGTGCACCAACAGCAGCAGGGGCAGCAGGTGCAGGACGACAGTGATCGCGATCGCCCGCCAGTGTTGGCCACGCTCACTCATCGTCCAGCACCCACAGCAGATCAGCATCCGTCGCATCGACGGTTTCACCCGGCGAAGCCAATGCGATCACCAGCGCAGGCGTAGCTGGTGACAGGTAGCCCGGTACCCCGGTACCGCGCAGTACATGCCAGCGCCCCGCTACCAGCAGCGCCGGCGCGGGCGCATCGAGCAGCACCTGTGCCATGCGTGTGTCGCGGGCCTGTTGCACGGCCAGCATCCCTTCCAGCATCGGTGCTGCGTCTGCGTGCTGGGCCAGCACCACCGCCGACAGGCGCTGGCGGGCAGCGGCCACCGGGAACCGCACGCCCTCGGTGGACGCGAGCAGCGCGTTGACCTCGGCACGCGACAGGTTGCCGCCGAACAGCGGCGTGCCTGCATCGGCAGCATCCTGTACCAGCCCGCCATACGCGGCCCACGGCCAACGTGTATCCCATTCCAGCAGTTCCTGCAGGCGTGCACCTTCGGCCTGGTTGCCCTTGGCCAGCCAGCGCTGCACCCGCTGCAGGCGTGGCTGGCGCTCGCTGGCGATCATTTCCAGCACCAGCGAACCCTGCGGGCGCCGCCGCTGCAGCGCCTGCAGCAGCCAGCGCTGGGCGGCGTGGTCTCCGGCGAGGTCATGGCGCTCACCCAGCAGCAGCCTCCGGGCGTCCGCCGCACGCGCCACGAACGCGGCTTCGTCCAGGTGCTGGCCGTTGGCCAGGTCGATCACTGAGCCAGGCATCGGCTGCGCGCTGGCCACGGTCGCCAGCGCGAGCAGGCATACGGGCAGCCAGCGACGGCTAGAACGCCACATTGACGCCCATCGAGACGGTACGGCCACGGCCGTTGCCGCGGTCCAGGATCGGGCTGAAGATGCTGTCGATCGAGGCATTGTTGTCATAGGCCTTGTTCTGCAGGTTTTCGATGTTCAGCCACAGCGTGGTGTTGGCCTGGGGCTTGAAGCTGGCGTAGAAGTCGAGCAGCACGCCGGTGCCGCCGGTCTTGCGGGTCTGGAAGAAGTCGTAGCCTTCCTCGGTCGGCCCGGAGTACTCGGCGCGCAGGCCGGCCTGCACGCGCTGCTGCCACCAGCGGCCGCCCACGTCCAGCGTCCAGTAGCGGTCGGGCAGGGCGGTGATGTCTTCCAGGTTGACGAACTCGATGGCCGGCGCACTGGTGTGCGAGCGGGTCCAGCTCAGCGTGGCGTGGTAGTGCTCGCTGGCGTAATGCGCTTCCAGTTCGATACCGCGCATGCGCACCACGCCGGGGTGGTTCATCCAGCGCGTGGTGGTGCTGAAGTCGTCCACGTCCAGCGCATCGGTCCAGGCAGTGAGTTGCGGATCGCTGTCGATCGGCACCACGAACGGTTCCACTTCCGGCGGATGCACGATCAGCAGGTACTGCGGCTTGATGTAGTCGCGGATGCGGTTGTCGAAGCGGGTGATCCGCAGCTGTGCCAGGTCACCGTCGACCAGCAGCGAGTCGGTGCTGAGGTTGGCACCAAACTGCAGGTTGCGCGAGCGCTCGCGGCGCAGGAACGGGTTGGCGCCCACGCCATCGGCATCGCTCATGCCTTCCAGCGGGATCTTCTCGAAGAACATCTCCTGCACCCGCGGCGGGCGGGAAGTACGCGAGGCTTCTGCGAACAGCTGCAGCCAGTCGGTGGCCTGCCACGATACCGCCAGGCTGGGGCTGAGTGCGCGCTCGGTGCGACGCACGTCGATGCCGCCGCCATTGATCTCCGCGCACTGGCCGGGCACATCCGAGCACACCGGGATGTGGCCACGGATGCCGAAGCGGTCCTGGCGCAGGCCGGCGGTCAGCGCGTAGATGTCGTACTGCAGCTCCAGCGTGCTGAACACGCTGTCCAGCTGGCTGCGACCTTGCGGGTTGGCACCGCGCAGGACGGGGGTGTCGGCCACATAGATGTCCGACTGGTGCTTGATGCCGGTGTTCCAGCGCGCCTGCAGTGCCCCGATGTCGAAGCGGCTGGTGTTGTCCACGGTCCAGCTGCTCAGGCTGCTGTGGGTGCGGCGACCGATGTAGCTGGAATCCTCCACTGGCGGATAGAACAGCCGGGTCTTGTTGCCGGCGAAGGTTGCACGCAGGTCGATCCACGGCGAATAGGGTGTGTAGTGGTAGCTGGCGCGCTGGTTGCGCGCGGAAATCTGCCACGGATAGTTGTGGTAGAAGTTGTTTTCGTAACGCATGTGGCTCAGGTCCAGCCGGTGCTGGTCGCTGGGCTGCAGGCGTGCTTTCAACAGCCAGCTGCTGGGCTGCTGGCTGCCCGGGTCGGCGTTGTTCTTCTGCCTACGCGCGGTCGCGTATTCGCTGCTGCGGCTGCTGCTGGCAGCGGCCAGCAGGCCGAACTGGCGGTCGCCACCCTCTTCACTGTGGCGCCAGGCACCGGCGAAGGTACGGCCGCTGCCGTAGCCGTTGTTGCCGTGGCGATAGCCTGCACGCAGGCCCCAGTCACGGCCCTCACCGAGCAGATCGTCGATATCCAGCGTGCGGAAGTTGGCACTGCCGGCCAGCGTACCCGCACCATCACCACCGGCGACCGCACCGCGTTGCACGTCCACGCCGGCCAGCAGGAAAGGATCGACATAGGCGAACGGACCACCCGAGCCATGCCCGGCATTGTTGCGAAATGTCTGGGTGACACCGTCGATCATGGTGTTGACCCGGCCAGCACCGGTCATGCCGCGGATGTTGACCTGCAGGCCCGGCTGGCTGCGCGAATGGAAGCTGTGGGTGCCAGGCATCGAGCGCAGCAGGCTGTTGCCTTCCTGGCGTTCGGCCATCGCCACGCGCTCGCTGCCGACCGAGGGCGCAAAGCCATCGCGGGTGGCCGGTACATATTGGCTGGCGCCGGCACCCGGTGCCTGGCCGTGTGCGGTAGTACCCTGCACCCGCAGCGGGCCGGTGCGGCGGCTGCCATCGGCGCGTTCGGCCGGCGCCGGTTCCAGGGCGGCACGACGCGCATCCACGAAGCGCGGGCGCAGGCCGCTGCCTGCCAGCAGGCGCGTCAGGGCCTGCGCATCGTCGAAGTCACCGCGCAGCGCAGGCGCCGAATGACCTGGGGGCAGCGCCGCGCCGATCACCAGATCGACACCGGTCAGCCGGCTGTAGGCGTCCAGCGCGGCCGCCAGTGGCTGGGCGGGCAGATCGTAGCTTCGAGTGGCGGCCTGCGCGTGGGCGCTGTTTGGCAGCAGGGGAACGGTGCTGGCGCAGGCCAGCGACAGGGCGAGGACAAGGGGGCGGGGGCACAGCATCGGGGGCTCCAGGGGCTGACGCAGAGCGTCGTCATCCTGGGTAGACGCAGCCGCAGGCCGGATGTCAGGGTCCATCACGCCGTTCCCTGCGTGGCGGCAGCCACACCTGTACGCCGTCGCCGAGGCGCAGCACGCGCACCTGCAACTGAGTGGCCAACTGGTCGCGGTTGCTGGCTGCGCCGTCGGCACTGCCAAGCAGGGTGACCGGCTGCTGGCGCAGCTGCTCGCCGATGACCCATGTGTGCCCGCCGTGCCAGCGGTCCAGGCCCTGCGTGACGTCGGCCAGCGGGGCCGAGACCCAGTGCAGGCGCCGTTCGCGCCAGGCCAGTGTTCCCGGGGCGGTGGTTGTTGCATCGGCTGTTGACTGCCCATCGAAGCGCAGCTGCTCGCCGTCGTTGGCCAGCATGCTGGCGTTGCCGCTGTCCACGCGCACGCGATGCTCGGTAACGGTGACCACGCTGCTGTTGCCCTGCACGGCAAGATCGAATGCGGTCCCCAGTGCAGTGACGGTGCCCTGCGGAGTGTGTACCTGGAAGGGCCGGTCGGCATCGGCGGCGACCTGGAACCAGGCCTGGCCACGCTGCAACTGGAGCTGGCGGCGCTGCCCATCGATGCGCACCTTCACTTCGCTGCCGGGTGACAGCAGGACATGCGAACCATCCGGAAGGGTCTCATCGCGGATCTCGCCAGCGGCCGTACGCAGTACCTGCGCCACCGGCGGCGAGGCATGGCGGCTGTAGAGACCCAGCGCACACAGCAACAGAACCGCAATGCCGGCTTCGCGCAGGCGACGGCGTTGCCTGCGCTGCTGTTGCCGCTGCAGGCTGGGCAGCGTCGCGCCTGCCTGCCACAGGTGCTGCAGATACTGGTACTGCGCGGCATGTCGGGGGTCGGCCTGGCACCACTGGTCGAACGCGTTCTCGTCGCGGGTGCCATCGTGTCCATCCAGCCACCAGCGTGCGGCTTCGCGCGCGATCGCGTCCTGGCTCATGCGCCGGGCACCTGCTGCAGGGCGACGAGGGCGCGCAGCAGATGGCCGTGCGCGGTCTGCCGGCTGATGCCCAGCTGACGGCCGATCTCGGCCAGGGCCATCTGTTCCACACGCGCCAGCAGGAACACCTGGCGCGAGCGCGGTGGCAGCGCGGCGATGATCGCATCGAGATGACGCAGCTGTTCGGCGTCGAGCAGTCGCTGCTCGGGCAGTGGTGCAGGATCGGCGATGGCCTGCAACTGCGTGTCATCCAGTACCTCTTCGCGACGGCGCTGGCGCTGCCGGTAGTGATCCGCGATCAGGTTGTGGGCGACGCGGTACAGATAGGCGCGGCCGTTGCTCAGCAGGCCGCTGGCGGCGACTTTGACGACACGCAGCCAGGTTTCCTGGACGACGTCATCGGCGTCGCTGCGTTGCGGGAGTTTGCGGCGGACATGGGCGTGCAGCGGCCGGTAATGGGCCGCGCACAGCTGCGCGACATCCGTCGGTTCGACAGGCGTGGACACGGGGCGGGCGACAACTGGGAAAGGGAACAGCCCGCGGCGGCAAGGGCAGCGGCTGCACCTTACAGCAAAAGAGAATCATTTGCATCCATGGCGCGAGGCACGGCACGCATGGGCCACCGCGGCGTCAGCGCGGGCGATAGTCGCAGTGGATCTGCAGGGCTTCGGTGGCGTTGTGATGCAGCTCGAAGCCGCACTGCTGCAGGCTGCGCTTCACCTGCACGACGGCTTCGGAATGACGGGCAACGCGACGATCCTGCCAGCGCGGTGGGGTGAACACGCCCAGGGGCAGCAGCCGCAGCCGCTTGCCGTGCAGTACCAGTGAGACATCGACATGACGGCCATCGATGTCGTGGCCGTTGGCACCGAAAATGGCATCGATCTCATCGCGGCGTTGCGGGTAGCAGGTGCGGAATGCTGCGATGCCGAGCCGTCGTACCGCGCGGCGGAAGCCGCCGAGACGGCTGTGGCCGGGTTCGAAGCCACGGGTGAGCAGCAGGCGCAACCCGGCAGGCAGCATCGCCTGCGCGTCGAGCAGGCGTTGCAGTACCTCTTCTTCCAGTTGGATGCGGGTGGAGGGCCAGCGCGGAGCGATGAGCAGTCCGTGGTGGTTGCCGCGTTGCAGGGTCAACATGCGTGAAGCTTCGCACGCGGGCGAACAGCCGCGGTAGTGCCGGCCGCTGGCCGGCAGATCCGGATGCCGGCCAGCGGCCGGCACTACCATCGGGTCAGATGTCGCGGTACTGGATCTGCGAAGCCAGTACCCGCAGGCCATCGGCATTGCTGGACAGGATGCGCTCTTCGCCGACACCTTTCTGCCGTTTCAGCTGGAAGCCCTGATCGGCAGGCAGCTGTGCGGCAATGGCGTCCATGCGTTGCAGGGCATCGGGGCCGCTGCAGTCGAAGTGGCCCCAGTGGGCGCCATCGCGGTGGATCTGCAATCGGTAGTTCATTGCGGTGTCTCCGGCAGGTCCTGCAGCCAATGGTCGAACATCGCGGTTGCGGCCGCTGCCAGCGGTGCGCCATAGCGACGCGCCTGTGCGCGCAGGTCGTTGGGATCGATGCCGGCCTGGGCCAGCTCCAGCGTGTGGCCGATCAGCCAGCGCTCGAACTGGCGGGCGTCCAGTTCCGGGTGGCATTGCAGGGCCAGTGCGTGGCTGCCGATGGCGAAGGCCTGGTGACGGCAGGCCGGCGTGCTGGCCAGGCGGCGTGCACCGGCCGGAAGTTCGAACGCCTCACCATGCCAATGCAGTACCGGAATGCCCTGCAGGGACTGCAGCGGAGAACGCTGGCCTTCATCGGTCAGCAGCAGTGGCGCAAAGCCGATTTCCTTGCCACCACTGGGAGCGACACTTGCACCGAGTGCGCGCGCCATCAGCTGTGCACCCAGGCAGATGCCGAGGGTAGGCCGCTGCCGCTGCAGCCGGCGCTGCAGCAGGGCAATGCTGTCGTTGACGAAGGGGTAGGTCCCTGTGTCATTGGCACTGATGGGACCGCCCAGCACGACCAGCAGGTCGGCGGTTTCGGCGTCATCGAGCGCATCGACGCCGGCCTGCAGCAGCTGCAGCTGCCAGCCTTGCGCCAACAGCAGTGGCTGCAGGGTGCCGAGGTCTTCAAAGCCAACGTGCTGCAGGACAACCGCGTGCTTCATGCCGGGGCTCCGCTGTTCGGCCAGTAGAAGCTGTCCGGGGTGGCGCGGGCGCCGAAAATGGCCTGGCCGACGCGGACCACGGTGGCACCTTCCTCGATGGCCACTTCGAAATCACCGGACATGCCCATCGACAGCTGCGACAGGTCCAGGTCGGGCGGGGCGGTGCGTTGCAGCTGGTCGCGCAGTTCGCGCAGGCGCACGAAGCAGGCGCGCACGCGCTCGACGTCGGGGGTGAAGATGGCCAGGGTCATCAGGCCGCGCACGCGCAGGCGATCGAAGGCTGGCAGCTGTTGCACGAAGGCCTCGACCGCGTCGGGTTCCAGTCCGTACTTGCTGGGTTCGGCCGAGGTGTTGACCTGCACGAACACATCCAGGGTGCGCTCTTCCAGTTGCAGGCGCTGCTGCAGGGCCTCGGCTACGCGCAGGCTGTCCAGCGCCTGGAACTCGCTGGCAAAGCGTGCCACGTAGCGCGCCTTGTTGGTCTGCAGATGGCCGATCACCGACCAGTGCACGCCCAGGTCGGCCATCGCTTCGGCCTTGCGTTGTGCCTCCTGCACCTTGTTCTCGCCAAGTTCGTGGCAGCCTGCGGCCACCGCCATGCGGATGCGGGCTTCATCGACGGTCTTGCTGACCGGCAGCAGGCGCACGCTGGCCGGGTCCCGGCCGACGCGGGCGCAGGCATCGGCGATGCGTTGGCGCACCGTGACCAGGTTGGCGGCGATCTGTTCAACGGACTGGGCGACGGGCCAGTCGGCGGCGGCAAGGGGCATGCGGGCACCTCCAATGCAGGGCGGCCAGGGTGGGATACACTGGCACAGGACAAGAGATATTTTGGCATAGGACAAAATGAAAATCACCGGGCACAGTGCCGAGTCGATCTTCGACAGCATCCGTGAGGGCATCGGCGAGGGCCGCTTGCCGGCCGGCAGCGTGCTGCCGCCGGTGCGTGAACTGGCCGAGCAGCTGGGCGTGAACCGCAACACCGTGGCCGCTGCCTACAAGCGCCTGGATGCGGCGGGCCTGGCCAGCACGGCGGGCCGCCGCGGCACGGTGGTGCGTGGCCTGCCGCCGCCGCTGGCGCGCGAGGGCAGTACGCCCGGGCTGGCGCTGCAGGACCTGGCCGGTGGCAATCCGGATCCGCGCCTGCTGCCGAACCTGCGCCTGGCCCCCGCCGCACCGCGGCTGTATGGCGTGGGCACGGTCGACCCGAGGTTGCAGGCGCTGGCGCGCGCCTCGCTGGATGCGGACTGCCCGGCGGGTTATGCGCTGGAGCTGACCCATGGCGCGGTCGATGGCATTGAACGCCTGCTGGCGGCCTGGCTGCTGCCGGGGGATCGCATCGCGGTGGAGGATCCGTGCTTCCTCGGCAGCCTCAATGTGCTCAATGCCGTGGGCCACGCGCCGTTGCCGGTGGCGGTGGACGCGCATGGCATGCAGGTCGAATCACTTCGGCAGGCGCTGGAGGCCGGTGCACGCGCGGTGCTGCTGACCCCGCGTGCGCACAACCCGACCGGGGCCAGCCTGGATGCGAAGCGGGCACGGGCGTTGCGCCAGCTGCTGGCGGCCTACCCGCAGGTGGCGGTGCTGGTCGACGATCATTACGCGCTGCTTTCGCAGCAGGCCTACCACTCGGTACTGCCGCTGGATGGCCGGCGCTGGGCGCTGTTGCGTTCGTTGTCCAAACCGCTCGGCCCCGACCTGCGCCTGGCCTGGTTGGCCTGCGATGAAGAAACCGCGATGCGGTTGCGGCTGCGATTGGCGTCCGGCACCGGCTGGGTCAGTCATCTGCTGCAGGATGCGGCGACGTCGGTGCTGGCGTCGGCAACGCAGCGGGCGAAGATCGCCTCGGCAGGTGAGCGTTACCAGCAGCGCCTGCAGTCGCTGCAGGAGTTGCTGCGCGCGCGTGGCATGCCGACGCCGCTGCCAATGGAGGGATTGAACCTGTGGCTGCCGTTGTCGGCTGACAGCCATCCTCAGGTGCTGGCACTGGCTTCGCGCGGATGGCATGTGCGGGCGGGCGAAGTGTTCGCGGTGGCGGCGCCGGGACATGGCCTGCGCATCACCTGTGCGGCGCTGGGGACGACGCAGCTGCGGCAGCTGGCCGATGACCTGGCGGCCGTGTGCGGGGTGTAGCGTCGAGCATGGCTCGACGCTACAGAAGCCGATCAGGGCGCGGCGTTGGCGCCAGGGCGCACGTAGTAGGACTGGCCGCTGTCATCGACGAACATCAGCTCCGGCTTGCCCTGCCAGGAGGTGAGCATGGCGCCGGTGTTGTTCTGGTGCTTGACCATCAGGCTGGCGCCGCGATCCGGGTTGGCGACGACCTTGAATACTTCGGTAGTGCCGGTGGCATCGTCGAGGGTGAGCAGGGCTTCGCCGCCGCGGTCGCTGGTGCCATAACCACCACGCTCGGAACCGTCGGGGCCAAGCAGGATCAGGCCAGACAGGGCGGTGGCGCGCGGCCCCTGGGTGCGGCCCTGGCTGAGCGGGTCGGGGACCGGTGCGCCGAGGATCACCCGCGGCTGGCCGCTTGCATCGTGGATGACCAGGCCGCGTGCTTCGATGATGCGCTGTGGCGATTGGCTGCGATGCAGGTTCCAGGCGGTCCAGCCGGAAACAAGCAGGGCGAGGGTGGAGACCACCAGTGTGGTCAGCAGCAGCGCACGGGGCATCGGGTGGTCCTTCCTTGGATGTGCCGACGATAGCGGATGCAAAAGGGGATGGGTAGAGTCGACTGTCAGTCGACTGCTGTTCGATCAGATCACGGAGATTCCCGCGCTGGCGCGCGCAAGTCGGCTGACAGTCGACTCTACCTCTACCTGCTCGACATCACCCAGTGGCCGTTACGCGGTGATTCCCGGCGTCAGTGGAAATCGCGGCTGTGGCTGCGCAGTCCCTGCAGCAGCTCATCCAGGCAGTGCATGCGCTGCACGATGACATGCTGCACACCATCGACGCGTTCCAGGCGGCCATCGATCTGCATCAGCTGGGTATCGACCAGCACCCGGTGCTGGCGATCGGCCAGGTGCCGCCAGACCACGGCGTTGACCATGCCAGTCTCATCTTCGAGCGTGAGGAAGGTGACGCCGCTGGCGGTCTGCGGGCGCTGGCGCATGCGTACCAGGCCGGCGATACGCACGCGACGGCCATGACCGTGGTCCACCAGCTGTGCGGCATCCAGACAGCCACGGCTGCGCAGCTGCGCACGCAGGAACGAGATCGGGTGGCGGCCAAGGGTGGTGCCGGTGCTGCGGTAATCGGCCTGCATGTCCTCCCATGCGCTGGGCAGCGGCAATGGCACGCGGGCTTCGGCGGTGGCGCGGGCCTGGTCGAACAGCGGCAGCCGGTTTTCCACGCCGGAGATATCCCAGCGTGCACGATGGCGATGGCCACTGAGCCCACGCAGCGCACCGGCATCGGCCAGCAGGCCCTGCTGGCGGCGATCCAGGGCGGTGCGCTGGCACAGGTCGCCCACATCGTCGAACGGGCGCCGCGCACGTTCGCGCATGATGGCCTGCACGGCGGGTTCATTGCAGCCATCGACCAGGCGCAGGCCGAGCCGGATCGCGGCCGCGCCCCTGCTGAAATCCAGGGTGCAGTCCCAGTCGCTGTGGCGCACGTCCACCGGCAGCACGCGGATGCCGTGCCGGCGCGCGTCCTGCAGCAGCTGGTCGGGGCTGTAGAAGCCCAGCGGCTGGCTGTTGATCAGGCTGGCGGTGAACGCGGCGGGGTGATGGCATTTCAGCCAGCAGCTGTTATAGGTCAGCAGGGCGAAGCTGGCGGCGTGGCTTTCCGGGAAACCGTAATCACCGAAGCCCTTGATCTGATCGAACAGATGCTCGCCGTACTCGCGGCTGAAGCCGTTATTGAGCATGCCGGCCAGCAGCTTCTCGCGATGCGGCTCCAGGCCGCCACGGCGCTTCCACGCCGCCATCGAGCGGCGCAGGGCATCGGCCTGGCCCGGCGTGTAGCCGGCCGCTTCCACCGCCAGCTGCATCACCTGTTCCTGGAACAGCGGCACGCCCAGCGTGCGTGCGAACACGCGTTCCAGCTGCGGTGGGTAGAGCGGGTTGTCCGGGTCGTTCAACGCGTCCGGTCCCTGTTCGCGCAGGATCCGGCGCCGCTCCAGATAGGGGTGCACCATGTCGCCCTGGATCGGGCCAGGGCGCACGATCGCCACCTCGATCACCAGGTCATAGAACGTGCGTGGCTGCATGCGCGGCAGCATCGCCATCTGTGCGCGCGATTCGATCTGGAACACGCCGATGGTATCGGCGGCGCAGATCATGTCGAAGGTCTTTGCATCCTTGGGCGGGATCGCATCCATGCGTCCTTCATGCAGGCCATGCTGCTTCAACATCGCCAGGCATTTGCGGATGGCGGTGAGCATGCCCAGCGCCAGGCAGTCGACCTTCATCAGGCCGGTGGCATCCAGATCGTCCTTGTCCCACTGGATGACGGTGCGGTCGGCCATCGCCGCGTTTTCCACCGGCACCAGGGTCGACAGCGGATGCTCGGAGATGACGAAACCGCCCGGATGCTGAGACAGGTGGCGTGGGAAGTCGATCAGCTCGGCGGTCAATGCCAGCAGCCGCCGCATCAAGGGTGTGTCCGGATCGAAACCGCGCTCGCGGAGGGTTTCCGGCAGCGGGATGCTGCCACCCCAGTGGTCCATCGCCGCGCCGAGTTCGTTGACCTGGTCCATCGGCAGGCCGAGCGCACGGGCGACGTCGCGGATCGCGCTGCGGCCACGGTAGCTGATTGCTACTGCGGTCAGTGCGGCGCGCTCGCGGCCATAGCGCTTGAACACGTACTGCAGCACTTCCTCGCGGCGCTCGTGCTCGAAGTCGATGTCGATGTCCGGCGGCTCATTGCGCTCGGCGGAGATGAAGCGTTCAAACAACAGATTGCTGCGCGCAGGATCGATCTCGGTCACGCCCAGCACAAAGCACACCGTCGAATTGGCCGCCGAGCCACGCCCTTGGCAGAGGATGTCCTGGCTGCGGGCGAAGCGCACGATGTCATGCACGGTAAGGAAGTAGGAGGCGTAGTTTTTCTCCCGGATCAACGCCAGCTCATGTTCGATCTGCTTGCGCTGTGCGTCCTTGATGCCTTCTGGCCAACGCCAGGGAATCTTTTCTTCGACCAGCTCGCGCAGCCAGCTGTCCGGGTCATGCCCCTCCGGCACCAGCTCGCGTGGATAGGTGTACTGCAGCTGTTCCAGGGTGAAGTGGCAGCGTTCGGCGATGCGCAGGGTCTCGGCCAGCAGTTCGGCGGGATACAGCTGGGCCAGCGCGGTGCGCGGGCGCAGGTGGCGCTCGCCGTTGGGAAACAGGCGCCAGCCGGCTTCGGCCACGCTGCAACGATGGCGGATCGCGGTCAGCGTGTCCTGCAGGGCGCGGCGGCGTCGCACGTGCATGTGCACATCGCCACTGGCGACCAGCGTCAGGCGGTGACGTTCGCCGAAGGCCTGCAGCTGCTGCAGGCGGCGTGCGTCGTCGTGCTCGTGGTGAAGTTCCACCGCCAGCCACAGCCGATCATTGAAGCCGGCGCGCAGCAGTTCCAGGTCGGTGGCGGCCGGTTGCCGGTCCAGCCACAGGCACAGCAGGCCGTCGGGCAGGCCGAGCAGGTCCTCGCGCAGGCAACGGTACTCGCCCTTGGCCGCGCGCCGCCGACAGGTAGTGATCAACTGGCACAGCCCGGCATAGGCTGCCTGGTCGGTGCACAGCAGGGCCAGCTTGGGTCCGTCCTCGACCTGGAATTCGGCGCCGACGATCAGCGCCACGCCATGCGCCTTCGCCGCCTGCCAGGCACGCACGATGCCGGCCAGCGAGCATTCGTCGGTGATCGCCAACGCGCGGTAGCCCTGGCCGGCGGCGCGCGCGAACAGCTCTTCGGCGATCGAAGCGCCGCGCTGGAAACTGAAGGCCGACAGGCAGTGCAGTTCGGCGTAGCCGGGCAGTTCGCTGTACATGGCGGCTCAGCCGAACCAGCCGTGCAGCATCCACGGCGCATGCGGATCGTTGCGCTCACGGAAAGCCCAGCCGCGCTGGCCGTGTGCGGTTTCCACCACGTAGTAGTCGCGGCGCGCGTCGGCCTGGTCCCACCAGCCCGATTCGATCCGCTCCGGCCCGGTGACGATGCGCAGCCGCGGATCACGCAGCGGTTGCGGGGTGTCCAGCAACCAGCCAGGGCGCAGCGGCCAGTACGACGGAGGCTTGGCTGCGGGCTGGCTGCCACTGGCGCGTTCGGGGCGATGGTCGGCCTGCACCGCCAGCGGCTGCACGGCGTCATCGCCCAGCCGCGCGCGCAGGCGCTCGCGCAGCTGGTTCCAGGGCATCGCCTGTGCCGGCCGGGTGTCGAACAGGTCGCGCGCGGCGGGCACGAACGGTGGCAGCTGTTCGGCCTGCAGGCGCAGTGCGCGGCTGCCGGCCGGCAGGGCGAACGCTTCCATGCGGTTGCGCGCGATCTCGAACAGCAACGCGGGATCGCGTTCCGGTGCCAGCAGGCCGATGGTCAGCACGCTGGCCGGCAGCAGATCGTGCTCGAAATGCAGGTCGAAGCGCTGCACGCCGCCATCGCGCGAACACAGGAACGCGGCCAGGTCCAGCAGCAGGCGACGCAGCGGGAACAACAGGGCCTGGCTGGATTCGATCTCGTACTCGAATTCGATGCGTGCATCGAAACGGTCCGGTGGCTGGTAGTAGCGCAGTGGCGCGGTGGGTAGCCCACGCAGTGCATCCAGCTGCTGCAGGACCTCGGGGGCAAAGCGCCGGGCCAGGCTGTCGCGCGGCAGCTCGAGCACTGTGCCCAGCGTGCGCAGGCCGGAGCGGCCGAGCACCGTCACCGCCTCGTTGGGCAGGCCGCAGCGCGGCAGGGGCAACTGCGCCAGCGCCGCCGGCAGTTGCTGTGCATCGATGCCGAGGCCGTCGTGGACGTTGGCCAGCACGCGCGCGGCATGTGGGGTAGGTGCGGCCACCAGACGGTGACGGAAGCCGAGTTCGTGCAGTTCGTTGCGCAGCCGCTGCTGGATCGTCAGCCAGTCACCGAACAGGGCGCGGCTGGCGCCGATCTCCAGCACCAGTGCATGCGGGAAATCGAGGCTGACCTGCGAGCTGTAGGCGTAGGCCCAGCTGGCCAGCAGCTGCCGGGTGTGCTGTTCGGCGTTGGGATCGTAATCGTGCAGGTGCATGTCCTGCACCAGCACCTGCGCAGCCGACAGCAGCATGCCCGGGCGCAGCCCCGCTGCGCGTGCCGACGGGCTGACCGCACGCAGTACGCGACGCTGTGCCGGCCCCTGCAGCAGCACCAGTGGGCGCTGCGGATCCGGCTGCAGGCGCAGCACGCTGTCCAGCGCCAGCTGCGGCAACAACAGGCAGGCCCAGTGCATGGCGCGGCCTCAGTGGGCGATGGCCAGCGGCAACGGCTGCGCCGGCGGCAGGCCGCCTCGGCACTTCAGCACCCGCACCTGGCCGTGGTCGAGCTGCAGGCGCAGGCTGGCCGGAGAGGGATTGCGCGCCGCCTGCGCCTCGCGGAACACGAAGCCCAGGCACTGGCCGCTGTCGGCGGCGACCTGCAGCCGGCGCAGGGCGCGGTCGTCGGCCTGGTGCGGCCAGCACAGCACCGCCGCGCAGGCGGCAGAGCGCAGGCACTGCTCGGTGGCCCAGAGCGCCTGTTTCGGCGCTGCGTGGATGATCTGCAGCTGGGCCAGGTCCAGCCCGGCTGCCGCCCAGGCCGGGGCATGCGGGCGATAGGGCGGGGCGACCAGCACGATCGGGCGGTCGCGCAGGCTCAGCTTGGCCAGCGCCGGCCAGACCAGCGCCAGCTCACCCACCCCGGGCGCCGCCTGCAGTACCTCGCACAGCCCGCTGGTGGGCCAGCCACCGCCGGGCAGGCGTGCGTCCAGTGCCGGGTGGCCGCTGGCCAGGTGGTCGCTGGCCGGCCCCTGGCGGGCCGGGCCGCGCCACAGCTGGCGCCCGTCCAGCAGCCGGTCGAGGGCGACGACGGCACCCATCAGCCGGCCCTCCAGGGGAGGCGCCGGGCGGGCTGGAAACGGCAGGAACGGGCGGAAACAGCGGGCATGGCGCGAGTATCGACGGGCCGGTATCAGGGGCTGAGACCAGACATGCTACTCGTTTTGTGAGTAGAATTACTAATGAAATCGGAGGGTCCGGTTTCAGGTTGCTGAAGGGGGTAAAGGAGTGCCGACCAAGGTCGGCACCCACAGGCCCTGGTTACGGGCGCACCGGCAGCGCCACCGGGCGCAGCGGCGCGGCATCGCCGCCGCGGATCTTCAGCGGGCCGCCGATGAAGGCGAACTCGTAGACCTTGTCGCGGGCCAGTTCGTCCAGCGCCACCAGCTCGATGATCGGCGCGCCCTGCTGGGCCAGCAGGTAGGTGTGCAGCGGCACGTAGTCGTCGGACACCTCCGAGGGGAAGGTCTCGAAGCTGAGGTTGTCGGCACCGACGATCATCGCGCCGCTGTCCTCGACCAGGAAGCGTGCCGCGTCCAGGCCCATGCCCGGCGGGTTGGCCATGTAGGCCCTGGGCTGCTCGAACAGGCGCATGCGGCCGGTGCGGATCAGCACCACGTCGCCCTGCTGCAGTTTCACCTTCTGGCGTGCCAGCGCATCCTTCAGGTCCTGGCGGGTGACGCGGTAGCTGTCAGGCAGCATGTCCACGCCCTTGGCGGCGGCCACGTCGATCAGCACGCCACGCGCGATCAGCGGCGGGAACTTCTCGATGCCGGTGACATTCCAGCCACGGTCGCCGAGGTGCTTGTCGGCCTCGAAGCCGTTCCAGATCTTCCCGTGGATGCCGAAGTGGTTCAGCGCATCGATGTGGGTGCCGGTGTGGCTGTACATCGAGAATGCGGTGCCGGTGTAGCTGCGGGTGAGGTTCATGGTCTCGCCCACGCCCATCGGGTCGTCCATCACCGTGCCGCGCGGGGTGTGGGTCATCCAGAACTGGTAGTGCGGGTCGCCGGCATCCTGCCAGCTGGGCATGCCGACGTAGTATTCGGTGGCCAGGTCATAGGCTTTGCCGCCGCTGACCCGTGACAGGATCGCCGCACGCGAGGCTTCGGTGATCAGGTTGAGGCGGCCGATCTCGTCCTTCGGCCCCCAGGGGCTGGTGCCGACCTGCTGGCCGGAGGGAACGCGTTCGTGTGCGGACACGGTGGTGGAAGCGGCGGTGCCGGCCAGCAGCAGGGCCAGCGCGGTGGCCAGGGTACGTGGGGTCATGGGGAATCTCCTTGCAGGGTGGGGGAGGGTGCGGCTCAGGCCGCGACCAAAGGCGCCAGGGCCTGGCGCAGGTGTGGCAGCGGCAGGGTCTGCAGGCGCAGGCCGTTGCCGCCGATCACGGTGGGTATGGAACGGATGCCGAGGGCAGCGGCTTCGGCACGATCGGCCTGCACGCGCTGGCGTACTGCGTCGCTGCGCATGTGGTCAGCGAAGGCGCCACGTGGATGGCCCAGCGATTCGGCGATATCCAGCAGTACTTCGGCGTCGCCGATGTTGCGGTGCTGGTGTAGGTGCGCCCATTGCACGGCATCAAACATCGCGCCATGGGCGTCGTTGCCACCGAGCATGCCGGCGGCCTGGCAGGCCAGTGCGCCGAGCCAGCCGGACGGATACTCGAAGTCCTGTGCGCGCATGCCTTCGATATCGATGCGCGCGGTGTCTTCATGCGCGGCGCAGTCGGTCCAGTGGCGCAGGATGATCGCCTTGGCGCGCTCCATCGAGCCGAACACCTCGACCATCTGCGCGCGCGAGTCCTGCAGCACGAAGCTGCGGTGGCGCACCTGGATGCCGAGTTCGGCCGAGACCTGCTGCAGGCGCGGGGCCAGCACGAAGCACCAGCCGCAGACCACGTCGTGGAAGAAATCGACCACCGGCGCGGCGGTGGCGGGGGAAGGAACGGAAGACATCTGCCTGCCATCGGTGAGAGGGGAGGCGGCAGATTAGGCAGCGCGGCGTGGCCGAAACAGCACGCCGCGGGCAGCTCAGTTTTCGCTGGCGGTTACGAATCCAGGCCGGCGCAGCCGGGCAGCTCGGCGTGCAGGAAATCGATGAAGGCACGCACCTTGGGCTGCAGGTGGCGCGAGGTGGGGTAGACCGCATGCACGAAGCGTGGCGGATAGCGGTGGTCGGGCAGCACCTGCTGCAGTTCGCCACGGGCCAGTGCCGGTGCCGCCAGGAACGAGGGCAGGGCGCCGATGCCCATGCCGGCCACCAGCAGGTCGCGCAGCAGCAGGCTGTTGTTGACGGTGACGCGCGCCGGCAGGGTGATCGTCACCTGGCCATCGGGGCCGAGCAGCGGCCAGCTGCCGGGCGAGTCGGACAGGCTGTAGGCCAGCACGCTGTGCGCCTGCAGATCGTCCACCGCCTGCGGTGCCGGATGCTGCCGCAGGTAGGACGGGGCCGCGCACAGCACCTGCTGCAGCGACGCCAGCCGGCGCGCCACCAGGCGTGAATCATCCAGCTCGGCACGCAGCCGCAGCGATACATCGAAACCCTCACCGACTGCATCGAGCAGGCGATCTTCCATCACCAGATCCAACGACAGCTGCGGATGCTGCTGCAGGAAGCGTGGCAGCAGCGGCGACAGCGTGCTCAGTGCGAACGACTGCGGCGCGTTCACGCGCAGGCGCCCGGCCACGTCGCCGCGCTGTTCGGCGATGCCGCGTTCCAATGCGTCCAGCTCGTCGAGCAGGCGGCAGCATTCGCGGTAATAGGCGTGGCCGGTCTCGGTCAGGCTCATGCGCCGCGTGGTCCGCTGCAGCAGTACCACGCCCAGATGCGCTTCCAGCGTGCGCAGCTGTTTGCTCAGGCCGGCGGGCGACATGCCGAGGTCTTCGGCAGCGCGGGCCAGCCCGCCGCGTTCGACGATGCGGCGGAAGGCACGCATCAGGTTGAAGGAATCCATGCCGGCCCCGGGCGCGATGAGGGCGCCATTGTAGAGCCGCGCCATGCGTGGATGTGGGAAACGCGGCGCCGACCAAGGTCGGCGTCTACCCGGTGCGTGCGGGTTGCGCTGTTTGTTCAAGCCAGCACCCCATACGCGGCGCCAGCATGCAGGCCCCTCACTTTCCGGGTTGCCCATGAAGCACTGGATGCTCCGCCTGTATGCCCCGCTGTTCCTGCTGGGCTTCGTTGCCACTGCCGTCGTCTGGGTCGGCCATTGCCACGGTGATCCGTTGTGGCTGCTGGCCTTGCTGGCGGCCGCCATCGCGGTCTCGTTCGCCGCCGAGCGTGCCTGGCCGTACGACCCCGCGTTCAACCACGACCACGGCGACAGCCTGCGTGACAGCCTGCATGCACTGGTCAACGAAAGCCTGAACCTGCTGTCGATCGCGGCGGTGCCGCTGCTGGCGGCAATCATTCCGTGGCAGTTGTGGCCGGTGCAGTGGCCATTCGCGCTGCAGGTGCTGCTGGCCATCGTCTGCGCTGATCTGGGCATCACCCTGGTGCACTACGCCAGCCATCGCATCGGCTGGTTGTGGCGGCTGCATGCGGTGCACCACAGCGTCACCCGCATGTACGGCTTCAACGGGCTGATGAAACACCCGCTGCATCAGGCGGCCGAAGCGGTGGGCGGCGTGCTGCCGCTGCTGCTGTTGGGCCTGCCGATGCCGGTGGCTGCGGTGCTGGCTTTCGCCATTGCCATCCAGCTGCTGCTGCAGCACTCCAACGTGGACATGCGTCCCGGCGTGCTGGGTCGGGTGATGGCCTGGGCGCCGCTGCACCGCTTCCACCACATGCGTTACGGCACCGCGGGCGACGTCAACTTCGGCCTGTTCCTGACCGCCTGGGACCATCTGCTGGGGACCGCCTTCGATGCGCCGGGTTATCGGCTGCAGCAACGCGACCTTGGCATCGGCAGCCAACCGGACTATCCGCGCGATTATCCGGGGCAGCTGCTGGCACCGTTCCGCGAACTGCCGCATGGCGAGGTGCCGGAGTTGCCGGAAGGCCTGCGCAGGCGCGAATGATTGAACATGTCAGGCCGCGTTCAGCTGCAGGCCCTGCAGCTGCGCGGCACCGATGCCGAACATGCCGCGCAGGCTGCGCGAGAGATGGGCCAGATCGGCGAATCCAGCGGCATGCGCACTGTCGGTCAGGTTGTGACCGCTCAGATGATGCATCAGCGCGCGGCGCAACCGTTGCCACAGCACCCAGCCGCGCAGGGTCACTGCCAGCTCGGACTGGAAACGCCGGTGCAGCTGGCTGGTCGACAGGTGCGCCGCCTCGGCGATATCGGCGGCCGGCACCGGGCCGGGCAGGTGCTGGGCAATACGGGCCAACGCCGCCTGCACGCGGCGGTCCAGCGGCTGTGGGCGGCTCAACCGTGGCAGCCAGTCGTGCAGTTCCATCGCAGTGCCCGGCAGCGCGTGCAGGTGCTGCTGGATCTGTTCGAGGTCGGCATGCGCCGGCTCAAGGAACACCGTACAGCCCGCTTCCGGCGCCGACAGAATCGCGTGCGTCTGGAAGGACGGCAGCCACAGCCGTTGGCCCTGCTGCCGTACGCCATCGACTTCGATCTGCCAGGGCGTACCGTCGCTCAACAGCAGTTGATGGGCGTAGTGCGCATGCGAGGCGCTGCCACCGGCATGGCCCTGCAGCACGGCCACGTGAGCATCCAGCTGCAACGTGCCATTCCAGGGTAGGGAGGGGGAGGACATGGAGGGATTGTAGATCCACGCCATGCGTGGATGAATCTCCATCGAAATCAAATATTTCGACAATGAAACGAAGAGCATCCATGCATGGCGTGGATCTACTGCAGGTTGCGAGAAATTGTCTAAGGCGGGGTGGGTCCGTTGGCGGGGGCGTGAGCGCCATGGATGGCGCGACCGAGCCTCCAGGGACGGATTCACGGCGTCCCCCGCCAACGGACCCACCCCGCCTACCCACAGGAGCCCCGCTGTTGCTTTGGCCGTTGCCTCTGCGGGTGCCGGGCGCAGCCCGGCCGTCCCCTCACCGGCCGTGCGGATCCGGCCGGTGATGCACGTACTCGACCACCGTGCCATCGGGATGCACCGCGTTGAACGCCGCCCCGGTGGGTACCACCTGCAACGGGAAGATGATCTCGGCGCCAGCCGCGACCAGTTTGTCGTGATAGGGCCGAACATCGTCGACCAGCAGCGTTCCCGTGGTCGAAGTGAACGGCGCCAGCGCCGTCTCGCTGCCCTCGATCAACAGGAACGCACCGACCATCGCCAGACGCAGCCCGGCCTCCGGAAACGGGAACCCCGCATCGGCCACCACACCCTGCAGCTGCTCGTAGAACGCCACGCTGCGCTCCAGCTCACCCGGGGCCACGAACACCCGGATCAACACGCGCGGCGCGCGCTGGCTGGAGGTGTCACAGCGGTCGCGCCAGAGATGGTCGAAGTCGCGATGGACGGTCATGGGCTCGGTTCGTGGCCAGGGACCCTCATTATCGGCAGCCTCGCGCGGCGCGCTGATGACCGCCGGTGATGGCCTGATAACCGCTGGCCGGGTTGCCCCTGTGACTTAGGTCCTGTTGACAGGTGTGAACGCCCTCGCACAATCTTCACAGGATTGGGTCGCCCTGCGCGGCCCGGGCAGGCAGGTTGTCACGCCGGGAGGAGGGTCCCGCGCGCAGACCGGCCCGTCCATCGGCCTGCGGGACGTTGCCTGGCAACCCCTGCGCGGCATGAACGCTGCACCCTTCGGCGGCACTTTCCCTGGACCGATTGCCTTGGCAACGGAATTACGCCTGCCGATGAAAACGTTTACAAAGCCGCTTGCACTGTCCCTGGCCCTGTCTGCCGCACTGGCCGCCCCGGCCTGGGCCGACCCCGCCGCGTTCACTGTGCTGACCCTGGAACAGGCCCCGACCGCCGAGGCGATGCCGGCCCTGGCCGCCCAGCTGAAGACCCTGCAGGTGGACGCGGTGAGCGTGCGCCAGGTGCAGCGCGGCATCGGCCAGGTCGATCCGCTGCAGGTGCTGGCCGATGGCCTGGGCTACGCGTACCGCTTCATTGCTGCCGGCAAGGATGATGGCCAGACCCAGCGCGGCCAGGCCGTGCTGACCCGGTTGCCGATCGCCGCTGAATCCGGCCCCGACCAGCCGGGCCTGAACTACCTGCGCCTGGACGACGGCCGCCACACCGTGGCGGTCTATACCGATGCCGGTGCAGGTGCGGCGCAGCTGCCAGCGCTGGTCACCCGTTCGCGGCTGGGTGCACCGGCGGTGCTGCTCGGCGCGGTGGCCGGTGAATCGGCCAAGGCCGCAGGCTTCGATCCGGCGCGTGTCGCGCTGGAAGCCGATGCCAGCTATTTCAGCGATGGCTTCCAGGCCGCCAGCAGTGCGCCGTTCAAGGTGGAAGGCAGTACCCTGCGCGCCACCCTGCTGACCCTGGCCTACGCCGCCGACACGCATGGCGACAGGCCGTGGATGGACACCACCCTCAACGCCGACGCGCGCGCTGCGCTGCTGCTGAAGGCGATGACCGAGGATGAGAAGTTCCAGATGCTGCACAGCTACTTCGGGCTGGGCAAGGACGGTGGCCCGCTGCCGGAAGGCGCAGTCGGTTCGGCCGGTTTCGTGCCGGGCGTGGCGCGGCTGGGCATTCCGTCGCAGCAATCGGCCGATGCCGGCGTCGGCGTGACCAATCCGGGTGGCATCCGCCCGGGCGATTTCGCCACGGCGATGCCGTCGGGCCCGTCCACCGCATCGAGCTGGAACCGTGAAGTCGCCTTCGCCGGTGGCGCCACGATGGGTCGCGAGGCATGGCAGCAGCGCTTCAATATCCTGCTGTCGGGCAGCGTCAACCTGCAGCGCGACCCGCGCAACGGCCGCAACTTCGAATATGCCGGTGAAGATCCGCTGCTGGCCGGCTCGATGGTTGGCGCGCTGATCCAGGGCGTGCAGAGCCAGCACGTGATCTCCTCGATGAAGCACTTCGCGCTGAACGACATGGAGACCCGCCGCAACTTCCACGACGTGCGCATCGGCGAACAGGCCATGCACGAGTCGGACCTGCTGGCCTTCGAGATCGCGCTGGAAGCCGGTCGCCCGGGCGTGGCGATGTGCTCGTACAACAAGATCAACGGCACCTACGGCTGCGAGAACGGCTACCTGATGAACCAGGTGCTGAAGCAGGAATGGAAGTTCCCCGGTTTCGTGATGTCCGACTGGGGTGGCGTGCACAGTGGCTCGAAGGCGGCGCTGGCCGGCCTCGATCAGCAGTCGGCCGGTGAAGTGTTCGACGCGGCGGTGTTCTTCGACGAACCGCTGCGCCTGGCCGTGCACGGTGGCGTGGTGCCGCAGGCGCGCCTGAACGACATGGTGGCGCGCATCCTGCGCACGATGTTCCTGCATGGCAGCTTCGACAACCCGCCGCAGCACCAGAAGGTCGATGCCGAGGCCGGCTTCGCCGTTGCCCAGCGCACGGTGGAAGAGGGCAGCGTGCTGCTGCGCAATGAGGGCAACCTGCTGCCGCTGGCCGACAGCGTGAAGCGCATCGTCATCATCGGTGGCCATGCCGACAAGGGCGTGATCGGTGGCGGTGGTTCGTCGATGGTGGGCGTGACCGCAAAGGGCACCAATGCGGTGCCGGGCGTGATGCCGACCACCTGGCCGGGCCCGGTGATCTTCCACCCGTCCTCGCCGCTGGAATCGCTGCGTGCGGCGCGCCCGGACGCGACCATCGAGTATGTGGACGGGATCAATGCCGCCGCTGCGGCCAAGGCCGCCGCGCAGGCTGACGTGGCCATCGTGTTCGCCACCCAGTGGGCCGCCGAATCGGTGGACCTGCCGGACATGCAGCTGCCGGACAACCAGGATGCCCTGATCTCGGCAGTGGCCAAGGCCAACCCGAAGACCGTGCTGGTGCTGGAAACCAACGGCCCGGTGCGCACGCCGTGGCTGGCGCAGGTGCCGGCGATGCTGCAGGCCTGGTATCCGGGCATCCGCGGTGGCGAAGGCATTGCCGCGCTGCTGACCGGCCAGGTCAATCCGTCCGGCCGCCTGCCGGTGACCTGGGTGACGGACGAATCGCAGCTGCCACGCCCGCACATCGACGGCCTCGGCTTCAAGCCGGCCAAGCCGTTTGGTGATGTGTTCGATTTCGATATCGAAGGCGCCAACGTCGGCTACAAGTGGATGGCGGCCAAGGGTCTGACCCCGACCTTCTCCTTTGGCCATGGCCTGTCCTACACCTCATTCGCCTATGAGAACCTGAAGGTGAGCGTGGAGGGCTCGCGCCTGGTCGCCAGCGTCGACATCCGCAACACCGGCAAGCGTGCCGGTGCCGACGTGGCCCAGCTGTACCTGAAGCTTCCGGCCGGCAGCACCACGCCGATCCGCCTGATCGGCTATGACAAGGTGAACCTGCAGCCGGGCGAACAGCGCCGCATCCGCATCGAAGCCGAGCCGAAGACCCTGGCCCACTACGATGCACAGGCGCGCCAGTGGAAGATCGACAGCGGCACCTACCAGGTGCAGCTGTCCCGCAATGCGGCCGAGCCGCTGCAGAGCGTGGACGTGCAGCTGGTGGAGCAGGTGCTGCGCTGATGCCTGAAGACACGGCCCGCACAGGGCCGTGTCTGAAAAAGGGGACGGAGGGGATTAAGTCGTTTATGCATAAACGACTTAATCCCCTCCGTCCCTTTTTTCATTTGCCAAACCACCCGCGCAGGAAATCGATCAGCTGCCGCACCTTCGGTGAGGGCTGCGTGCTGTGCGGGTAGACCGCGTATACGCTCTGCTGCGGGAAGCGGTGCTGGCGCAGCACCGGGCGCAGGCGGTCCTGGGCCAAGTCGTCCTCGATCAGCCAGCGTGGCAGCACGGTGACCCCGGCGCCGGCCACGGCGAAGGCACGCAGGCTGCTGGCACCATCTACGCGCACCACCGCATTGCCCGGGTTGGTGGCAAACAGGGCGTCGCTGCCATCCGGCGCCACCACCGGCACGTCGGCCAGGCGCGGGTAGCCGAGGCGGGGCAGGGTGCCCAGCTGCACGGGGTCGTCGGCAGCATCGGCAGAGGGCAGGCGTGCCAGCAGGGACGGAGCCGCCACGGGGCACAGTGGATGGCGTTCCAGTTCGCTGGCGTGCAGGCCCGAATCCGGCAGACGGCCAAGACGGATCGCCAGGTCGAAGCGCTCGGGAATCAGGTCCGCCGGCGCGGGAGACGTGGACAGGTGCAGCTGCAGCGCCGGGTGCCGCGCACGGAACGCCTCCAGCGCAGGAATCAAGCGTAGCTGGGCGTACTCCGGCGTGGTGGTCAGGCGCAGCACGCCCTGAAGCTGGTGCTGGTCGCGGCGCGCGGCATCGATCGCTGCCTGTGCGGCGTCCAACGCCTGCACGCAGTGCTGCAGGAACTGTTCGCCGGCCTCGGTCAGGGCCAAGTGGCGGGTACTGCGCAACAGCAGGGTCACGCCCAGCTCCTGCTCCAGCCGCTTCAGGTTGAAGCTGACCACCGCGCGGCTGAGGCCGAGCCGATCAGCTGCTGCGGTGAGGCTGCCGGCCTCGACCACGGCGCGGAAGATATCGAAGCGATCGAGGCTGACCATGGCAATTCATTGTCAAAGTGGATTTGACAGTGTTGCAGTTGCTGTCGTGTTTTTCCAACAAGGCCCGCACGGCATGCTGGCCGCTTCCCTGCTGGAGCGCCGCCGATGCCGTCCCCCCGCCTGCGCCATGAGGCGATCTTCCTGCTGGCGTTCGCCCTGGATCTGGTCAACATGTTCATCGCCACGGTGGCCTATCCGGCACTGGCAGCGGAACTGCACGCTGATGTCGGTACCCTGGCCTGGGTGGGCACCGCCTACATGCTGGGCCTGAGCGTGGTGATTCCGCTGGCGCCCTGGTTGGCCGCGCGCTGTGGTGAGCGTCGCCTGCTGCTGGTGGCGTTGCTGTTGTTCGCGGTTGCCGCTGTGCTGGCCGGCGCCGCACCGGGTATCGGCTGGCTGCTGGGCTGGCGCCTGCTGCAGGGGCTGGCCGGTGGCCTGCTGATTCCGGTGGCACAGGCGGCAGCGTACCGACAATGCACGTCCGACCAGCGTGGCGCGCTGACCCGCCGCATCCTGCTGGTGGCGCTGCTGGTGCCGGCACTGGCGCCCGCGCTCGGTGGGCTGCTGGTGCAGTGGTTGTCCTGGCGCGGTGTGCTCTGGGCCAGCCTGCCGCCGGCCGTGGTGGCGATCGGGCTGGTGCTGGCCTGGATGCCGGCCGATGGCGCGCGCAGTGCGCCGCGCCTGCAGGCCTATGCGCTGTCTACCGCGATGCTGGCGCTGGGCGCGTTGCTGCTGGCGCTGACCTGGCTGGGTGAACCCGGCCATCGGGCCGCCGGTGCCGTAATGCTGTTGATCGCAATGCTGTTGGCGGCGGCACACCTGCGGCATGCACGGCAGCAGACGCAGCCCCTGCTGCGCTGGTCGCTGCTGTCCCATCGGGGCCTGCGCCTGGCGATGCTGGTCTATCTGGCAGTGCCCGGTGTGTTCATCGGCAGTCAGCTGGTCAGTACCCTGCAGCTGCACCAGGCCGGTTACAGCGCGGCACGCATCGGCGCGTTGATGCTGCCCTGGGCGCTGGCCTCGGCCATTGCGATCACGGCCAGCAAGCGCCTGCTGGCGCGCTTCGGCCCGGCCACGGTACTGCGTATGGGAATGATCCTGCAGGCCAGCGGCCTGCTGTTGATGGCGATGCTGCCGCAGCCGGCCTTCGCGTTGGCCGGGCTGCTGTTCGCGCTGATGGGCGCCGGTGGCAGCCTGTGCAGCAGTACCGCGCAGACGCTGGCTTTCCACGGCGTGGAGGGTGAAGCGCTGGGCGATGCCAGTGCCCTTTGGAACCTCAACCGTCAGCTCAGTTTCTGCCTTGGTACTGCCGCCATTGCGCTGTTGCTGGCGCTGGCCATGCAGTGGCTGCCAGCACGCGCCACCAGCGTGGCTCTGGGTCTGGCCGCCGCAATGACGCTGTTGCCGATGGCGCTGTTGCGCCACTCGCACTCTGTTTCCCTTTCGCAACCTGAGAATGCCTGATGGATATCACCGCAGAACATGAAGTCCACCACCTGCACGACAAGCTGCAGGCCTGGTTCCGTGCCGATGTCGGCGCCGATGCGCTGGACGATCTGATGGCGCATTTCTGCGCGGACTTCAGCATGGTCGGCATCGCGGGTCGCAGACTGGACCGGAATGCCGTGCAGGCACTGTTCGCGGGTGGTCATGGCGCGCGTCCAGGGCTGCAGATTTCCATCGAAGCCGTGCAGGCGGTGGATGCGCTGTCACCGCTGGCGGTGCTGCGCTATCGCGAAGGGCATTCGCTCGATGGCGGCCGGCCCACATGGCGAGAGTCGCTGGCGGTGCTGCGCCAGGAGCAGGGGCGTTGGCGTTGGCTTGCGTTGCACGAAGTGCCGATGGCCTGACCGGCAGTGCCGGCCGCTGGCCGGCAACCGCGTAACGCGCCCCAGGATCATGAAGTTGCCGACCAGCGGCCGGCACTACCGGTCGTTGGCGAGCGCGGCGGCACCGCGGGCACATGTGCCATCAGTCCTGCCTGCATCCGCCGCAGAATGCAAAGCCCGCCCACACCTCACGGCTCAAGGCAGGAGTAGGCTTGAGGCTTTCCTGCCGGGAGGGGTTGTCCATGCGTGTGCGTGCCGTCGCTGTAGCCATTGCCCTTTGCCTGTCCAGCACCGTGCTGGCCGCCGATACCCCGCCGATGACCCCGGACATCAGCGGCAAGCCCTTCGTTGCCCCCGATGTCGGTCGTGACTACGACAAGCGCGTGGTGATGGTGCCGATGCGTGATGGCACCAGGCTGTATACGGTGATCGTGGTGCCCAAGGGCGCCCGCAATGCCCCGATCCTGCTGACCCGCACGCCCTACGATGCCGCTGGCCGCGCCAGCCGCAGTGATTCGCCGCGCATGCGCGACCTGCTGCCGCAGGGCGACGAGGTGTTCGTCGACGGCGGTTACATCCGCGTGTTCCAGGACATCCGTGGCAAGTACGGCTCTGAAGGCGATTACGTGATGACCCGGCCGTTGCGCGGGCCGTTGAACAACACCAAAGTCGACCACTCCACCGACGCCTGGGACACCATCGACTGGCTGGTGAAGAACGTGCCGGAGAGCAATGGCAAGGTCGGCATGCTCGGCTCGTCGTACGAGGGCTTCACCGTGGTGATGGCGCTGACCGACCCGCATCCGGCGCTGAAGGTGGCCGCACCGCAGAGCCCGATGGTCGATGGCTGGATGGGCGACGACTGGCTCAACTACGGTGCGTTCCGCCAGGTCAACTTCAACTATTTCGCGATGCAGACCGAGAAGCGCGGCAAGGGTACGCCGCTGCCCAGCCTCGGCTATGACGACTACAGCACTTTCCTGCGGATCGGTTCGGCTGGCGATTACGCGCGCTTCACCGGCGTGGACCAGCTGACCTGGTGGAAGAAGCTGGTCGAGCACCCGGCCTATGACGGCTTCTGGCAGGGTCAGGCGCTGGACGCGGTGATGGCGAAAACACCGTTGAAGGTGCCGACCATGTGGCTGCAGGGCCTGTGGGACCAGGAGGACATGTGGGGCGCCAACCACGCCTACCAGGCAATGGAAGGGCGCGACAGCGGCAACAACCGCAATTACCTGGTGATGGGGCCGTGGCGGCACAGCCAGGTGAACTACAGCGGCAGCGAATTGGGCGCGCTGAAGTTCGATGGCGATACCGCGCTGCAGTTCCGCCGTGATGTACTCAAGCCGTTCTTCGACCAGTATTTGGTGGACGGTGCGCCGAAGGCGGACACGCCGCCGGTGCTGGTCTACAACACTGGCGAAAACCACTGGGATCGCCTGAAGGGTTGGCCGCGCAGCTGCGACAAGGGCTGTGCTGCCAGCAGCAAGCCGCTGTACCTGCGGGCCGGCGGCAAGCTGGCGTTCCAGGCGCCGGCGGCGGGCGAGGGGGACTTCGAGGAGTACGTGTCCGACCCGGCCAAGCCGGTGCCGTTCGTGCCGCGTCCGGTCCGCTTCGGTGACCGCGACATGTGGACCACCTGGCTGGTCAAGGACCAGCGCTTTGTCGATGGTCGCCCGGACGTGCTGACCTTCATCACCGAACCGCTGACCGCGCCGCTGCGCATCGGCGGCGCGCCGGTAGTGCACCTGCAGGCCTCGACCAGTGGTACCGACAGCGACTGGGTGGTGAAGCTGATCGACGTGTATCCGGACCAGGAAGCGTCGACGCCGGAGATGGGTGGCTACGAGCTGCCTGTGTCGCTGGCGATCTTCCGTGGCCGCTACCGCGAAAGCTTCAGCGATCCGAAGCCGCTGGCGGCGAACCAGGTGCTGCCGTACCGCTTCGACCTGCCCAATGCCAACCACACGTTCCAGAAGGGCCACCGGGTGATGGTGCAGGTGCAGTCCAGCCTGTTCCCGCTGTACGACCGCAACCCGCAGACCTACGTGCCGAACATCTACCTGGCCAAGCCAGGCGATTACCAGAAGGCCACGCAGCGGGTCTGGCACAGCGCGGCGCAGGCGAGCTACATCGATCTGCCGGTGTATTGAGGCGGAGAGGATGACGCCGGGCATAGCCCGGCAGCACGTGGTAGTGCCGGCCGCTGGCCGGCATCCGCGATGGCGCGGGAGCGTGTCGACCAAGGTCGACACCTACCAGGGCTGGGCCATGGCAGGTTGATTCAGGCGGGTGTGGTAGTGCCGGCCGCCGGCCGGCATTCGCGATGGCGCGGGAGCGTGTCGACCAAGGTCGACACCTACCAGGGCACTGGCCTTCACCCCACCTTCGAAGGGCCCGTGCGCCAGCGGCTGGGGACCAGGCCGAAACGCTTGCGGAATGCCGCTGCGAAGTTGCTGGGATGACGGTAGCCGCTGGCGGCGGCGGCCTGCTCGACCGTCCAGCCGTCCTCGCGCAGGCCCTGTTCGGCGTGGCGCATGCGCTGCTCGTGCAGGTAGTCGAACACCGAGCAGCCGTACTGCTGGGCGAAATGACGGCGCAGCGAGCTGGGGCTCATGCAGGCCAGCTGGGCCAGCTCGACCAGGCTATGGGCGTGACTGGGCTCGTCATGCAGGTAGGCACGCACGCGCTCCAGGCGCTCGCGCTGGCCGGCCCGCAGCGTTCGTACAGGGTCGGTCTGCAGATCCTCGGCCTTCAGGCCAACGGCCAGCAGCTGCAGAGCAACGCCCTCGCGCCACAAGGCGTCGATGCCATCTTCCCATGGGCTGTCGAACAACTGGCCGAGTACCGGCAGCAGGGTATGCGGAATGGCCCAGTGGCGGCATTCCAGGTGGCTGTTGAGCGCGGTCTCCAGCTGCGGCAGATGGAACAGATCCGGATCGATCTGGCCGGGCACCATGACGCTGACGCCGCGCATGCGCGTTTCGCCGGGATGCGCACCGGTCATCTCGACCTGCTCGCGGTGGTGCGCGGTCATCGCCGTGCCTGCGCGCAGGGTGAAACCACCGCGTCGCGGAATGCGCACATCGACCTGGCCCTGCAGCATCACGCGGATGGCCAGGCCGGGACTCTGCTGGGCGGTCGCTACATAAGGAAAGCGATTATGGACGTCGGAGGCGATCAGGCTCATGCCGCCGCGCAGGAACTGCTCGTTGACCTCGCCATGGCCGGCCCACTGGTCGTCGCGCAGGTGTTCCGGGTCAGCGCGGTAATCGAAGCCATGACGGTGGCCGAAGCGGCGGTAATCGGCAAAAGTGAAGTATCGGGACATCGCTCGGCACGTACTTTGGAGGTGGACGCTGGCATGACCTCGCCCACGCGCTCTGCAACGCAGATGCGGATCCGGTCGTTACCCGCGCAGGCATGCTGGGACGCAGTGGCGTGGGCACTCTGGATGGCTGGGGAAACGCCAGGTTGAATGGAGTGTGTCGAAGAAACTGGAAACGTTTCCCATTGTCGCCTCGATTCGCGCGCTTTTGATTCCAATAGGGTCAAAACGATTGACGATTACGGCCAAAGTGAAAATGCCGCCGAGCATACGCCGGCGTTTTGCATGCATATCCGTACGCAATTCCATACATCAACTTGAGTTGAGGTTTCATGGCTGGAACGATCGCCCGTAGACGCGGTGTCAGCCAGGCCATCACATGCACGCGCGTAGGGTGGGGCGGTTGGCTGCTGCAGGCCACTTCGATACCCCCACTGATGGAGAACACAGATGATTGACTACCAACTCACCGGCAAGACCGCGATCGTGACCGGCGGCGTGTCCGGCATTGGTCTGGCCGTGGCGCAGACCCTGGCGGCGTCCGGCGCGCGGATCTCGGTCTGGGACCTGAAGCAGGATGCGGTGGATGCCACCGTGGCGCAGTTGCGCAATGCCGGTGCACAGGCGATTGGCATCGCGCTGGACGTCACCGACGACGCAGCGGTGGAGGCGGCGGTGCAGCGCACGATCAAGGAACTCGACGGCCTGCATGTGGCGGTCAACAACGCCGGTATCGGCGGGCCGGCCGCCAGCAGCGGTGACTATCCGATTGATGGCTGGCAGCGGGTCATCGACGTCAACCTGACCAGCGTGTTCCTGTGCCAGCGTGCGCAGATCCGGGCAATGCGAGCCGCTGGAAGCGGCGGCAGCATCATCAACATGGCCTCGATCCTGGGCCAGGTGGGGTATGCCGGTTCCACCGCTTATGCGGCGGCAAAGCACGGCGTGGTCGGGCTGACCCAGACCGCCGCGTGGGAACATGCCGCCGACGGCATTCGTGTCAACGCGGTCGGCCCGGGCTTCATCAGCACACCGCTGCTGGAGAAGATGGACCCGAAGGTGCGCGCCACGCTGGAAGGCCGTCACGCCTTGAAGCGGCTGGGTACGGCCGAGGAAGTGGCGGCGCTGGTGGCCTGGCTGGCCAGCGACGATGCCTCGTTCGCGACCGGCGCGTACTACGCCATCGATGGTGGCTACCTGGCGCAGTGAGCGAATGCGGTCAGTAGCAACTGTCTTGTCAGGGGCAGCCGAGGGCCACCTCGGCGTCTCGCTTACGGGCGTTGAGGATCACCAGCATTTTGCGCATGACCGCCACGAGCGCCACCTTGCTCGCTTTGCCCTTGGCCTTCAGGCCAGCGTAA